>NZ_JBNAGK010000021.1:0-68115 GCF_049803835.1 Tropicibacter sp. S64 | reverse complement strand
AGCCTTGCTGTTACTGGATCAAATCAAGCCTATCGGACCATTAGTACCGGTCAACTGAACGCATTGCTGCGCTTACATCTCCGGCCTATCGACGTGGTGGTCTACCACGGTCCTCAGGGATACCTTGTTTTGAGGGGGGCTTCCCGCTTAGATGCCTTCAGCGGTTATCCTGTCCGTTCATAGCTACCCTGCACTGCTGCTGGCGCAACAACAGGTCCACCAGTGGAACGTTCACCCCGGTCCTCTCGTACTAGGGGCAACTCCTCTCAAGTATCCTACACCCACGGCAGATAGGGACCGAACTGTCTCACGACGTTCTAAACCCAGCTCACGTACCTCTTTAAATGGCGAACAGCCATACCCTTGGGACCTGCTCCAGCCCCAGGATGAGATGAGCCGACATCGAGGTGCCAAACACTGCCGTCGATATGGACTCTTGGGCAGTATCAGCCTGTTATCCCCAGCGTACCTTTTATCCGTTGAGCGATGGCCCTCCCACTTGGGACCACCGGATCACTATGGCCGACTTTCGTCTCTGCTCGACTTGTCAGTCTCGCAGTCAGGCTGGCTTTTGCCATTGCACTCAACGAGCGATTTCCGACCGCTCTGAGCCAACCTTCGCGCGCCTCCGTTACGCTTTAGGAGGCGACCGCCCCAGTCAAACTACCCGCCACGCAGGGTCCCGGATCCGGATAACGGACCGCGGTTAGACATCAAGCAGAACAAGGGTGGTATCTCAAGGATGGCTCCACCGGGACTGGCGTCCCGGTTTCAAAGCCTACCACCTATCCTGCACATGTTGTGCCTGATGCCAGTGCGAAGCTGTAGTGAAGGTGCATGGGGTCTTTCCGTCTAACCGCGGGTAGCCGGCATCTTGACCGGCAATTCAATTTCGCTGAGTCGATGTTGGAGACAGCGGGGAAGTCGTTACGCCATTCGTGCAGGTCGGAACTTACCCGACAAGGAATTTCGCTACCTTAGGACCGTTATAGTTACGGCCGCCGTTTACCTGGGCTTCAATTCAGAGCTTGCACCCCTCCTTTTAACCTTCAGGCACCGGGCAGGCGTCAGACCCTATACGTCGTCTTGCGACTTCGCAGAGCCCTGTGTTTTTAGTAAACAGTCGCCACCCCCTGGTTTGTGCCCCCAGCCCCTAGTTGCCTAGGAACCGGGCCTCCTTCTCGCGAACTTACGGAGGTATTTTGCCGAGTTCCTTCAACATCGTTCTCTCAAGCGCCTTGGTATTCTCTACCAGTCCACCTGTGTCGGTTTAGGGTACGATCTCATGATGGAGCTATTTCCAGGAACCGCTCAGCAGCCCACCCAATCCGATAAGGGCAAACTACAGTCGCAATCCGTCACTTCCATCTGGCCCAGGAATATTAACCTGGTTCCCATCGACTACGCCTTTCGGCCTCGCCTTAGGGGTCGGCTTACCCTGCTCAGATTAGCTTTAAGCAGGAACCCTTGGACTTTCGGCGAGAGTGTCTCTCACACTCTTTGTCGCTACTCATGTCATCATTCTCGCTAGTGATCTCTCCACCGGATCGCTCACGCGCCGGCTTCACAGAAAGCACTTTGTCTTGTGCTACCGCCTATCGGCTACTTGAGCACGTTAATGCTCCAGCTTCCTAAGTGCGGCAATAAAGACAAGTGCTATGTCACACTACGCTCTGCTACCATGCCTTGCGGCATCCTAAGCTTCGGCTCATGGCTTGAGCCCCGTTACATCTTCGCCGCAGGACAACTTGTTTAGACCAGTGAGCTGTTACGCTATCTTTAAAGGATGGCTGCTTCTAAGCCAACCTCCTGGTTGTTTTGGTCGTCCCACCTGCTTTCCCACTTAGCCATGAATTGGGGGCCTTAGCTGTAGGTCAGGGTTGTTTCCCTCTTCACGACGGACGTTAGCATCCGCCGTGTGTCTGCCATCTAGTACTCCCGGGTATTCGGAGTTTGGTTAGGATCAGTAAGCCTGTGGGGCCCCATTACCCATCCAGTGCTCTACCCCCCGGGGTATTCGGATGACGCTCTACCTAAATAGATTTCGCAGAGAACCAGCTATCTCCGAGTTTGATTGGCCTTTCACCCCTAGGCACAACTCATCCCGACCTTTTTCAACAGGTGTGGGTTCGGACCTCCAACAAGTGTTACCTTGTCTTCATCCTGGTCATGCCTAGATCACTCGGTTTCGGGTCTGATCCATCTAACTCATGCGCCCTATTAAGACTCGCTTTCGCTGCGCCTACACCTAACGGCTTAAGCTTGCTAGATAGACCAAGTCGATGACCCATTATACAAAAGGTACGCCGTCAGGGCGCAAGGCCCCTCCGACTGCTTGTAGGCGTCCGGTTTCAGGTACTGTTTCACTCCCCTCGTCGGGGTGCTTTTCACCTTTCCCTCACGGTACTGGTTCGCTATCGGTCAGTAAGGAGTACTTAGCCTTCGGGGGTGGTCCCCCGATCTTCAGACAGGATTTCACGTGTCCCGCCCTACTTGATACGTCCCATCGAGCTTCCCATACGGGGCTGTCACCCACTATGGCTGATCTTTCCAGATCATTCTGGTCACTCTCAAGGCTCGGCTGGTCCCCGTTCGCTCGCCGCTACTAGGGGAGTCTCTATTGATGTCCTTTCCTCCGGGTACTTAGATGTTTCAGTTCCCCGGGTTTGCTCTTAAAACCCTATGTATTCAGGTAATAAGTACCTGTTTTACCCAATTATCAATAACCACGAGGGCTAATAATAACTGAGTATCAGGTGGGTTGCCCCATTCGGAGATTCATGGATCAAAGCCTATTCTCGGCTAACCATGACTTATCGCAGAGTATCACGTCCTTCATCGCCTCTTACTGCCAAGGCATCCACCAAACGCCCTTCTCGCGCTTGATTTGATCCAGAAAGAGCAAGGCATGATTGATGCGCTACCGCTTCGCTACTTGAGCGCCGGGGCGTTACACCAATGGCCGAGCATGGCACCTGGCTGGTATGTCAGATGCCGCTATTTCCGGATCAAAAGCATACTTTCCCACGGAGATCATTGATCTCCGCTGCGTCGATCATGCAATCGACGCGTTGGTTAGTGTACTTGACTTGGACAACTCTTGCTGTTTCAGCGGGGATATTGACCATCGGCCGGCTAGACCAATGTTCAACCTTCTGCCGTGGCAGAACCCGAAGAGATCGACTGTTACTCCAGTCAATCAGCAAGGTTGATTGATTTCTCTCTAAACGATGTAAATTAGGCGTCCTGGATCGGACGGATAAACATTCGCAAATGCTTATCGATACGATCCGGATGAATGGGGTCCACTCCCGAGGGAAGTGGTGGGTCGAGGAGGACTTGAACCTCCGACCTCACGCTTATCAGGCGTGCGCTCTAACCACCTGAGCTACCGACCCAGCGTGTTTTGCCAAAGGCAAAACCGCGACGCCGCGGCAGACGACTTTCGAAGAAAGTCTGTCGAAAGCGGCAAGCCCAACGTGGTTAAAACAAGGGCCAGGCAGTGGTGGAGCCTAGGAGGATCGAACTCCTGACCTCCTGAATGCAAATCAGGCGCTCTCCCAGCTGAGCTAAGGCCCCGTGCTTTGGGACCCTGCACCGCTGTGCAGGACCTACGTTCTGAAGAGATATGAGGACGACCCGGGTTCGTCTGATGTTGATCGGCAAAGGTACCGATCATTGCTAAGTGACTTACGTGAATGGCAAGCCATTCAATCTAAAGTCATCCTTAGAAAGGAGGTGATCCAGCCGCAGGTTCCCCTACGGCTACCTTGTTACGACTTCACCCCAGTCGCTGATCCTACCGTGGTCCGCTGCCTCCCGAAGGTTAGCGCACGGCCGTCAGGTAGAACCAACTCCCATGGTGTGACGGGCGGTGTGTACAAGGCCCGGGAACGTATTCACCGCGTCATGCTGTTACGCGATTACTAGCGATTCCGACTTCATGCTCTCGAGTTGCAGAGAACAATCCGAACTGAGACAACTTTTGGGGATTAACCCACTGTAGTTGCCATTGTAGCACGTGTGTAGCCCAACCCGTAAGGGCCATGAGGACTTGACGTCATCCACACCTTCCTCCCGCTTATCACGGGCAGTTTCCCTAGAGTGCCCAGCCGAACTGCTGGCAACTAAGGATGTGGGTTGCGCTCGTTGCCGGACTTAACCGAACATCTCACGACACGAGCTGACGACAGCCATGCAGCACCTGTCCTGCCGTCCCCGAAGGGAACCCTCCATCTCTGGAGGTGGCGACAAATGTCAAGGGTTGGTAAGGTTCTGCGCGTTGCTTCGAATTAAACCACATGCTCCACCGCTTGTGCGGGCCCCCGTCAATTCCTTTGAGTTTTAATCTTGCGACCGTACTCCCCAGGCGGAATGCTTAATCCGTTAGGTGTGTCACCGACAAGCATGCTTGCCGACGACTGGCATTCATCGTTTACGGTGTGGACTACCAGGGTATCTAATCCTGTTTGCTCCCCACACTTTCGCACCTCAGCGTCAGTATCGAGCCAGTGAGCCGCCTTCGCCACTGGTGTTCCTCCGAATATCTACGAATTTCACCTCTACACTCGGAATTCCACTCACCTCTCTCGAACTCAAGACCAGGAGTTTTGGAGGCAGTTCCGGGGTTGAGCCCCGGGATTTCACCCCCAACTTTCTGATCCGCCTACGTGCGCTTTACGCCCAGTAATTCCGAACAACGCTAACCCCCTCCGTATTACCGCGGCTGCTGGCACGGAGTTAGCCGGGGTTTCTTTACCTGCTACTGTCATTATCATCACAGGCGAAAGAGCTTTACGACCCTAAGGCCTTCATCACTCACGCGGCATGGCTAGATCAGGCTTGCGCCCATTGTCTAAGATTCCCCACTGCTGCCTCCCGTAGGAGTCTGGGCCGTGTCTCAGTCCCAGTGTTGCTGATCATCCTCTAAAACCAGCTATAGATCGTAGACTTGGTAGGCCATTACCCCACCAACTATCTAATCTAACGCGGGCCGATCCTTCTCCGATAAATCTTTCCCCAAAAGGGCGTATACGGTATTACTCTCAGTTTCCCGAGGCTATTCCGTAGAGAAGGGCACGTTCCCACGCGTTACTAACCCGTCCGCCGCTAACCCGAAGGTTCGCTCGACTTGCATGTGTTAGGCCTGCCGCCAGCGTTCGTTCTGAGCCAGGATCAAACTCTCAAGTTGAAAAGCTGTTGCCAGCTTATCCTTGACGTTCGAACCTCTGCACATCTCCAATACTTCACCGACTGCTTTGGGGGCCGTCGGCTATCTCCACCCGGCTAGGATAGGAGACGCATTGGAAGTCATCTGTTTGTCTGTGCTTCAGTTTCATCAGAAACCGAAAGCCGTCCAAACAGTGAAGCTGACACTGGATCATCGGACCGAAGCCCTACCAGCGTTGATATGCAGACATTTGATCCATCGAAATGAACCCAAGCCGCCCACATATCTCTTCAGATACTCGCGATGTCAAAAAGCGTCGGCCGCTGGGGCCGTGGTCCGCAGCGTGTCGTGTTGATCACGTTGCGGAGGCTCCCTCTAAGCCTCCACAAAAATGAGCGCAAGAACTTTTTTGCGGATTTCGCGATTTTTCTGTCCGACCCCCCGTTTTCGACCGGATGACGGGCAGCTTCCCCAGGGAGAACACAGCTTTGACGGGAAAAGTCCGCTCCGGGGCGGGCGCCACCCCCGAATCCCGGCCTCGCCCCGACCCTCGGGGCAGCGCGGCGATTCCCCGGCCCCGCCCTGCCGGGGATCGCTTTTGCAGGGCCCGCACCCGCTCCCTGCGCCCAAAAAACGGGCGCCCGGGCGCAAAATAACCCTGTACATCCGCGCCCTCCGCTTGCCAAACAGGCACGGACTGGCAGTTCATGGTCAAGACGCCCAAGCCGGCGGCAACGGGCGTGACCGGACCCTGCCCAGAGATGTTTCGGGAGACCTCGACTTATGGCGACCACGGGCAACCCGCAGGAGGAGGCACGCCGGATGCGGCTGCTTGTCCTCGGGATCAACTATGCGCCCGAGTTCATCGCCACCGGGCTCTATACCACCGGATTCGCCGAGCACATGGCGGCGCAGGGCATCGAGACCCATGTGGTCACCGCCCGCCCCTATTACCCCGCCTGGCGCACCTTCGACGGCTGGCGGGCACCGTGGTGGAAAGCCCGTCGCAGCGAGAACGGCACCCGCATCGTGCATTGCCCGATCTACGTGCCCGCGACGCCCAAGGGCCTGCGCCGGATGCTGCATTACATCAGCTTCGTCGCCAGCGCCGCGCCGGTGCTGCTGTGGAAGGCGCTCACCCGGCGCCCCGATGTCATGGTGCTGATCGCGCCTTCGCTTCTGCCCGCGCCGCTGCTGCTGGCCGCCGCCTGGCTCGCCGGATCGAAAACCTGGCTGCATGTGCAGGATTTCGAGGTCGAGGCCGCCTTCGCCACGGGCCTCCTGAAAGAGGACAGCGCAGGCGGGCGGTTCGCCCTCGCCTTCGAGCGCCGCGTCATGCGCCGCTTCGACAAGGTCAGCTCGATCTCGCGCCAGATGATGGACCGGCTGCGGCAGAAGGGCGTGCCCGAGCACCGCATCACCGAATTCCGCAACTGGGCGGACCTGAAACGCGTGGTGCCGATGACCGGCACCTCTCCGTTGAAGGCCGAACTGGGGATCACGACGCCGCATGTCGCCCTCTATTCCGGCAACCTCGCCAACAAGCAGGGTCTGGAGATCCTGCCCGAGATGGCCCGCGCCCTGAGCCACCGCACGGACCTGACGATTGCGGTCTGCGGCGACGGCCCGATGCGGGCGCCCCTGCAGGAGATGGCGAAGGACCTGCCGATGCTGCGCTTCTTCCCGCTGCAGCCCGTGGAGAAACTGAACGATCTTCTCGGCATGGCGGACGTGCATTTGCTGCCGCAGATCGCCGGGGCGGCGGATCTTCTGCTGCCGTCGAAGCTCACCAACATGCTGGCCTCCGGCCGTCCCGTCGTCGCCACCGCCGATCTGCACACGGCTCTGGGACAGGAAGTCGACGGCTGCGGCCGCGTGACCCCGCCGGGAGACGCCAGGGCCATGGCCCGCGCGGTCGAGGACCTGCTCGACTCGCCGGAAGAACGCGCGGTTCTGGGAGCCTCCGCCCGGAACCGGGCCCTGGAACGCTGGGACATGGGCGCGACCCTGAGCCGGGTAAAGACCCAGCTGGAGGCTTTGGCGGGACAGCGGGTTGTGCGGCAAGCGGAGGACGGCGAGGAGAGACGGGCGCGGGAAGGGAAGGCTTGAGCGGGGCAGCCATCGCCATCCATGAGGATGACTTCGGGATGCGGGTCCTTTACCCCGCCGCTGCCGCCTCCGCCGTTCTGGCGGACCTGAGGGAAGCGCAGACCGAAGCCGAGGCAAACCGCCTGCCTTCCGGGTTCTGGTCAGACGTCCATACCATCAGGGAGCCGGAAGAGACCTTTCGGGCGGCAGGCACCGCCCTCGATGGCGTAGCCCGGGCCCTCTCCTCGATAATGCCGAGAATCCGGGCGTTCAGCAGCGGATACGGCGGCGACTTCTCCCTTGACCCGGAAACGGACGCATACTGTTACGGCTTCGGCAGCCAGCTTTTCATCAAGCTCGAAGTGACCGAAGGCGTACTCGACGCGATCTGGTTCGACGCCAAAGGCACCACCGAAGACGAACGCCGCGCCCTGCGGAGCGCACTTGAACGGCTGGACGCGGTGGAGCCGCTGGTTCTGGCCGATTACTGGCTGGACATGGGCGGGCTGGTCAGCGACGCGGCCTTTATGGATCGCTATTTCGCGGAACTGGAAGCCACGGCGGCGCGGATGGCCAGCCCCGCCCGGACAGCGCATCCCGGTGCAATCCGTAGCTTCCTGCGGAGGTGGCTGCGCTGGGGATAGCCCCGAAACCGCCCACCGCTTGACCACCCTCACCCCCATACCCCTCCCACACCACACCACCCCCTTGCTCCTCCCCCTCCCCCCTTCGTACAAGCCTAGTGGTTTCATCTGACCGCCCGGGCCGCTCCCACGGAGCCCGAAGGCGGCACCCCAAGGGACAAGGCATCGCATGAAGAAGGCATTGATTACGGGCATTACCGGGCAGGACGGCTCCTATCTGGCGGAGTTCCTCCTCGAGAAAGGCTACGAGGTGCACGGGATCAAGCGCCGGGCCTCGCTGTTCAACACCCAGCGGATCGACCACATCTACCAGGACCCGCACACCACCAACCAGAATTTCCAGCTGCATTACGGCGACCTGACCGACACCTCGAACCTCACCCGCATCATGGCGGAAGTGCAGCCGGACGAGGTCTACAACCTCGGCGCCCAGAGCCATGTGGCGGTCAGCTTCGAGGCCCCGGAGTACACGGCGGACGTCGACGGCATCGGCGCGCTGCGCCTGCTGGAGGCGATCCGCTTCCTCGGGCTGGAGAAGACCACGCGCTTCTACCAGGCCTCGACCTCCGAGCTTTACGGCCTCGTGCAGGAGACACCGCAGCGCGAGACGACCCCCTTCTACCCGCGCTCGCCCTATGCCGTGGCCAAGCTCTATGCCTACTGGATCACGGTGAACTACCGCGAGAGCTACGGGATGTATGCCTGCAACGGCGTGCTGTTCAACCACGAGAGCCCGCGCCGCGGCGAGACCTTCGTCACGCGCAAGATCACCCGCGGTCTGGCCAACATCGCGCAGGGTCTGGAGCCCTGCCTCTACATGGGCAACATCGACGCGCTGCGCGACTGGGGCCATGCGAAGGATTACGTCCGGATGCAGTGGATGATGCTGCAGCAGGAGCAGCCGGAGGACTTCGTCATCGCCACCGGCGTGCAGTACAGCGTGCGCGAGTTCATCACCTGGTCGGCGCGGGAGCTTGGCATCGAGCTGGAGTTCTCAGGGACCGGCGTGGACGAGATCGCCACCGTCGCGGCGGTGACGTCCAACAAGGCCCCGGCGGTGAAACCGGGCGACGTGATACTGCGCATCGACCCGCGCTACTTCCGCCCTGCCGAGGTCGAGACGCTGCTCGGCGATCCGGCAAAGGCCAAGACCGTACTGGGCTGGGAGCCGGAGATCACCGTGCAGGAAATGTGCGCCGAGATGATCGCCGAAGACCTGCGCACCGCACAGCGCCACGCCCTCCTGAAACAGCACGGCTACGATCTGCCGGTGTCGCTGGAGGGGTGAGGCCATGAAACTCTACATCGCAGGCCATCGCGGCATGGTGGGCGGGGCGATCCTGCGCAGGCTGGAAGCCCGCAAGGCCGCCGGGGAAGACCTGACCCTCATCACCCGCACCCATGCGGAGCTGGACCTGACCAGTCAGGCGCAGGTGGCGGACTTCATGGCCTCCGAAAAGCCCGACGTGGTGATCCTCGCCGCCGCCAAGGTGGGCGGGATCATCGCCAACAACAGCTACCCCGGCCAGTTCATCTATGAAAACCTGATGATCCAGTCCAACGTGATCCATCAGGCCCACGCGAACGGTGTGCAGCGCCTGCTGCAACTCGGCTCGTCGTGCATCTACCCGAAGTTCGCGGAGCAGCCGATGCGCGAGGATGCGCTGCTGACCGGCACGCTGGAGCCGACCAACGAGCCCTATGCCGTGGCCAAGATCGCCGGGATCAAGCTCTGCGAGAGCTACAACCGCCAGTACGGCCGCGATTACCGCTCGGTCATGCCGACCAATCTCTACGGCCCCGGCGACAACTTCCACCCCGAGAACAGCCACGTGCTGCCCGCGATGATCCGGCGCTTCCACGAGGCGAAGGAGGACGGGCTGGACGAGGTGGTGATCTGGGGCACCGGCACGCCGAAGCGCGAGTTCCTGCACGTGGACGACATGGCGGAGGCCTCGCTCTTCGTGCTCGACCTGCCGAAGGCGCAGTACGATGCCAACACGCAAGAGATGCTCTCGCACATCAATGTCGGCTCCGGCACGGATGTCAGCATCCTCGAGCTGGCGCAGATCGTCGCCCGCGTCACCGGCTTCGAAGGCACCATCGCGACGGACCCGTCGAAGCCCGACGGCACCCCGCGCAAGCTGATGGACGTGGGGCGGCTTCGGGACATGGGCTGGCAGGCGCGCATCGGGCTGGAAGAGGGCATCGCGGAAACCTACGCCTGGTTCCTCGCCCGCGATCTGGCGGAGCTGCGGCAGAAGTAGCGGCTCCGGAGCGCTCCGGTGTCGATGGACGACAGGAAAGGGAATGGTATGAAACGGTTTGGCACCTGGTTGATGGTTGTCTCTTTCGCGCTCGCCGCCTGCACAGAGGGCGGACCCTACCCGCCGAGCAAAACCCCGGCACCGCAAAGCGCCATTGCCGAGGCAGAACGCACCGCGGCCCTCTGCGCCCGCAACGCCCCCAATGGCGCGGCCGCCATTGCCGCTCTCAAGGCGTCCGGGTTCACCCCGGCGAGCAACCCGGACATCGAAGCCGTGAAAAACGGGCTGACCGGAACCCAGCGGCTTGGGTATCTCGAAAACACGGAACAAGGGATCATCGTTCTGATCCGCTCCGCCAGCGCAAAACAGAGCAGCTTCTTCTGTTCGATCTCCGTGCGGGACATGACCGTCGCGCAGGGCGCTCAGGTCGCGGACATCTGGGTCAGAAAATATCGGGCAACCGACAAGACGCTGTTCAAGGATGCCCCGCTCAAGAATGAGGTCATGGGTTGGCAGGCGATTGCGGACAGGAGCTATACCCAGATCGGCATCTCTCCTTCCACATCGCATCCCGGCGGGCCGGGGGCGACCATCGTTCTGCGCTTTGCCACGAAGGACGCGGGCGCGCCGGTGTCATCCGGCAGCTACACGATTACCAAGACACGGTGAGGTACAGGACGATCCATAACCCTGCGGTTGGCGGTCCCTCATGATCCCCTTCTACCTCCTGAACGGCATCGCGCTTGTCATCGTCTACACCGCCGGGGAGGCCCATCCCGGCCCCTCGCTGCTGCTGGCGGCGAGTTTCCTCGTCTCGCTGGCCTGCTTCACCCACGCGGTCTTCGCCCGCAGCCTCTCGGCCACCAGCTTTGCCTACCTGCTCTATGCCACCTACGGCTTCATCCTCGCCGGGCTGATGCAGGTGCGCACGGACCGCTTCTACTGGATCAACAACTCCGTCCGGCGCGACCTCCTGCCGGATTCGGCGCTGCTGGTCTTCGTCTCCACCATCGCCTTCGCCGTCGGCTATTTCCTCAAGACCGGCAGCCGCAGCACGCCGCCGCAGGCCGACGCGACGGAGCCACCCGCCCACCCGGCGCGGATCTCCCGCGCGACGTTTCTCGTCTGCCTGCTGGCGCTGGCCTACCTTGCGCTCAACGTGCAGAAATACGGGCTGTTCTCCTTCATCGGCACGCGCTACTCCACCTCGGTCGTGCGGCTGGTCACCGGCAGCGGCGCGGCGGACATGGGGCTGGCCTTCACCCTGACGCGCAGCCTCGCCATGTCCGCAATCATCGTCTCGGGCTTCGTCCTCTTCCGCATGGGGCTGCGCAACCGCTGGACCTGGGCCGCCTTCGGCATCGCCTGCCTGACGCTCGCCATCGCCAACTTCCCCCCCGCCCTCGCCCGCTTCTGGCTCATCGCCACCATCATGGCCGTGCTGATGAGCTGCGCCAGCGGCTGGTTCCGGCGCTGGAAGACGCCGCTCTTCGCCTCCGCCCCGCTGCTGATGTTCTTCCTCTTCCCGCTCCTGCAGGCCTACAACCGCCGCTCCGAGAGCCTGAACTTCGACGTCTCCTTCACCTCGCCGCTCGAGGCCATGCTGCACGGCGACTATGACGGGGTGCAGGCCGGGGTCAACGTCATCGGCCTCGTCGAGAGCGGCGGGTTGACCTGGGGCGCGCGGCTGCTGTCCTCGCTGCTGTTCTTCGTGCCGCGGTCGATCTGGGGCGGCAAGCAGCCGCCCACCGGCTCCGACGCCGCCGAGGCCGCCGGATACAGCTTCGTCAACATCTCCGCCCCGCTGCCCACGGAGTTCTTCGCCGATTTCCACTACGTCGGCGCGGTGATCGGCATGGGGCTGATCGGCTGGGCGGTGCGCAGCCTCGACGACATCTACGAGAGCGCCGAGCGCCCGCTGATCGCCATGGCCGCCATCATCGTCGCGGGCTTCGCCCCGATCATCGGGCGCGGGCCGCTGCTCGGGATCATCTCCGCCCCCGCCGCGGCGCTGTTCCTGCTCGGGCTGTGGCTGGTGCTGTCGCGCATCCGGACCGGGCGCAGGCATCAGCACCACACCGGCAGGGCGGTGCCTGGCGGCAGACCGCGCTGACCCGGCCCGGCCCTGCCCGCATTCTGACCCATCCCGAAGCCCCGCCGCCCCGTGTCGCCCCGCCCCGGCTCTTTTCCCTTGCGCAACCGGACGCCCCCGGACTAGGCCATGGCACGACCGACATTCCAACCCGGAGCCCCTGCCGGACGCCGACGGTCATCGGCGTCGAGGGCCGCCATTCTTCCAGCATGACGGATTTTAGAGCATGAAACGCCTTCGGAAACTGCGCCTGACGCGGATCGTCCTGTGCTGGATCAAGGTCTTCCACTGGGCGCGGCACTACACCCGGCACTCCGGCGCCTTCCCGCGCGGCTATGACCAGACCGCCTCGCGGGCCTGGATCATGCGCGAGGCGCATACGGTGGAGAAGGGCCTGTCGCTGCCCGCCGTGCGGCACGCCTTCGGCCGCGCCAAGATCGACCACCTGCGCCGCGAGATGGCGGCCAGCGCGGACACCCCCGCCAATGCCCCGGCCATCGCCGTGGGGCAGAGCGTGCTGGGCAGCTATGTCCGCTGGCACGAAAGCCAGGGCGCCAGCGATCCGCTGGTCGCGGAAGTCGCGGAGGCGACGCGCGGGCGGGCGGACGTGGACCCCGCGCTCGGCGGCACGATCCCGGTGCGCCCCGCCGTCACGGACTCCGAGCGGCAGACCTACGACCGCCTCGTCCGCACCCGCCGCTCGCTGCGCAATTTCAGCCCCGAGCCGGTGGACCCGGCGCTGATCGACGAGGCCATCGCGCTTGCCAACTTCAGCCCCTCGGTCTGCAACCGCCAGCCCTGGGCCGTGGCCGTGGTGCAGGACCCCGGCATGGTCCGCAGGATGCTGAACCTGCAGGCCGGCAACAAGGGCTTCGACCAGAGCATCGGCACGCTGCTGGTGGTGCTGGCCGACACCACCGCCTTCGTCGAGGAATACGAGCTGTTCGAACCCTTCGTCGATGCCGGCATCTTCTCCTGTGCGCTGGTGAACGCGCTCAATGCCCGCAACATCGGCGCGTGCTGTCTCAACCTCTGCGTCTCGCACAAGATGGCGCGCCGGGTGATCCGCACGCTGGGCGTCGATGACCGCTTCTTCCCGGTGATGATGATCGCCTGCGGCCACCCCGAAGCCGGGGCCGTGGTGCCGATCTCGCACCGTCTCGCCGTGCAGACCTTCCGCTTCTGACTTATCCCAGGACCTCCCATGACCTCCCGGAAGAAAATCGTCTTCTCCTACCAGCTGCTGACCAACATCGGCTGCGAGATCATCATCCGCGGCTCCATCGCCTTCCTGACCCGCGCCTTTCCGCAGCATGAGCTGCATTTCATCGTCCAGAGCTACCATCCGGAGGAGGACCGCGCCCTGCTCGCCGACCTGCCGGGCGTCGAGGTGGTGCCGATGCTGGAGGCCAAGCGCATCCTGCGCGGGGTGCTGCGCAAGAGCGGGCTGTTCGTCTCGCGCTGGACGCCGCGCTTTGCCTCGCGCCACGCCAGGGACGCGGACCTGTTCGTCTCGGTCGGCGGCGACATCTACACCATGTTCGGCAATGCCCTGCCGCTGGACTGGCTCGGCTTCGAGAGCTACGCCACCCGCCGCAATATCCCGGTGATGATGTTCGGCGCCAACATGGAGCGCTTCGAGGTGCTGTCCCCGGCCGACCGCAGGACGCTGACGGACCACCTCGGGCGCTTCGCCCTGCTGGTGGTGCGCGACAAGGGCACGGCGGAGTACATCGCCGGGCATGGCGTCACCGGCAACACCGAGGTCTTCCCCGATCCGATCTTCTCCCTGCGCCCGCACACCACGGTGCAGCGGCGACGGATCAGGCGTATCGGCATCAACTTCACCCCCTTCCTGCTCAAGGAATACGGCGAGGAGAGCCTCGCCCGCTTCGCCCGGATCACCGAGGATCTCGTGGCCCGGGGCTACGACGTCGATTTCATCCCGCACGTGCGCTCGCAGGCCGGAGTTTCGACCCAGGACGATCCGGCGGCGCTCGACCGGCTCCACGCCGCGCTGAAACCGGAGGTGGCCGAAAAGGTCACCGTCTACCGAGGCCCGATGTCCTTTGCGACGATCGCGGAGGTGATCGGCAAGGTCGATCTCTTCGTCGGGGCGCGCATGCACGGCTGCCTCAATGCGCTGACCCTGGGCAAGGCGGTGCTCTTCGTCGCCTACAGCCGCAAGGCGCACACCATGACGGGCTGGCTCAAGGCCGAGACCCCCTTCGCCGAAGTTGCGCAGAGCTTCGACGTGCTGGACGGCGACAAGACCGACACCGCCGCCATCGAAGCCCTGATCGCCGCCCATGACAGCTGGGCCGCGGCCTCCGAAACCCCGGTGGAGATCGACACGGCGGGGTATCTCGCCGGCCTCCCGGTCTGGGACCACCTGACCCGCGCGGTGAAGATCTGACCATGAGCGAAACACCCGCCCCCAGGCCGCAGGCCTCCGGACGCACCGCCGCCAAGGGCATGGCCTGGACCGCACTGTCGCTGACGGTCTCCAAGGGGCTGTCCTTCGCCAGCCAGATCGCGCTCGGCTACCTGCTGGCGGTCGAGACCTACGCGGTCTTCGCCATGCTCACCACGGCGCTGATCTTCGTCAACGGCTTCCAGAGCGCCGGCGTCGGCAAGGTGCTGATCTCGCGGCAGGACGAATACGACGCGCTGCTGCCCACCTATTCCGCCTTCGCGCTCTGGCTCGGGCTGATCGGCATGGGGATCTTCCTCGTGGTCGGTCTCGTGTTCAACCAGATCTACGAGATCCGGCCGCTGTTCTGGATGATCGCCCTGGCCAGCCTCAGCCTGCCGCTCAAGGCGGTAACCACGATCTACATGGCCTCGCTGAGCATCGACCTGCGCTTCCGCGACCTCGGCATGATGGAGGTCTGGCGTTCGCTCTTCTACTACGCGGTGCTGGTCGGCGCCGCCGCGCTCGGCGCCGGGGGCTATACCATGGCGGCGGCGACGACCCTCTCCATGCTGTACCTCGCCTGGCTCCTGCGCCGCTGGACCCCGGACACGCGGATCGGCTGGCGCCTCACGCCCCGGACCTTCCTGCGGATGCTGGTGGAGCTGCGCTGGGTTCTCGCCTCGGGCTTCCTGCTCTCGCTCGGGATGAACGGCGACTACCTCGTGCTGGCCGACATCCTCAGCCCCGAGGAGCTGGGTTACTACTACTTCGGCTTCGTGCTCCTGGTGAACCTGACCACGATGATCTCCGTCGGGGTCAACCAGACCCTGTTGCCGATCTTCTCCAACCTCAAGGCCGACATGCCGCAGCTCAGACGCCAGTACCTGCGCATCGGCGGCGCGACGACGCTGATGATGAGCCTGCTGAGCATCGGCGTGATCGGCTTCGGCCCCGTGATGATCCACCTCGTCTGGGGCGGCAAGTGGGACCCGAGCATCCTCGTCATCGTCACCGTCGCCGTCGCCCTGCCGATCCGGCTGACCTCGAACTTCGCCGGGACGGTGTTCGAATCCCAGGGCGCCTGGGGCTGGCGCATGGTGGTGCTGCTCTGGG
This sequence comes from Tropicibacter sp. S64, assembly GCF_049803835.1. Classification (NCBI taxonomy): domain Bacteria; kingdom Pseudomonadati; phylum Pseudomonadota; class Alphaproteobacteria; order Rhodobacterales; family Roseobacteraceae; genus Tropicibacter; species Tropicibacter sp. S64. The sequence continues at coordinate 52,325 of NZ_JBNAGK010000021.1, read as the reverse complement.
ACGCGGGCTTCGTCGTGGTCTGCGCCTGGATCGGCGGCACGCTCGGCGGCATGAATGGCGCGGCCCTGGCCGTCGCCGGGCAGCGCATGGCCAGCGGCCTGCTGTCCTTCCCGCTGGCGGCGCGGCTGATCGGCATTTCCATGCCACGGGTCGCGGGCTTCTTCGCCCGCTGCTTCGGCAGCTACCTCGTGATCGTCGCGGTGCTGCTGATGATCGACCCCTGGCGGCATGTGACGATGCACGAGGACACCGCCATCCTGCTGCCGCTGCTGGAAACCGCCGTGGCCGTGCTGGCCTTCCTCGCCGCGAACTGGCTGGTCAACCGCGAACTGGTGACCGCGATGTTCGGCCTGATCCGCAACCGCCGCAAGAAGAAGCCGGCATGAGCGCGGCCCCGGACCCGAAGCATCTGCTCCTCCTGCTCGAAGGCACGGAAGGCTACGGCGTGATGCGGGTCTGGGAGACGCTGGCGCAGGGCCTGCCCCGGCGCGGCTGGCGGCTGAGCGCGACCCTGCTGCGGGACAACCCGGCGCTGCGGACGCGCTGGCAGGCGCTTGGCATCGCGGTCTTCGTGCTGCCCGCGCCGATCCCGCAGCCGGGCGGCGGGGCCCTGGGCAAGGCGCGGGCGCTCATGACCCGGGGCGCCGCGCAGCTGCGCCTCGCCCGCCAGCTCTCCCGCGAGATCCGGGCCCGCGGCATCGGCGGCCTGATCCTGCAAAGCCCGCTCGCCACCCTTCTGGCGGCGCGGGCGGCGCGCGGGTCCGGCACGCGGGCGTTCTGGATGATGCCGAACGCGGTCGGCAGCGGCTACCCGCTCGACCTCAACCGCCGCGTCTACCGCGCCCTGTTCCGCCACGGGCCACTGATCCCGGTGGCCAATTCGCACTTCACCGACGGCACCCTCGGTCCCGGCGCCTTCCCCCGGCATGTGCTGCACCTCGGCATCGACACGCAGACCTTCGCCCCCGGCGCCGGAGCGGGGCAGCTGCGCCGGGCGGACCTCGGCATTCCCGAGGATGCGCCGCTCTTCGGCCTCTTCGCCCGGATGATCCGGAGCAAGGGGCACGGGGTGCTGGTCGAGGCGCTGGCCCGGGTGCCGGACGCCCACCTGCTGATCTGCGGCGGACCGCTCGACGGCGCCTTCGGGGCGGAGCTGCGGACGCGGGTGGCGGAGCCGGACCTTGCGGGGCGGGTGCACCTGCCCGGGCCGCAATCGGACGTCCTCCCCTGGCTGGCGCTCTGCGACGTGGCGGTGAACAGCCGGCTCGACCCGGAGCCCTTCGGCCTGTCGGTGATTGAGGGCATGGCCCTGGGCAAGCCGGTGCTGGCCCATGCGGCGGGCGGCCCGTCGGAGACGGTGCTGGACGGAGAGACCGGATGGCTGATGGAGGCGCCGACGGCGGACGCCTTCGCCGCCGGACTGCACCGGGCGCTGGCCGACCGGGCGCGCTGGCAGGCGATGGGCATGGCGGCGCGGGCCCACGTCGAGGCGCATTTCTCCGAAGAAGCCATGCTGGACGGGCTTGTCGCGATCCTGGAGGGGAAGGGCGCGGACTCTTGAAAAGAGTCCGGACCGATTTCTTTTGAAGAAATCGGGGCCCGAACCGCGGCGAGTCAGGCCGAGGGGGGGGACGCGGCCGCGGTGAAGCTCCACCTCGCACCGCGTCGGCACCAGCCCGCTGTCCTCAAGCGGCACCGCTTCGGCAAGATACAGGAGGTCGTCGAACACGAAGGCATCGAACGGCCAGTCGGACCGCAGGCAGGCGCGTTTCGGCACCCAGCTGCGCAACGCCCTATACCCCGGCCTGAGACGTTCCAGATCGTCGAAGCTGCCCGCATCGGAACAGGCAAGAACCTCCCGCGGCCCGGCGTCCCGCGACAGCGAGACCGTCTTGATGGCCGCGAACATCGAGCGGTCGTAGATCAGCACGGCCCGAAACATCTCCTCCAGCCCGGCAAGGGCGAAGACGACGAAGTCTCCCCGGTCGCCGGTCCTCAGGAGCCCGGCCTGACAGGCCTCCGGCAGCCTCAGGGGGCGATCAGCCTGCCGCGCCTCCTTCACGAAGAGCAGTCCGGTGACTTCCCACCAGATCAGGTCCGGCGTGAAGGCCCCGGGAAATTCCGGCGACAGGTCGAGAACGGGCCGATCGCCGCGCCCCTCGGGACGCAGGAAACACCTTCGGAGAGCCTCTTTCTGGCGCTCATCAAAGACCGAACGCCCGTCCTCATGCATCATCCGGACATCTTCGTAGGGCGCGATGAACGTCATTCGACACCTTTCTCCGTCGCTTTTGGCCTCCGGCAATCCACCTGTCCGGTCCCGCCCCGCCTCGGACTATCCCGGGGCTCCGCCCGTTCGGCCCTCAAACTCTCCCCCGGAGAGTTTGCCGCTGCGCGGACCGGACTACCCCGGGGCTCCGCCCGTTCGGTCCTCAAACTCTCCCCCGGAGAGTTTGCCGCTGCGCGGACCGGACCTCACCCCCAGATCGCGCAGCGGATTGCCGGCGCAGAGCCGCCCGCCCGGCACGTCCTTGAGCACCAGCGAGCGTGCCCCGATCACCGTGCCCTCCCCAACCGTCACCCCCGGCGCGACGAAGCAGCCCGCCGCCAGCCAGGCCTCGGCCCCGATGCGGACGGGCTTGCAGTCATAGCGGAAATCGAGGCTGCGGTGGTCGTGCGAGCCGGTGCAGAGATAGCAGTCCTGCGAGATGCAGGCGTTGTCGCCGATCTCGATCCGCTCCAGCGAATAGAGCTCCGCCCGGTCGCCGATCCAGACATGATCGCCCAGCGTCACCTTCCACGGATAGGTTACCCGCGCCGAAGGCCGGATCTTCACCCCCCGCCCGACCTTGGCTCCGAACAGCCGCCAGAGCCAGGCCCGCCAGCCGTAGAGCGGCTGCGGAGACAGGCCGATCAGCACCGCCTGCACGATCCACCACAGCTGGACCGTCAGCCCCGAGCGCCCGCGAAACCCCTCCGGCACCCGGAACCGGGACAGATCCTGGTATCTTGCCATCACGCCCCCGCGCCTTGCCCCCGACGCGAAAAGGGGGGCCTCCTGCCCCCCTTCTACAGCCTTTCCCCGGCAAGCGGAACGCCCGGAGCCGCGCTCAGACGACGAACTCCACCTCGACGAAGAGCGACGTGGCCTGCTGGTTGGCGGTGCCCTGGGTGTTGCGCAGAACCAGCCGCTCCTGCCCCGCCGGCACGACATAGCAGACCGGCGCATCCAGCGCCCAGGCGGTGTTCAGCGGCGGCACGCCGCTGGTGGCGGCGATGACCGTTCCCGCGCCGTCCTCGACCTGGAAATCCGCGCTCATCGAGGAGGTCAGCAGGCCCGAGTTGCGGAAGGCCACCCGGGTGATCAGCGCCCCCGCCGGAACCGTCGCGGCAAAGGTGCCGGTGGTCGTCGGCGTGCCCTTGCCCGAGCCGTTGCGGAACACGAAGGAGCGCTTGCCGAAATGGCTGTTCGCCGCGTAGCGCGCGCCATAGACCGCATCCCAGACCATGATCTCGCCGCCGGTGAGATTGGCGGAGGTCGACTTGCAACGCTCCAGCCCCACCAGCCAGGTCCCGCCGACATTGCTGCCCCGGTCGAAGACCAGGAAGTTGTCGGGTTTCGTGTGACGGATGGTGCAGAGCGTGTAGCGGGCATTGTGCTCGTACTGCCAGCCGCTTGTGCCGTTGGAATACCTGTGCCGGCCGATCAGGTCGCAATTGTCGAACAGCACGTTCGCCCCGCCGGTGTTGCCGCAGGCGAACTCGGCGTGGGTGACGGTGTCATAGCCCGCCGGCGTGTTGGAGCCGCAGTCGAAATCGCGGAAACTCACCGTGCCGTAGGGCCACTCGCAGTAGATCAGCTTGGAGGCGGTGTTCTTGTGCTCGATGCGTCCGCCGGTCACCGTCAGGCTGCACACGCCACGGCTGTGGCTGGCCCCCAGCAGCTCGAACAGCGGCGCACCATGGGTCGAGGTGTTCAGCGTCATGCCCGGGTTGTGGCCGGACCAGTCGCAGTTGACGAAGTGGAAATGCCCGCCCATGTGCGCCCGGATCATCTGGCCGTCGTAGAGCCACAGCTTGCAGTTCGTGAACCAGTAGTTGAGGAACTGGTCCGAGGCCCCGGTGGCCGGGATCTCCAGCACCACGTCGCGGATCGTCGCCGCGATCCCGCAGTTCGTCCACTTCCACTCGGAGTTGTTGTTGCCGCCCTGCAGGTGGTACAGCTTCTGCCAGGTCCCCTGCCAGCCGCAGTTGTCGAACAGCATGTCCTGCGCGCCGCCGCTGGCGTCCACATGCATGAACTTCGCGACATCGGAGCTGCAGGTGAAGCGCAGGTTGCGAAAGCGCACCCAGAGCAGTTCGTTGGCGTTGTAGCACAGGTAGTCGTCGCCGGTGTAGGCGAAGTGGATCGTAGTGCCGGTGGCGTCGCCCTCGTAGGTCAGGCCAAGGCTGCGCCCGGTGCCGACCGCATCCATCAGGCTGCGCGGACTGGCAAGGCGGTACTCGCCCCCCGGGAAATGGATGCGGTTGAGGTTCACCGGGTTGGAGCCGGCGATCGGCGTGCGCTTCGCCGCCACCGCCGCGCGGAAAGCCGCGCTCACCGCCGCAGAATCGTCGCTCACGCCATCGCCCTTCGCGCCGAAGGCCCGCACGTTGAAACCGGCCTCGCCGGGACGGACATAGAGCTTCACGCCCCCGGCGGTGACCACGTGGTGGTCGGTGGCGAGATCGTCCGCCACCGCGTAGACGAAGCCGTCCTCGCGGGTGGTCAGGCAACGGCCGGTGCCGAGGAAGGCCGTGGAACGGGTGTCGGCCAGCACCGCCTCGACCGAGGCCAGCGGCTCGCCCGCCCGCAGCACCGCCTGCAGCCCGCCCGGCACGTCGATCACCGTGGCGCCCGCCGGCAGGCCGGAGCCCGAAACCAGCTCGAAGGCACCCTCCGGCGAAAGGCACAGGTCGCCCGCGGCGAAATCCGTGAGCGCGGCCAGCTCGGAGACGGAGGACACCCGGATCGGCATGCGCTGGCGCAGGCCGTCGAGCGAGGTCTTGAGGCTGCTCCCGGTCATCGGAAGCGAAGGAATTGCAAAAGCCATTGTCATGGACTCCCTTGAAAAGGCTGGCCTGTCCGGACCGCCCGCGGGCATCCGGCGCGAAACGGGATCAGAGGATGACGGTCTGCGCGGTGATCACATCCCCGGCCCCGAGGACCGTGAGGATGTCCTGCCCGCCGATGAGCGCATCGGCGCTCACCATCGTCCCCATGCCGACGCCGATCATCAGTAGAGCCCCACGATGTTGCCCGCGGTGGTGCCCGTCGCCCAGATCCGCGTGGCCCGCATGGGAAAGAGGCTCCCGGCGCCGATGTTCAGCGTGACGTCGCTGCCGTCGAGCAGCGTGGCATGCACGGTGCCCGCGACGCCGATGTTCAGGGCCCGGGTGACGGTGGGCAGGTCGGCGCCGTCGTTCGGCACGATCGTGTAGCCCCCGAAGGGCGGCGAGGTGATGCTGCGGGTGAACTTGCTGAAATGATCGGCCATGATGTCCCTTCCGGATGTGCACTGCGTGTCACCGGCGGAGCCCTCTCCCCGCTGGTGGATGCGAGGCAAAGTCCTGCCTTTTTCTTAACAATCCGAAGCACCACCGCACGTTGGATGCCCACCCGCCGCAACACCGCGCGCCCCGAAGCCCGCGCGATGTTGCACGCCCCGGGGCAATCGGCTTAACCATGGGCCGACCGTCCCGAGGCCGCCCGCAGGAGAGCCCGCCCATGAAAGCCCCCTCTGCCCTGCCCGTCCGGGACACCGCGACATGACGCCGAAGCGGCTGGTCTTCCTGTGGAACAACATCGGCCCGATGCACGCCGACCGGCTCGAAGCCGTGGCCCGGCGCTTTCCGGAGGCGCAGGTGCAGGGCGTCGAGATCCTCGACAAGGCCCCGGTCTACGACTGGCAGACCGAGGAGCGGCCGGGCTTCGAGAAGACCACGCTGTTCGCCTTCGCCGCCAGACCCGGCCTCATGGCCCGCACCCGCGCCCTGCTGCGCACCGCCTGGCGCCTGCGCCGGTCCACCTGGTTCCTGTGCCATTACGAGCGCCCGGAGGTCTTCGCCACCGCGCTTCTCCTGCGGCTCGCCGGGGCACGGGTCTTCACCATGGGCTGCTCGAAATTCGACGACAAGCCGCGCCGGGCCTTCGGTGAATGGCTCAAGAGCCTGATTCTGCGGCCCTATCACGGCGCCATCGGCACGCCGGTGCGCTCGCAGGACTACTTCCGCTTTCTCGGGTTCCGCAAACGCCCCGTCTCCGGCCCCTACAACACGCTTTCCATTGCCCGGATGCGGGCGCAGGCGGAGGGCACGCCGGAACCGGCCTTCGCCGAGCGCCCCTTCGTCATCGTCGCCCGCCTCGTCGGGAAGAAGAATCTCGCCATGGCGCTGGGTGCCTACGCCCTCTACCGGGCGCAGGGCGGCACGCGCGGGCTGGAGATCTGCGGCAACGGCCCCCTGGAGGACGCCCTGAAGGCGCAGGCACAAACCCTTGGGATCGCGGAGAAAATCACCTTCCACGGCTTCATCCAGACGGTGGAGATCTCCCGCACCCTTGCCCGCAGCCTCGCGCTGATCCTGCCCAGCATCGAGGAGCAGTTCGGCAACGTGGTGATCGAGGCGCAGGCCCTCGCCCGTCCGGTCCTCCTCTCGGAGGCCTGCGGCGCGCGGGAATATCTGGTGCAGCCCTGGGTCAACGGCTTCGCCTTCCCGCATGACAGCCCGCAGGCCCTCGCCGGGTTCATGGCGCTGATCGACCGGGACGAGACGCTCTGGCAAAGCCTCTGCGAGGGGGCCAGCGCCAGCGCCCCGCGCGGCGATGTCGCCGCCTTCGCCGAGGCGGTGGCCACACTGGCAGAGCCCGCATGAGCCGCCTTTCCCCCGAAACCCGCACGCGGCTGATCGAGGCCTTCGCCTTTCACGCACCCGTGCCGCTCAAGCGCTGGACCTCGGCCCGCTTCGGCCTGCCGCTGCGCCCGGAAGTCCGCCGCGCGGGCGTGATCTTCATCCACATCCCGAAGAACGCCGGCACCACCGTCTCGACCCAGCTTTACGGCGGCCACATCGGCCACCGCAGCGCGCGCTTCTACCGCGCCTCGGACCCGGCCTTCTTCGCCGCCGCCCCCTCCTTCGCCATCAGCCGCGACCCGCTGGAGCGCTTCCTCTCCGCCTTCCACTTCGCAAGACAAGGCGGCAGCGCGTCGGTCCCCGCCTCCCCCGCCGCCACCGCCTTTGCCCAAACCTTCGCCAGCCCCGAGGCCTGCGCCGAACACATCGCCGCGATCGGCCCCGCCGCCCGCGACCGGCTCGACCCGGTCTTCCGCAGCCAGTCGCATTACGTCTGCGACGAGGACGGCGCGCTGATGATCGGGCAACTCCTGCGGATCGAGGCCATCGAAGGGCAGGAGATCGAGATCGCCGGGCACCGCCTTTCCCTCGCCGCCCGCACCAACGCAGGCGGGACAAAGGCCGCGCCCACCCCGGCCCTCGCCAAGGCCGTCCTCGCCGCCTATGCCGATGACTACACCCTCCTGGAGCGTCTGCCGTGAGGCTCGCCATCCTCCTGCCCTTCATTTCCCCGGCGGGCGGCGGCGTGACCGAGGCGGTGCGCCTGCTGGTCCATGGCCTCGCCAAGGACCCCGCGCTGGAGATCACCGTCCTCTCCTTCGCCTCGGGGACCGACGAGAGCGCCCGCAAGGACTGGCCCGAAGGCGTCACTTGCAAGCAGTTCCGCACCTTCGGCCCCGCCCGCTACGGCCTCGCCCCGGGCATGGCGCTGCACATGCTGACAAACCGCTACGACCTCGTGCACATCCACGGCATCTGGATGTTCCACGTCTTCGCGGGCTTGCTCGCCATGTCGCGCGGCACCCCCGGGATCATCTCGCCGCACGGCATGCTGGAGCCGTGGATTCTCTCCCGCTCGCGCAAGATGAAGGCCGCCGTCTCGGCGCTCTACCAGAAAGCCGCCTTCAGGCGCGCCTTCGCGATCCACGTCCTGACGGAGAAGGAACGCGGCGACCTCGACGCCCACCTGCCCGGCCTGCGCTCCGAAATCGTGCCGAACTTCGTCCCCCCCTCCCCCGCGCCGGACGCCCCCGCGCCGTGGGAGGCTCAGGTGCCGCCGGATGCCCCGGTCTGGCTCTTCCTCGCCCGCATCCACGAGAAGAAAGGCTGGCCCGCGCTGCTGAGCGCATGGAGACAGTTCTGCGAGGAGGTGCCGGAGTCAGACGCGCATCTGGTCTTCTGCGGCTGGATCGACGGGGACAGCGACTTCGAGGCACAGGTCAAAACCGCCCCCCGCACCCTCTACGCAGGCCCGCAATACGGGCAAGACAAAGCCGCCAGCTACGCCCGCGCGGCGGTCTTCCTCTTGCCCTCCATGAGTGAAGGCCTGCCCATGACCGTGCTGGAGGCGGCGCAGACGGACACGCTCATCGCCATGAGCGCGGAATGCAATCTGCCGGATTTCTTCGACGGCGGCGCCATCGAGACCGGCACGGCCGTCATCGACATCCTGAACGCCCTGCACCGCCTGCACGCGATGCCCTTCGAGGAGGCCGAAGCCATGCGCAAGGCCGCCCTCGACCGCGTTCAAAGCCTCTACTCCGAAGAGGCCGTCACCGCCCGCTTCCGGGCGCTCTACACGGAGGCCACCCGATGAAAGCCATCCTGACCACCCTCCTCTTCGCCACCACCCCGGCTTTGGCCGAGACTGTCCTCTGCGGCGATGTCGCCTTCGTCACGCCGGAAAGCATCGCCTTCGTCGCAAACCTCAAGGGCATGGAGCCGCCCCCGCCACCCCGCAGGGACGTCGAGGCCGCGCTGGAGGCAGAGAGCGGCACGATCTGGATCATCTCCGGCCCGGAGCCATCCGAGGCGGTGCGATCCTGCCTCGCGCTGGCTGAGCGGCGGGTGCCGGGGGTGACGGCCCTGCATCAGGACCTCGCGGACGACATCGATCAGCCGATCCCGCCGGAGGTCCTCGAAGCGCTGCTGCTTCCCTTCCCGGAAGAGCAGCGCCCCGCCCTCCTTGCCAATGGCTTCGGCGACATGACAACCGCGGGCCACGGCGACCATCTGGAAGCAGGCCCCTGGACCAGCCATGTGTATGTGACAAAGGGTGGGGAGCCGGTGCGCTCCCTTCACGCCATCGACAGCCTGCTCCCAACGAGAGGCGGCCGTGACTGCTCCAATGAACAGAGCTGCTTCGACGCCTTCGCCGACTTCGTGACCGAATAGCACCGACGGCAGGGGTCCCCTGTCAGGAACTCTCCGCCTGCTTCTGCGCCCCGGGGTTGGCGACGGTGTCCCGCTTCACCATGCCGAAGATCCGGTCATAGGCCGCCAGCAGCTTCGGCGCGGAGGCATCCCAGGACAGCGATTCGAGCACCCGCGCACGCCCCTGCGCCCCGAGCCGGGCCCTGAGGTCCGGGTTCTCGATCAGCTGCGCGAGGCAGCGGGCGAAGTCCTGGGGATCGTTGGCCTTTGCATAGAGCGAGGCGTCGCCGGCGCTGGCCCGGCCCTCGGTCAGCTCGAACTGCACCAGCGGCTTTTCCAGCGTCATGTACTCCATGACCTTGTTCATCGTGGAGATGTCGTTCATCGGGTTCTTCGGATCGGGGGCGACGCCGATGTCGATCTCGTTGAGCACCTTGAGCAGCGCCTCGTCGTAGAGCGCCCCGGTGAAGGTGACATGCTCCTGCAGGCCGCGGGCCGCCACATCCGCCTTCACCACGTCCACATGCGGGCCGAAGCCGACGATGGCGAGGTGCACGTCGGCGTGCCCGAGATCGCGGATCAGGTGCTGCATGGCCGCGAGCAGCAGGTCCATGCCCTCCTGCTGGCCGATGACGCCGACATAGCCAAGGAGGGTCTTCGCGCCCTTGCGGCTGCTGCTGTCGCCGGGGCCGGGGCGGAATTTCTCGATCCGGGGCGCGGAGCGCACGACAAAGACGTTCTCCGGCTTCATGCGGCCACGGCGGATGGCGATCTTGCGGAAGCTCTCGTTGGTGGCGATGGAGACGTCGGCAAAGGCGAAGGTGATGCGCTCCCAGAGCAGCATGACCTTGTAGAACAGCCCCCTGCGGCCGAACTTCGCCTCGAAGAGCTCGGGGCAGACGTCGTGATGGTCGAAGAGATAGCGCACGCCCGAAAGGCGGTAGCGCAGCGCCAGGAGGAAGATCAGGTCCGGCGGGTTGCAGCCGTGAATGACGTCGAAGCCGCGCTCGCGCCGCACCACGCGGGCAAGGCGGAACCAGTGCCACATGGCCGACAGGTATTCGCGGGCATAGGCCACGGCGCCGGAATGCGCCTCGGGCGGGGCCGGGTGGCGGTAGATGTGTACATCGTCGATGATCTCGAACGGCGCGTCCCAGCCGCGCCCCATCGGACAGATCACCGAGACCTGGTAACCCGCCGCCTGGAGTGTCGTCGCCTCGAGCCAGACCCGCCGGTCCAGCGGGACCGGCAGGTTCTCGACCACGATCAGGACGCGGCGCGCTTGTTCACTCTTGGCCATCTGGTCTCCGTGCAGCGGTCTGCGGGTGGCATTGGCCGCCGACAGGCCGGGGCGCATCCGGTTTCGGGCCGGAAAATGTCCGAAACGGCCTTGCTTGTAAATCGCGATTGGTCCGAGTGTGGCAATTCAATCTGAACACGGCGTTACGAAATATCTGTCTTCCCCGATCCCCCTGCCATCATGGGCGGGTCTAGGCGGCCCGGCGCGGGGATCAGGGCATAAAACCATGCCACGCGCAGGAGGTCCACCGGGCACGTGGCCATTGCCCGCGCATTGTGCGGCAGGTTGCCGCTCAGGGAGGCAGGGGGGAGTTTGGCTGGATGTGACGGGGCGAAACGATTATACCATGCGTGACCCGGAGCCGCCTTGCGCGGGCAGGACGCAGACCTTGGACGGAACGCCATGAACACCAATTTCTCAGCCGGCCGTCCGGCTGCCGCGTACCGCGACGGGTCCGCCCAGGCCGGCAAGGTCAAGGACGAGGCCGTCATCGACCTGCGCGCCCTGCTGCAGGTGCTCTGGACCGGCAAGCTGATCATCCTCGCCACTGTCGTGGCGGCGGTCCTCATCGGCGGTTATTACGCTTATGCGCTGGCCACCCCGCTCTACCGCTCCACCGCGGTGGTCATGCTGAACAACCGCGACCAGGAGGTGGTGAACCTCGACAGCGTCGTCGGCGGACTGGCGCGGGACAGCGCGGTGGTCAACACCGAGGTGGAAGTGCTGCGCAGCCGCGATCTCGCGGGCAAGGTGGTCGACCAGCTCGACCTGGTCTCGGACCCGGAGTTCAACACCTCGCTGCAGCCGCCCTCGCAGGTCAGCCGTCTGAAAACCACGGTCAAGGCACTGCTCGGCATGCCGGTCGCCGGCGGCACCCGCAGCGACGAGGAAACCCGGCTGTTCCGGCGCCAGCTGACCATCGACAGCCTGCTGAACGCGGTCTCGGTGCGCACCGTGCCCGACAGCCTGGTCTTCCAGATCACCGTCGAGACCGAGGATGCCAAGAAATCGGCGCTGCTCGCGGACACGCTGGTTTCGCTCTACATCCGCAACCAGCTCGACGTGAAGTTCGACGCGACGGAGCAGGCCACGGGCTGGCTCACCGAGCGCGTCACCGAGCTGCAGGCCGAGCTGGAGGCGGCGGAAACCCGCGCCAAGGTGTTCAGCACCGGCACCGATCTGGTCAGCCCCGAGGCGCTGCAGGCCAGCGAGCGCCAGCTCAAGGAGATGCGCGACCGCATCGAGGACACCGCCCTGCGGCGCGAGGCGGCGGCGGCGAAGCTGGCGCAGGTCGAGGCCGCGGCCACGCCCGAGGAAAAGGCCGCCGCGACCGGCGACAGCCAGCTCAGGGCCATGCTGCCCCGCATCGACCAGCCCGCCATCGCGCAGGCCTTCGACGAGCGCTTCGAGGCGCTGGCGACCCGCGCCGGACAGGAAATTTCCCGCATCGACAGCCAGATGCAGGCGCTGCAGGCCTCCAAGGCCGAGTTCGAGGCCCGCATCGAGCAGCAGAACGAGGACCTCATCACCCTCCAGCAGCTGACCCGCGAGGCCGAGGCCAGCCGCCTGCTCTACGAGCATTTCCTCGCCCGGCTCAAGGAGACCTCGGCGCAGCAGGGCATCCAGCAGGCGGACAGCCGCATCCTGTCGCAGGCGGTGATCCCGGTCTTCCCCTACTCGCCGCGCAAGTCGCGCATCCTCGCGCTCAGCACCTTCCTCGGGCTGCTGGCAGGGGCGGCGCTGGTGTTCCTGCGCGAGGCGGCGAGCAACAGCTTCCGCCATGCCTCGGCGCTGGAGGCCTTCACCGGCTACACCGTGCTCGGCGAGGTGCCCCGCATCCCGTCCCGGCGCCGCAAGGGCGTGCTGACCTACCTGGCGGAGAAACCCTCCTCGGCGGCGGCGGAGGCGGTCCGCAACCTGCGCACCTCGGTGCTGCTGTCGAACCTCGACCATCCGCCGCAGGTGCTGCTGGTCTGCTCGTCGATCCCCGGCGAGGGCAAGACCACCGTGTCCATGGCGCTGGCGCAGAACCTCGCGGGCATGGGCAAGCGCGTGTTGCTGGTCGAGGGCGACGTGCGGCGGCGCATGCTCTCCGCCTATTTCGAGGTGCAGAAGCCCGAGGGCATCATCAGCGTGCTGACCGGCACCGCCACGCTGGCGGAGGCGGTGGTGCACGAGGCGGCCATCGGCATCGACATCCTCTTCGGCGAGGAAAGCCGGGTGAACGCGGCGGATGTCTTCGCCTCCGAGAAGTTCGCGGCCTTCCTGACCGAGGCCCGGGAGCATTACGACCACATCCTGATCGACACCCCGCCGGTGCTGGTGGTGCCCGACGCGCGCATCGTGGCGCAACAGGTGGACGCGGTGGTCTTCGTGGTGAAATGGGACAGCACGTCGAAGACGCTGGTCTCCGAGGCGCTGTCGATGTTCGAGAGCGTCAACCGCCCGGTCAGCGGCCTCGTGCTGAACAACGTGAGCCCCCGCGGCATGAAGCGCTACGGCTACGACGGCAAGTACAGCGCCTACGGGCGGTATGGCTCGGGGTATCACAAGAACTGAGGGTAGCGGACGGAGCCCCCTCAGGGCATGTCCGTTGCGCCGGGAAGCCATGAAACACGGCAAGCTGCACAGCGTTGCGCACAACTACGCCGCCTCGCTTTCCGGCGGGCTGAGTTTCGTCGTTCCGCACCAGGTGATCCACAGCGCGGTCTATGCGGAGGCAGCCGCGACAGCGGATGGATTTATCGTCGTCGACTTCCTGAGCGGCAGGGTGACCGGTGCCTGCGACGGGAGTGAACTGGAAAACATCATCCCTCTCTTCCGCGCCGCCTTTCCCGCGTTTTGTGCCAGACACGGCGTGGATCATGCAGCGTATCGCAGCTGTCTCGTCCGGTTTGTCGCTGGTCCGGGGGGCAACATCTGTGTCGCTGGCCCGGGGGGGAACAGCTACGTCATCACGGTCGAAGACCGATGCGGGGTCCGGACAGCCCGGGAATATCTTGCAGCACAAGGCCGCCGATCCATGGAAATGGACGCGCTTGGCAGGATGCGGCCGAAAAAGCTTCCGTCTCCCGAAGCGTGATCGGGTCCGGGATCACCTCAAGCCTTCGACAACCCGGTAAAACGCCTCCCAGGCGGCGCGTTGCTCCGGAGGCACCGCGTCTTCATCGCCCCGGGCCCACCCCTCCGGTGTGAGCCAATCCAGGGTCAAAGGCCGCGCCGCCGCGCAGAGGTCCGACACCTGCCGGGTTGACACCGCGAACCCGAGAAGCCGCGACAGACCCGCCTGCCCTTCTGGCACGTCTGACAAGGCCTCGACGAGGCTGTGCAGGTCAGTAGCCTCCGCGTCCTTCGGAAAAGCCGCGGCAAGGGCCTCGATCCCGGACAAATCTCCCTCCCGCGCGCCGCCGCAGGCCCATTTCACCGCGATGGGATGCAGAACGAAGTCAAACCCGAAGAAGACGTTGGACGTGGGGTCCGTTTGCGCCGATGCGCCGGCCGCCAGAAGGTTCAGGCACAGGGTCATCCCTTTCATACGGGAGCGTGGAGCCATCCCTGTGTCCCTCCCAGAACCATGAGGTCCCGGATCAGGTCCGGGACTGTGCCGCGCTCAAACCCCGTAATACTCCCGGTACCACGCGACAAACGCCGCCACGCCGTCCTTCACGTCCGTCTGCGGGCAATACCCCGTCAGCTTCTGGAGCAGCGCCGTGTCGGCCCAGGTTGCCGGGACATCCCCCGCCTGCATCGGCATCAGGTTGCGCTGTGCCGTCTGCCCCGTCGCGGCCTCGATGGCGGCGATGTAGTCGGTGAGCTGCACCGGGGCGTTGTTGCCGATGTTGACCACCCGGTGCGGGGCCACCGGAGAGAGGCTGTCGCCCTCCTCCACCACGCCGTCCCCGGGCCGCTCCGGCACCGCGTCCATCAAGAGGCGGATCGCCTGCACGAGGTCCTCGACGTAGGTGAAGTCCCGCTTCATGTCGCCGTAATTGTAGACGTCGATCGGCTGCCCCTTCAGGATCGCCTTCGTGAACTTGAACAGCGCCATGTCCGGCCGCCCCCAGGGGCCATAGACCGTGAAGAAGCGGAACATGGTGATCGGCAGCCCGAAGAGATGCGCATAGGAATGCGCCATGTTCTCCGTCGCCTTCTTCGTCGCGGCGTAGAAGGACATCTGGTGATCAGCCTTGTCGGTCTCCCGGTAGGGCATCTCAGTATTCGCCCCGAAGGCCGAGGAGGTCGAGGCAAAGAGCATGTGCCTCGGCGGATGCGCCCGTGCCGCCTCCAGAATTTCGAACGTGCCCGTGATGTTGCTTTCCAGATAGCTGCGCGGGTTGTCGATCGAGTAGCGCACCCCCGCCTGACCGGCGAGGTGGATGACGTAATCGGGCTCATGCTCCTCGAACAGGGACATCATCCGCCCGGGGCTCTCGATGTCGTCGTTGACCACCGCGAAGCCGGGGTTCTGCAGGAGCATCGCCTGCCGCCGCTCCTTCAGCGTGACGTCGTAGTAATCCGACAGGTTGTCAATGCCGATGACGCGGAACCCGTCCGCCAGCAGCCGGGCGCAGAGGAAATAGCCGATGAAGCCGGAGGAGCCGGTGACGAGGACGGTGGGCTGGGGCATGGGGTCGGCTCCGGAAGGGGCTAGAACCCCCCTGATAACAACCCTTGCAGATCGCCCGCAAGGGAGCGGGCCCCGGCGCGGGTCACGTGCGAGGGGTCGAAATAGAGCACCGTGCCGTCAGCATCCACCAGCGGGCAGAGGTCCGGAGCGCAGAGGCGCGGCAGCGGATCGTAGAGCGTGACCCCGGGCAAAGCCGCGACATCCGCCAGCACGAGGGTCCAGGCCGCGTGCTCGGCCTCCACCTGCGCCCGGTCGCGCCCGATCATCGCCGGGTCTGCTCCCCGTGCCAGCGCGTGACCCGCGACGGACGGCGCCTCCATGCCGATCACCGGCAATTGCGCCACGAGGATCACCCGCTTGCCTGCATCGGTCAGCGCCCGCACGGTCTCGCGGAAGCCCGCCTCGAAAGCCTGCGCGTCGACCCGCGGCAGGTATTGCACCGCGTCGGAGAGCAGCACGACGGTCTCGATGTCCCCGTCCTGCACCAGCCCCGCCAGCCAGCCGGCGTTTGCATCCCGGCAATCGGGACGGTCGGCGAGGTCCAGCCCCATCACCGGCGGGCAGGAGGAGGCGGTCAGCAGCCGCAGCGCCTTGCCCTCCCCGGCCAGCCGCTGGCCCAGCTCGTAGCCGACCTCGACGCCGTGGCTGTCGCCCCAGACCGCCACACGCGCCGGGGTGCCCTCCGCCCCGGTCACGCAGGTCTTCTCATAGGGCCTCTTTTGCCCCGCCCCGCGATGGCAGCTCGCGCGCAGCGGGCTGAAATCCTCTTCGGCGGCGAAGGCGCGCAGCGCCGCCTCCGGGAAGCGCCCGGGCAGCCCCTGCCCCGCCAGCACCCCGCCGCCCGCCAGCACCATGAGGCCCATGCCCGCCAGCCCCGCCCGCAGGAAGGGCGCGGCGGTGATGGGCCGTTTCGCAAAGGGCTGCTCGACGAAGCGGTAACTCAGCCACGAGAGCGACACGATCAGCGCCAGCGCGGCACAGGCCGCGGGGAAACCGGGATGCTCGGGCATCAGGCGGATGCGCAGGAAGGCGAAGACCGGCCAGTGCCAGAGGTAGAGCGAATAGGAGATCGCCCCGAAGAACAGGAAGGGCCTCGAGGAGATCAGCGCCCCGGCGGCGTTCGGGCCGGACCGCCCGGCCCAGAGCACCAGCCCCGCGCCGAGCGTCGGTAGCAGGGCCATCAGCCCGGGAAAGCCCATGCCCTCATGGATGAAGGCGACGGAGCCGGCGAGCAGGACAAGGCCCAGCCCGGAGAGCGCGGCAACCGGCACCCGTGCGGAGGGGGGCGGGGCCAGCGCCAGCGCGGCGCCGATCAGCAATTCGAACACCCGGAAGGGCGTGAGGAAGTAGGCCCCCGTCGGGGACTTTCCCAAAGCCCATTCCGACAGCCCCAGCGAGGCCACGAGGCAAAGCAGCAGGAGCGGCATCAGGAGCCGCCGGGCAAAACGCATCACCAGCCACAGGACAGGCGGAAACAGGATGTAGAACTGCTCCTCCACCGCCAGGGACCAGGTGTGCAGCAGGGGCTGCAACTCGGCGGAGCGGCCGAAATAACCGGTGGTCAGGTAGAAATCGACGTTGGAGACGAAGAGCGTCGAGGTGACGGTGTTCCTCGCCAGCGCCATCAGCTCCTGCGGCGAGAGCAGCAGGCAACCCACCGCCAGCGTCACCGCCAGCACCACGAAAAGCGCCGGGAAGATGCGCCGCACCCGGCGGCGGTAGAAATCCGCGAGGGAAAAACGCCCCGCGCCGATGTCCCTTGCAAGGATGCCGGTGATCAGGAAGCCGGAGATGACGAAGAAGATGTCGACCCCGACGAAGCCCCCGGGCAAAGCGGCAGGCCAGGCGTGGAACAGCACCACCGACAGCACGGCGATGGCCCGAAGGCCCTGGATGTCGTCGCGGTGGGTCGTGGTGGTGGAGGCAAGCGCGACCATCCCCGCCCCGCCGTCAGTCTGCGCCGAACAGGTCGCGGGTGAAGACCTTGGCCGCGACGTCGCGGATCTCGTCCGTGAGGCGGTTGGCGACGATCAGGTCGGCCTCCGCCTTGAAAGCGTCGAGATCGCGGATCACCCGGCTGCGGAAGAAATCGTCCTCCTCGAGCACCGGCTCGTAGACGATGACCTCGACGCCTTTGGCCTTGAGCCGCTTCATGATGCCCTGGATGGACGACTGGCGGAAGTTATCCGACCCCGCCTTCATCACGAGGCGGTAGATGCCGACGACCTTCGGCCCCTTCATCAGGATCTGATCACTCAGAAAATCTTTCCGCGTGCGGTTCGCATCGACGATGGCGCGGATGAGGTTCTGCGGCACATGGCTGTAGTTCGCCAGGAGCTGCTTGGTATCCTTCGGCAGGCAGTAGCCGCCATAGCCGAACGACGGGTTGTTGTAATGCCCGCCGATGCGCGGATCGAGGCTGATGCCGTCGATGATCTGCCGCGTGTCCATGCCGCCGGCCATGGCGTAGCTGTCGAGCTCGTTGAAGAAGGCGACGCGCATGGCGAGGTAGGTGTTGGCGAAGAGCTTGATCGCCTCCGCCTCGTCGGGATCGGTGAAGAGGATCTGCACGTCCTTCGTCTCCGCCCCCTCCAGCAGCAGGGTCGCGAAGGTCTGCGCCCGCTCGGACCGCTCTCCGACGATGATCCGGCTGGGGTGCAGGTTGTCGTACAGCGCCCGGCCCTCGCGCAGGAACTCGGGCGAGAAGATCACCTGGTCGGTCTCCATCTCGCGGCGGATGTGACGGACGTAGCCGACGGGGATGGTCGACTTGATGACGATGGTGGCGCGCGGGTTGACCGCGATGACCTGAGCGATCACCGACTCGACGCTGGAGGTGTCGAAGTAGTTGCTCTTCGGATCGTAGTTCGTCGGTGTCGCCACGATGACGAACTCCGCATCGGCATAGGCGCTTGTCGCATCGGTCGTCGCGGTCAGGTTCAGCCTGCGGTTGGCGAGGAAATCCTCGAGATCGGCATCGACGATGGGACATGTCCCGGCGTTGACCTGCGCGACGCGGCTCTCGGAGACATCCACCGCCGTCACGGCGTGGTTCTGCGCCAGCAGGACGGCGTTCGACAGGCCCACGTAGCCAAGGCCGGCAACGGCGATCTTCATGACATATCCCTTTTCGCGGCCGCAGATATCGGTTTCCCGGGTCCGTCCATACGGGCAATGCGGGATGCCGACAAGCCGGGGCGGCCTTCCTGCGCGGGGGCACAGGCCCCGGCGCCTGCCAAAGCGGCGGTCTTGCACGACAATCCGGGAAACGGGGCAATCGCCGCCTTGCGCATCCCCGGCGGCTGATGTCTGCTGTCCGCGCCCGCCGCCCTGCCCCGTGACCAGACCACCGGAGACCGCCATGCCCCGCCCTGCCCACCGGAGCCCCGACACATGATGTCCCGGCTTTTCTTCCGGGGGGCGATGCCGCTCTACATGCTGGGCTGCGGCTTCCTGCACCGCCGTCACCACCCGAAACCGCCTTTCGACATGGGCAGGTTCACCCGGGACCTTGCCCGGTTGCCCGCGCCGAAACCGCTGCCCGAGGCCCTGCCCAGGCGCATCTTCCTCTACTGGAAGCAGGGGTTCGAGAATGCCCCGCCCCTCGTGCAGGCGATCCGCAACCGCTGGCAGGACCTCAATCCCGGCTGGGAGGTGGTGGAGATCACCGAAGAGACCGAAGAGCAGTGGGTCGACATGTCCGATATCCATCCGGCCCTGCCCATCGCCACCCGCAGCGACGTGATCCGGCTGCGGCTCATGGCCCGGCACGGCGGCATCTGGTCGGATGCGACGCTGCTGCCGATGAAACCGCTGGAGGACTGGCTCGGGGCGCTGATGGACGAGGGCTTCTTCGCCTTCCGGCAGGACATCCCCTATCGCCGGGTGTCGTCGTGGTTCCTGGCCTCGGTGCCGGGCAACCCCATCGCCAACCGCTGGCAGGACTGGTTCGGGCGCTACATCGCCCGTCGCCCGCATCCGATCGCCTATTTCGCCGTGCACTTCAGCTTCCTCGCCGCGATGCGCGGCGGGTCCGCAGCGGCCCGGTCCTGGCGCCGGGTGCCCGCGCTGAGCGCCGACGGGCCGCATCACCTCAAGTGGCTGCTGCACGGGGCCGCCGATCCGGCCCGCCTGCCCTCCCCGGAGGAACTGGCCGCCGTGCCGGTGTTCAAGCTCGCCTGGAAGGGCGACGCGGAAAGCATCGAGGCCGTGCGTGCCAAGCTCGCGGAGTTCGGGATCGCCGATCCCTGGTCTCAGGGCGCCGGCGGCACACCCTCCGGCCAGAGCGCGTAGTCCCGCGCGTAGAAGTCCCGGACGAAATCCGTGATCGTCTGCCCGTCCGCCTCCGACAGGGCCAGCCTGCGCCCCTGCCCCGTGGCATACCGCGCCTTTGCCAGCGCCTTGCCCCGGTCCAGCACCGCTGACACCCCCGGCACGCGCTTCAGCGCCCCCTGCAGGCCCTTCGCCGCGTGCAGCCATTGCGCCGCCTTCGGCAGGTCGTAGGTTTGTGCCGCGCGTTCCTGCCGCGCCTCGAGCGCGGTTCCGGTGCGCCCGGACAGCCGGGCAAAGAGCGCGGCGATATCGCCGGTTTCATAAGCCGTCACCGCAACCCCCCGCTGCGCCGAATGCCAGTAAAGGTGCTGGGGCCGGAAATGGGTCAGCGTGAAGTCGTCCACGACGTTCTCGGCGACACCCTTGGCCGCCAGGGTGCCCACCACCCGCAGCACCATGTCCCGGCCCTCTTCGGGGCTGACAAGGCGCAGGTCCGTGTCCGTGAAGGTGCGGCAGTATTCGGAGACCGAGGACAGGAAGCGCCTCTGCGGATCGCGCACGAGGCAGAAGAGGTCGTAGTCCCGCACCTGCGCCCAGAGCTCGGGATAATACCCGGCGAACTCGTCGATGCCGAGATGCGCCCGGTCGACCGTGACGCCCCGCGTCTGCGCCGGATCGGCGTGCCACAGACCGAAGCCGATGTCGTGGAAGGGCTCCATGGCGCGGCGGATGGAGGTGCCCCCGGCCTTGGGATTGTGGAAGAAGACAAAGCGGTGCTTGTGCGAAATGATCATGGGAGAAGGGCTCCACGGGAAATCGGCCCCGGCGGATGCCGGTCTTTTCCGGGAGTATCGCGCGGGCCCAGGACTCTCAAGCAGCCTTGCAGGACGAGGCGGGGTGCGTTCAGCGGCAGCCTTTCAGACATCATGACGCCATCTTCCGGATACCATGAAGCTATCTATTCAGTATCACCCGGCTACCACTGAGCTATCACAATGATATCTCAATGATATCTCAATGATATCTCAATGATATCAAAAAGCTAACCAGTAGCTATCCGATATCTTCTCGGTATCTGGTAGCTACCCGATATCCTGCAGGTAACAGTTGAGTAGCGGATAGCTACCGGCTACTCTCCCCCCATAACAAAACACATACATGAGGGAGCAGTTCTCATGCCGATCATATCCTTCGCCAACCCCAAGGGCGGGGCGGGCAAGACCACGACCGCCTTGCTGCTGGCCATGGAACTCGCCGAGCGCGGGGCCGGAGTCACCGTCATCGACGCCGATCCCGAGCGCTGGATCTCGCAATGGGCCGGGCTGCCGGGCAAGCCGGACAACATCACCATCCAGAGCGACGTGACCGAGGAGAGCATCGTCGAATGCATCGACGAGGCGGCCCAGGACAGCCAGTTCGTCATCGTCGATCTCGAAGGCACCGCGAGCCTGATGGTCGCCAATGCCATCGGCATGTCCGACCTGGTGGTCATCCCGCTGCAGGGCTCCTCCATGGACGCCAAGGGCGGGGCGAAGACCATCCGCCTGATCCGCAACCAGGAGCGCCTCGCCCGGCGCAAGATCCCGCACGGCGTCGCCCTGACCCGCACCAGCGCCGCCGTCACCTCCCGCGCAATGAAGAACGTGCAGGCCCAGCTCGCCCGCGCCGGGATCGAGGTCTTCCAGACCCCGATCGTCGAACGCGCCGCCTTCCGCGACCTCTTCGACTATGGCGGCACGCTGGCGACGCTCGATCCCGCCCTCGTCAGCAACATCGACAAGGCCCAGGCCAATGCCCGCAGCTTCGCGGGCGAGGTGCTGTCCTGGCTGAAATCCAGCCGCATGGCGGAGGTCGGATGATGAAGGAACGCGCAGACCTCGGCTTCGACGACGAACTCGACGGCTTCGATCCCGCCGACTGGACTCCGAAGGCCAAGCCGAAACCCGAACCGGAGGCCCGCGAGAAGGCCCGGGAACTGGCGGAGGCCACCGGCTTCCGCTCGCGCGAGCCGGCCAGACCGGCACAGACCCCGAAACCGAAGACGAAACCGGCGGGGCAGGGGACCCGGACCCCAGCGGCGGAGAAGAAGCCCCCGCGCCGCCGCCGCACCGGGCGCAACGCACAGTTCAACATCAAGACCACGCCGGAAACCATCGAGGCCTTCTGCGCCATCGCCGACGCGCGCGGCTGGGGGCTGGGCGAGACGCTCGAGCACGCGGTCCTCCTCCTGCAAAAGGACAAGGGCTGACGGTCTCCGGACGGCCGGAAGGGGCGGGACATCGCAGGATCCGACCCTTTCCCGGCCCCGGCACGGCCCCGTCAACGCGTCCCGTCGGCCCCTGCGAGGTGTCCCGACAGCACCGGAGGCGTGTCCTCGACAGCCTCTGTGAGGCGTCTGGGGTGTTATATATGTGTTAGATATAGTGTTACGCCCTCGCGAATCGGCTTTTTCCGGAACAAATCCAACCGCTTGCAAACACCCCCCGTGTGTAAAGTGGTGATTCTGCGTGTGCAAAGTGGTGATTCCCCGTGTGCAGAGTGGTGATTCCCGCTCCGATTCGCCGCAGGCCTTCCGCCGTTGACCGTAACCCCTTGAAACCGAGTCGCTTTCTCTCTTGCATCCGTGTGTGATGTGTCGTTTGAGCGTGGGCGAAGTGTCGTTTGGGTCTTGGCGTGTGTGAAGTGTCGTTCTATGCTGCCCCGTGTGTGAAGTGTCGAAGGGGAAGCTGCCATGACCACCGACTATCCGCTCCTGCCGGACCGCCACCCGCAGGGAGACTTCTTCGTCTGCGACATCCTCGATGCCGCGCCCAAGGGGGACGTGGGGTCGATGGAGCACCCGATCTTCTCGCTCAGCACCAAACCGGACACCCGTCCGCGCAAATACGAGCACAACGGCATGACGGTGGAAATCAAACCCTCCGTCGACGGACTCGCCACCGTCCACGACCGCGACGTGCTGATCTACTGCATCTCCTCGCTCATCAAGGGCATGAACGAGGGCAAGGAGCCGCAGCAGGTCATCCGCTTCCAGGCCGCCGACCTGCTCAAGGCCACCAACCGCATGACCACGGGGCGCGGCTACAACCTGCTGAAGGCCGCCATGGAACGCCTCGCCGGCACCCGCATCTCGACCAACATCACCACCGGCGGTCAGGAGATCTTCGAGACCTTCGGCCTCATCGAACGGGCAAGGATCGTGCGCGAGACCCGCGACGGGCGCATGCAGGAGGTCGAGGTCAAGCTGTCGGACTGGGTGTTCAACGCCATCCGCGCCCAGGAGGTGCTGACCCTCTCCCGCGAGTACTTCCGCCTGCGCAAGCCGCTGGAGCGGCGCATCTACGAGCTTGCCCGCAAGCACTGCGGCCGCCAGCGCGAATGGCGCTGTTCCATGGAGATCCTGCAGAAGAAATGCGGCTCCGGCTCCACCCTGCGCGAATTCCGCCGCCTCGTCTCCGCCATCGCCAAGGAGGACGAGGAATACGGCCACATGCCCGACTACGAAATCCGCATCGACGAGGACAAGGACCATCTCATCGCCCGCTCCCGCGGCACCGTCGGCCCCGACATCTCCGACATGGTCCGCATCCCGGAACTCGACCCGGATGTCTACGACATGGCGCGCGCCGCCGCACCGGGCTGGGACGTGCGCATGATCGAGCAGGAATGGCGCCGCTGGGCCTCCGAAGTGCCGCGCAACCCGGAAATGGCCTTCCTCGGCTTCTGCCGGAAGTGGCATGAGCGGCGCGGCGCGCCCTGAACGGGGCGCATCGGCAACGCTTTGCGCTTCCGGGCGGGCGCGGCCAGGAATTCTTGCAATTTAATTAAGCAATCGCTAACAAACTGTGGTGGAAGAGGGGCCGTATTGGCAACAAAGGCATTGAAGGCTGTTACGCTGCGGAAGCCCTGACCGGCAATCGCGTCAGGGTGGAAAGAACAGGTTGGGATCATGGATTTCTGGACAATCGTCACGGCGGCCTATTGCCTGAGCACAATCATGGCGGTCACGCTGACCTATCAGGAACAGAAGAAACGCGGGCAGAGCACGCCGGTCTACACGGCGATCGGATACCTGCTGTGCATGGTCTGGCCGGTCGTCGCGGCGGTCATGCTGGTCTTCTACCGGCCGCGGGAAGCCGGGACCTGGGCCGGGCGCCTCGACTGAGCGCTGCGGGCCTCTCCCGATCCGTGCGGACACGGGCAGGGGGGAAAGACGAGTCGAAACGATCCTTTGCCTATTGCGGCAGGTGTGATCGAAAGCGGATGAGTGGTTAACGATTTTCAGCACGGGATGCCCGGACAACGGGACGCGGCATCGGACTTCGGGGGAAGATGATTTCATGTCGGCCTATGCCTATACAGATGCCGAGCGGCTGTCCCTGAGCGACACCGGCCTCACCAAGACCCATGACGAGGCGCCCCCCTCCGCAGCCTCTCCCGGGCTCTACCGCGCCTTCGGCAAGCGCCTGATCGACATCCTGCTGGTCCTGGTCACCGCCCCGGCGGTGCTGCTCGTGATGCTGCCGATGATGCTGCTGGTCGCCTGCGACGGCAGCAGCCCGTTCTACACCCAGATGCGTGTCGGCCGGCATGGCCGCGTCTACCGCATGTGGAAGCTGCGCAGCATGGTTCCGGACGCCGACGCGCGGCTCAAGGCCCATCTCGACGGCGACGCCGAGGCCCGCGCCGAATGGGACCACCATCAGAAGCTGAAGAACGACCCGCGCATCACCCGTGTCGGCCGCGTCCTGCGCAAGTGCTCGCTCGACGAGCTGCCGCAGCTGTGGAACGTGCTGCGCGGCGACATGAGCCTCGTCGGCCCGCGCCCGATGATGGTCAGCCAGCGGGACTTCTACCCGGCGCGCGACTACTACGACCTGCGCCCCGGGATCACCGGCCTGTGGCAGGTCAGCGCCCGCAACGAAACCGGCTTCGCCGAGCGGGCGCAGTTCGACACCGCGTACAACCGCCGCTTTTCGCTCGGGCAGGATCTGAAGATCCTCGTGGCCACGGTGGGTGTCGTGCTGCGGGGTACCGGGCACTAACGCGTTTCCGGTTGAACGCGAGGCACGCATACCCTGCCATACCTTGTATTCTCGGGACATGCGTGCCGCTCGATGGTTCAAGGTCAAACCAGAAACGCCGTGACGCCGCGCTCCGAAATCTTCAAAAGATTTCGGTCCGATTTCTTTTGAAGAAATCGGGGCCGCGCTATCCCCTCGGCCTCAGTCCCGGCACCAGGGCCATCGCCAGCGACGCCGCGACGAAGCCGCCGAGGTGCGTCTCCCAGGCCAGCCCGCCGGCTTCCAGAACCCAGGCCAGCCCGTTCAGCGCCGCGATCAGCGCCGTGCGCCCCAGCACCATGCCCCAGATGCGCCGCCGCGAGGCTCCCTCGTCCCGCATCGCCTGCGCGTCGGCGGCGATCCAGACCGCGATCAGCCCCATGATCGCCCCCGAGGCCCCCACCATGGGCCGGGGACTGGCCGAAAGCAGGCCGAAGCCCACCGCGCCGCCCACCGCCGCAATCCCGAACAGCAGCACGAAGCGCCCGGCGCCGAGCCGTCCCTCCAGCTGCAGGCCGAGCCAGCCCATGGCCACGAGGTTGCCGAGGAGATGTTGCCAGCCCGCGTGCAGCGTCATGTAGCTCAGGAACATCAGGACAGGCTGCGCCGCGTAGTTCGGGGTCCAGCCGTGCAGCAGCCCCGCCCAGAAACCGCCGTACTGATAGGCGAGGGGCCGCCAGAGCGGCGAGCCGATCAGCCCCCGGTCGGCCAGCATCAGCACGACCTCAACCGCGAGGAACAGCAGGCCAAGCGACAGCCAGACCCACCGCTCCGGGGGACTCCCGTTCCGGGAAGCGGGGGCGAGGCCGGTCACGGGCGTGCGGTCCTTTCTCGGGGCAGGGCAGGCGTGATCCGTCTTGTCGCGCCTCAAGGCCGTGAAAGCAAGCCGGCGCCCTGCCGGCCTACTCCGGAATGAACCGCGGCAGCTTCGGCAGCACCTCGGCCATCAGCCGCTGCAGCCGCGCCTCCGCGTCTGACTCGCTCTCGTCGCGGCCCATGGGGGTGACGAAGCGCACCAAAGCCCCGTCCGAGCGCTGCCGCGTCAGCCCGTCCCAGACCACGCCCGCCTTCACCGCATAGTCATTGGTCATCCGCGCGCCGCGCTGTTCGAACCAGTAGTAGACCATCTGCTTGGACAGACCCTTCTGGATCACCGCCCGGTTCACCGTGAAATCGCCGTAGACCGTGCCCGGGAAGGACACCGGCACCGATTGCAGCGAGGCCATCTCCCAGCCGCCCACCGGCAGGCAGACCTCGGGCGAATGGATACCCGCGCCCTCGGTCTGTTTCTGGTAGAAGGCCGAGAAGAAGTTCACCGGCTGCGCCTCACCCGGCGCCATATAGGTGGTGTTGACGTAATCCGTGGCCTTGAGCACCTGAACGACGTCCTCCTCCAGCGGCAGGCTCTGCCCGCGCCAGCCCTCGATCTCCTTGGGGAAGAACAGGAAGTTCTCGCGCATCACCCGCTCGCCCTGCGGGGCAGGGGCGGCGTACCAGCCCCCCACGATCAGCGCCGAGACGGCGGCGGCGGCGATCAGGCCGCGGCTCGGGGTCAGCGCCAGCACCTTGGCGCTTTCCCCGCCCAGCCCCTGGAAGTCGAGGTCGATGGTATCGGCCAGCGTCTTGGGGCTGCGCGTGGTGTGCTGGAGGACCACCGCCAGCAGGAACAGGATGCCGACGCAGGCGCCGAAGATCACCCAGCCCTCGAAGACATGCAAAAAGCCCTCGGCCTGCTCGATGCCGAAGTAATTCACCAGGATGCCGATCATGCCGATCCGGAAGGAGTTCATGAACACCGTCAGCGGCGCGGCGGTGAGGAACAGCAGCGCCTTGTGCCAGAACGGGCCGCGATAGAGGATCGCGGTCAGGTAGCTGAACGACAGGATCGGGAAGAGGTAGCGCAGGCCGGAGCAGGCCTCGGCCACCTGCAGCTTGTAGACCCCGAGGTCGATCACGTTGCCCTCGAGGAAGACCGGGATGCCGACCATGCGGATGAACATCACGCCCAGTTCGGAGGAGATCAGCTGCAGTGCGATCGTCAGCTTCCAGTACAGGAATTGCGGCAGCTGCAGCATGAAGATCAGATGCAGGACGGGCAGCTGGTGGGTCCTGCCGCGCTGCCAGCCCATGCAGGTCAGCACCACGCCGCCGACCCAGATGATGAAGGCATAGGTCACCACGTCCGGAATGCGCACGAGGTTGCCGAAGATGCCGAGCAGCAGCGCGAGGCCGACCACGATCACCCCGGGCAGCCGGTTCACGGGCTGGAGCGGATCGGCGGGCGGCGCGTTGCGCAGCTCGCGCAGGAACAGGTAGAGCGAGATCAGCGGGATCAGCGGTCCATGGCTGTACTCCGGCGTCATCCAGGCCTTGCCGAGCGAGACGAAGCCGAGCCAGAACACCGGCAGGGCGACGAGGCAGAGCAGGACGAACCAGAGCAGCCCGGCGGGGTTCAGCCCCTGCACGGGGGACCGGGAAAGACTTTCGGAAAAGGACATCAGCACCTCGGGTATGTGGTGAGCCGCAAAAGCTGCGCCCGGCGGGGGCCGGAAATTTCGAAGATCCACGCGATATTAAAGGGCATCGGGGCAAGTGGGAACCGCTTTTCGCCGCCCTTTGCCTGACAAGACCGCGAGCACGGCCGCCCTGCGCCGGCTCAGTCCCGCGCCAGACGCGCCTCGATCCGCGCCAGCCGGTCGGCGAGGGCGGCATTCTCCCGCGCCTGTGCCTCGATGATGGCCTGCTGCTCCAGCGTATAGAGCGTCAGCTCCTCGATCTTCTTCAGCTGCGCCAGCTGCATCCGCGCCATGTCGAGTCCCTCGCGGGTCACCTCCGCCGCCGAGGGCACCTCGGGCAGGTGGCCATTTTCGGCGATGAAGCCCGAGACCTCGGAGAGCGGGCGCAGCGCGTAATCCGCATCGAAGACGTAATCCGGCACGGTCAGCGCCGTGGCCCCCACCACGAACCCGCCCGGCACCGTCAGCACGCCATCGGCGCTCAGCGTCATCTCCGGCCCATCCGGCACCGCATCGGCGATGATGAAGCGGTGCGGGGTCCTGTCCTCATGGGTGAAATACCACGTGGTTCCGGCCCCCGTGTTCTCCAGCGAGAAATACGAGCCGCCATTGTTGCGCATGGTGAACAGGCCCCGGGGGCCGGGGACACCGCTGACGTTCTGCACGATGATCCCCTGCTGGCCGTCGGTGGCCGTGTCGGCGGAGTTGATCTGCAGCGGGGATTGCGGGTTGGTCGTGCCCATGCCGATCCTGCCGTCGAACCTGACCCACAATGCCCCTTCCGGCGCATTGTCGGCGATGCGGAACGGGTAATTCAGGGTGCCCCTGTCCTGCAGGTGGAAGCCGCCATTGGCGAAGGTGATCATCCATTCCGAGCCGCCAAAGGTATCCTGCATCCGGATCTTGTTGGCGCTGGCCGTCACGATGTGCAGATCGGCCTGCGGCAACTCGGTGCCGATGCCGACCTTGCGATCCGCGCCCAGCACCAGGGTCGAAGAAGACGCGGCGGCCTTGATCGTCATGACTTCCAGCCCGGTCGACGCGTCGATGAACATCAGCTGGTCTTCGCCGCCCGAGGTCGTGTCATTGGCCTGTATCGCCCAGTCGCGCGACGGAAAGCCGCCAAAGTTCGAGGTATCGTCAAAGAGGAGCCGCGTGTTGTTGGCCTTGATCTCGATCTGGTTGTAATTGCTGTTGAAGGCTTCGCTGATGGCGCAATTCGCACCGACGCACAGGTTGTCCAGGATGCTGGGATTGGTGGTCGAGAGCACTTCGGCAAGACCGGAGCAGGGGAGTGCGGCGAGGACGGCGATGCAGGGGCTTTGCAAAATCCGGGGCATGGCAATTTCCTTTGAGCGGGCAATCGGGGGGGTGCAGAGGCCGTCACCGGCCTCCCAATGCGGCAACCATAGCACGAAAGGGGATCGCGGGTCGCCGCCGGGTCAGTCCCGCGGCAACAGCCCTTCAAGCCGGGCCAGCCGTTCGGCCTGCGCGTCGATGAGCGCCTGCTGCTTGAGAATATAAAGCGTCAGCTCCTCGATCTTTTGCAGCTGCGCCAGCTGCATCCGGGTCAGATCCAGCCCGTGCTCGGTCACATCCGACGCCGAGGGGACATCCGGCAGGTGTCCGTTCTCGGTGATGAAGCGGGAGACCTCGGACAGGGGCCGGAGCGCGTAATCCTCCGCAAACACGTAATCGGGCACGTTGAGCGTCGTGGAGCCGACGACAAACCCGCCGGGCACCGTCAGGACCCCCTCCGCGGTCAGGGTCATCTCCGGCCCGTCCGCGACGGCGTCGGTGATGATAAAGCGGTTGGGGCTGGCGTTTTCATGCACGAAATACCACGTCGTGCCGCTGCCAGTGTTGTCGAGCGTGAAATAAGACCCGCCGTTGCTGGCCATCTTGAACATCTCGCGCGCCACACCCGCATCGCCGCCGGTGTTTTCGACCGTCAGGCTGGCGGTGCCGTCGTCGCGCGCGATATGCAGCGGCACGGCGGGCGTTCCGGTGCCAAGCCCCACGCCGCCCGCATCATCGACGTACAGCGCATTGTCCGGCGCCGCCCGTTCGAGTCGGATCGGCGTGGTGCCTGCAGTCACGTCCGCAATGCTGAACGCGGTTTGCCCGATCAGCCGCCATGTCTGCGGCGGCACCAGCCAGGTGCCGATCTGCTCGAAGCGAAAGCTGGGGCCGAAAGTGTCGACCGCGTGTACCCGGTCCTGCGGCAGCAGAGTACCGAGGCCGATACTGCCCGCGCTGTTCATCCAGAAGGCATTGTCGGGCGCCCCTGCCTCGATGGTAAAAGGAATGGTTCCGGCGGTGGCATCCTCGATGGCAAAGCGGTCGATCCCGCCATTGGTCAGGGGGTCGGGATCGTTGATCCGGAGGCGCCATTCGTTGTCGGGGCTGGTTGACGTGGAGGTGTCGTTGAATTGGATGCCGGGCTGGGTACTGCTGAGCTTCAGAACGTATGCGGAGAGGAAGGGCTCGGAGGCCGAGCAGTCTTCACCGACGCAGGTATAGCCGTCGAGGACGCTGACATCGTTGACGAAGAGATCGGCCACTCCAAAATTGCCATCCTGAATTTCGACGCCGCTGTTGAAGATGTCCTGCGCAAAGGCAGGGGCAGCGAGGGCCGCACCGATGCAGAGGGCGGAAAAGGCGCTTTGGCGAAATGTCACGTCAGGCTCCCGGAAATGATGTGCCTGCCTGACGTCCGGAGGTGCTGGCACGGTGATCGGAATTCGAAAGGGCCGGACACCCGCGATCTGATCCGGCCAGTTAACAAGGTGCGGGTCCGCCCTGTCAAACCCTTGCCCCCGTCAGCGGGCCGCGAGTGTCTCCACCAGCGCCTCGAGCCGCGCGATGCGGGCGTTCATCCGTTCGGCCTCTGCGGTGCGCATCCGGTCGCGCTCTTCCAGCTCGGCAATGTAGAGATGCGCCTTCTCCAGCTCGTTCAGCATCCCGCCGGTCATCTGCGTCAGGTTGAACGGGCCGTCCTCGGGGGTAGGGCCAACGTTCGGCAAGTGTTTCAGCGTCTTCATCATCGCCGCCTGCTCGGCAATGCTCGGCAGCGGATAACCCGCGTCGAACACCCGGTCACACCCGGCCGCGCAGCTCCCGGCGGTGAAGAGCTGGCCCTGAATGGTCAGATCGCCTTCCGCCGTCAGCGTCATCTCCGGCCCGTCGGCCACGCCATCGGTGATGATGAAGCGGTTGGGCGGGGCCTGTTCGTGAGTGAAATACCAGGTGGTGCCGCTGTCGGTGTTGTCGAGGGTAAAGTAAGACCCGCCGTTGTTCGACATCTTGAACATCTCGCGCACGGCGACGGGGCTCAGGTAGGTGTTCTCGACCAGCACCCGGGCGGTGCCATCGTCGCGCTGCACATGCAGCGGGGCGGCGGCGCTTGAGGGGCCGATCCCGATATCGCCATCGTCGAAGACCGACAGCGCAAAACTCCGCGCCCCGGCATTCACCCGGAACGGAAAGGTGTTCGCCAGATCGTCATGCATCACGAAGCCGCCCGCCGCCACATACATCTCGAAGTTCTGCGCCGCGCCCTGCGTGCCGTCCTGTTCCAGCCGGATCGACGGGCCGCTGCCGCTGACGATATGCAGATTCGACTGCGGCAGGCTGGTGCCATTGCCGAGATGGCCGTTGTAGGCGACCCAAAGCGCATTCTCCGGCGCATTGCCCTGCACCGTGAAGGGGATGTTGCCGGTCTCGCCGTCCTTGATCGAGAACCGCTCAAGCCCGCCGCTGTCGGGCTCATTGACCAGAAGCTTCCATTCGCGGTCCGGGAAAGGCGGGTCGGAGGTGTCGACAAAGGTGATCGAGGGGGTCGGATCGCGCAGCTTCAGCGTCACATCGCTGCCGAAGGTCTCGGTGCTGGCGCAACCGTCCCCGATACAGACGTCCCCGCCCAGCACGCTGACATCCGTGACAAAGAGGTCCGCCTCGGCGGCGTTGCCATCGGAGATCGTCACCCCGCCGGTGAAAACGTCCTGCGCGGCGGCGGGCGGGGCGAGGGCAAGCGCGAAGAGGCCGCAGGCGGCGAGCCGTGTCAAATCCATCCGATCAAATCTCCCGCCGCCCGCGCGGGGCCGGGCGGCCAAGTGTCCCTGAAATCAAAGGTCCGCACCCGCCGGAGCCATGGGGCCAAGCCTAGGGTTCGGGCCGGTTCCTGTCAAAACGCGGGGGATCGGCGGTGCCGCCGCCTCGCTGGCGGAGCGGACCCTCGCAGGCCGGCTCAGAACCGGTGCGCGAAGACCTTCGCGATGGACACATAGACGCTGTCGCTTTCCGCCCAGCCGCTGCCCGCCGTGGTCTCGCGCAGCATCACCCGGCGATACCCGGCGTTCAGCGACCAGTCCTGCGGCAGCTTGTGCGTCACCGCGAGGCCGAATTCGCCGCGGGTCTTGGTCTCGCCGGTCGCGAGGGTTTCGCTGTCCAGCCACGACAGGTTCACCTGAACCCCGGTCAGCGGGCCGATGTCGTGGCTGTAGCCGAGCGAGGCCTGCGTGAAGAGGGCCTCGCTGTCCGTCGTGCCGCTGGTCAGCCCGCGTTGCAGCCGCGCGGAGAGGGAGCCGCGGGGCAGGGGGCGGGTATAGCTGAGGGTGCCGGTCAGCGAGTCCGACCCTTCGGCGCTGCGGCTGGCCCCCAGCGTGATGCCGAAGGAGCCGAGCGGCAGGTCCCCGGACCAGCCGGTGTTCAGCGTGAAGCCCGTGCCTTCCTCCACCTGCCGCGCCGAGAGGCCCAGCGTGAGCTTGCCCCGGGGCCGCTGCTGCGTGAGGCCCACCCCGAGCGCGATCGTCTCCCGCGCCGGGCTGCCGTCCTCCTCGTAGAGCGTGTAGCCGAGGGTGCCGGTCATCGTCAGCGTTTCGGTCAGCGCCAGCTTCACATCGCCGTTCAGCGCATAGCTGCGGTTGTCGAAGAACAGCGTCGGGTCGGTCTGGAAGTGGTCCACCTGGGTGGCGGCGAGGCGCAGTCCGCCCTCCACCGGCCCGTCGATGCCGAAACGCAGCATGGCATGGGCGGCGAGCCTGCGGCGGGTGCCGTTCTCCTCGCGGTCGACGCTGTCGATCAGCTGCTCGACGGTGTCGATGCCATCGGGCAGGGTGCCGTCCTCGTCGAGGAAGTCGAACAGGCTGCGCAGGTAGGAAACATCCTCGACCCGTGCGCTCAGCCCGGTCTCGAAGCGCGAGCCCGCCCCGATCCGGGCATAGGTCAGCTCCGCCCGCGGTGCCTTCAGCGCGAACTCCACATCCTTGTCCGGATCGGGCGAGGAGACGTGGCGCAGCGTGCCGCCGACGGTCAGGCCGATGAAATCGGTGCGGGTCTCGCTCGACAGGCTGAAGGCCAGCCCGGTGTTCGAGGTGAGCGTGGTGCCATCCGCGCCCGGCGTGAGGTCGGCGTTCCGCGTCGCCTCCAGGCGCTGGCTGACGGCGAAGCGCAGCCAGACGCCACCCGAATCCGCGGCGTCCTGCGCCGCAAGGGGCAGGGGGGCCAGCCCCAGGACAAGGCCGACGGCAGGGAGGGCACGCAGCGCGGCCATGGTGCGCCGTCAGGCCGTCATTCGAACAGGCGGCGCTGCGGCACCACGAAGACGTCGCCGTCCTGTACCGTGGCCAGCCCGGCGCCGCTCTGGCCGCGCTCGATGTGCTTGTAGTTCAGCGTGTAGATGCGCTCGCCGGTCTCGGTGCGGCGGCGCAGCTGGATGCGCTTCTTCGCGGCGAAGTTGGTGAAGCCGCCCATCTGCGCAAAGAGCTGCAGCACCGTGGTGCCCGGCTCGACCTCGATCAGCCCGGTCTTGCCGGTCTCGCCCAGCACGTAGATGCGGTACAGTTCCGGCGCCTCTTCCTGCTGCGGCTCCGGCTCCTTGATCCTGCTGACCCCGACATAGACCGTCGGCGTGATCGAGAAGTTGTTCGCAAGGCCCGCGGTGATGGCCCGCTGCACCTGGGTGACGGTGCGTCCGGCGGCGAGGATGTTGCCCGCCAGCGGCATCGAGACACGGCCGTCCGGCAGCACCAGCAGCTCGCGGTTCAATCCCTCGTCCTCCAGCACCTCGACCCGCAGCACGTCGCCGCGCTGGATGCGGTAGGTGCCCTGGGCCTCGGCTGTCGTGCCAAGGGCAAGCAGCGCGAGGCAGAGCGCGAGACAGGCGCGGAAAATCGTCATGATGGGTCCCCCGGGACTGTGGCAGACGTCACGGGCCGGACCGCGACGGGCAGAAATCGCACCCTGTATGCCGGGAACGCCCCCGGCGTACAATGTCCCGGGCCGCGCGCGGCCCGGAAATGTGGCGAAATTGTGGCGGCCGGGTCCTGCGTGGGTCCGGCGTGGCGCGAAGCCTTGCGTCAGAGCGCGCTCAGCGCCTCCTCGGCCTGCTTGCGCCAGGGCGCGCCCTCGCCGCCGCCGAGGTCGAGGCTGCGTTGCAGCTCGGTCTTCGCCTCCTCGGTCCGGCCCGCCTCGGCATAGGCGAGGCCGAGGTGCGCGGCGACGCTTGCCTCCTCGGGCAGCGCCTTGGCCGCGGCCTCGAGCTGCACGATGGCCTCCTCGACCTCGCCGCGCTGGAACAGGATCCAGCCCAGCGTGTCCTGGAAGGCGGGCACCTCGGAGCCGGTCAGGCGGCGGGCGATGGCATAGGCGCGGTTCAGGTCCTGCGGGTCGTCGCGGTGGTTCGAGAGCATCGAGGCAAGGTTGTTGGCCACCACCACATCCGAGGTCTGTTCCTCGTAGAGGATTTCGTAGATCGCGATGGCATCCTCATATTTCCCACGCTTTTCAAGGCGGTAGGCCTCAAGAAGCCGCAGGCGGCGGGACTTCGGCAGCAGCTCCAGGCTGCGGCTGACCAGCTGTTCGGCCTCGTCTTCGCGGTCGGTGGCGCGCAGCAGCACCTGCAGTTGCAGGATCGCCGGTTCGATGTCGGGCTGCCGCGAGAGCAGGTCGCGGTAGATGTCCTCGGCCTCCTTCAGCTGGCCCTGCAGCGCGTGCACGTTGGCGCTCAGCAGTTCGAGCGGGATGCTGTCCGGGTTCGCCTCGAGCTGCTCGTCGACATAGGCGCGGGCCTCGTCGAGCCGCCCGGTCAGCACCTGGGTGCGCACCAGCTGGATCACCGCCGAGAGATCCGCGCCATTGTCCGCGTCGATCTGCGAGCGCAGGTAGTCGAGGCTTTCCTCGATGCGGTTCTGCCCGAGCAGGATGGAGCTCTGGTAGACCCGCGCAAGCTGGCTCGCCTGTGGCGTGTCGATCTGGCGCAGGGTGTCGATGATCGACTGCGCCTGCGGCCATTTCTGCTGGCGCAGGTAGATTTCCCCAAGCAGACCAAGGATTTCCACGTTCCCTTCGGCATTCTTGCGGGCCGCGATCAGCACGCTTTCCGCCTGTTGCAGGCGGTTGCGGCTGACCAGGTAACGGGCATAACGCACCGATTCCACCGGGCCGTTGTTGGAGATCTGCACCGCCATGGACAGGCGCTCCTGCGCCAGTTCCGGGCTGCCGTCGCGCAGGTGCGCCTCGGCCATCAGCGCCAGGATGTCGGTGTCGCGCGGGCTCTGGTCGAGCGCGGTGCGCAGGTCGGAGATCGCCTCGCCGGGCTTGTCGTCCTGGATCATCCAGGCGGCGCGCAGCTTCAGGCCGCCGACATGGGTCGGGTCCTCCTGCAGCACGGTCTCGACCTGCTCGCGGGCGCCGACCACGTTGCCGGTGGAGACCAGCATCTGGGCCAGCATCACGCGGATGCGGCGGGTCTGGTCGGAAGGCTGCGCGCCCTCGATCACCGCCTGCATCGCGGCGATGCCCTCGCTCTGCTTGCCGGTGGCGAAATCCGCCGAGGCGCGGGCGGCGCGGTAGAGCTCGCCCGGGGCGCCCTCTCCGGCTTCCGCGATCAGACGGTCGAGCTCGGTCTTGGCGGCGTCCGGGCCCTGCGTGCGCTGCAGCAGCTCGACGATCGCCATGTTGCCCTCCGGGTCCTCCGCCGGGGTGCCGGCCTCGGCGCGCAGGAAGGCCTCGGCCCCGGCGAAGTCCTGCTGCGCGATGTACCAGCGGATCAGCGAGGTGCGGATGTCCTCGTTGCCGGGGAACAGCGCGTACATGGACTGCAGATGCGGCCCGATCTCCTCGATCCGGCCCAGGTTGGCCAGCAGCTGCGCCCGCATCATGTTGAACTCGAGCGAGGCGGGGACGGTCTTCAGCGCCAGGTCGACCTGCTCCAACGCCGCCGCCGAGTCCTCGCGGCGCAACAGGTCGTCGATCACCACGCGCCGGGCCGCGATGGCGTCCGGGGCCTCCTCCAGCAGCGTCCGGGCGGCCTCGGCGGCGGTGGCCTGGCCGTCCTCGTTGCGGGCCAGGACGGCGGTGCGGTAGCTCAGCGCCGTGGCGATGGCGCGGGAATCCACCCGGTCCGGGCCAAGCGCGATGGCCTGCTCGCCGTGGCGGATCGCTTCGTCCCAGTTGCGCCGCTCCAGGGCCATCAGCGCCAGCCGCTCGCGGGCCTCGACGGTGTCGGGGTACTGCTCGACCAGCCGCAGGTACTGGCCGTAAGCCTCCGGGTAATTGCCGCGCTCGTAGTTCAGACCGGCATAGAGCAGCCGGGCCTCCTTGTGGAAGCCGTTGTGGTTGAACACGTTGCGCAGCTCGATCAGGGCGCGGTCGACGTCCTGTTCCTCGAGGTAGGTCAGCGCGGACTGGTAGAAGCGCTCGGCCTTCTCCTCGTCGCTTTCACAACCGGAAAGCAGGGTCACCGAAACGAGCAGCACGGGAAGAAGTTTGAAAAGTCTAAGCATTTTTACAGTCATTCAATTTGCGGAAACGGCCCTGATCTTGCGGCCCTAACTATGGGCAATCGGCCCCTGTTGTCGACAACGAACCGGCTCCGGGCGGCATCAAATCTCCGTTTTCCGGGGCTTTGCTCCGGGTGCCGCCGGGTCCGGCGCCGCCGGGCCGGTCCGGGCAGGGTGCCGGATTTTTGGGCGGAACCACGCCGGATGCGCGGCGGGGTGGTCCCTGGCGGGGGCGGGGTCATGCCGCATTGCCTGTACCGGGTCCAGAATGTATGTCATACCGGACTGGAAAAACCTTGCATCCCCGGGCACCGTCCTCGATGAGCCTGACCTTTCATTACGCGTAGCCCGGAACCGACCGTTTCATGAATAACCTGCAGCTTTACCTCAATCATTTCGGGCTTCACTCACGACCTTTCTCGCTCACCCCGGACCCGGACTACCTCTTCTGGACGCCGGCGCACAAACGCGCCTGGACGCTGCTGGAATACGGGCTGCTGACCTGCGCGCCGATCACCCTGATCACCGGCGAGGTGGGGGCGGGCAAGACCACGCTCCTGCGCCACTTCCTCAATTCCGCCGATCCGCACCTGAGCATCGGCCTCGTCGCCAATGCCCACGGCACCCGCGGCGAGCTGATGCAATGGGTGCTGCAGGCGCTGGGGCTGGAGATTCTCCCCGGAGAGGGCTACGTCGCCCAGTTCGACCGGCTGCAACAGTTCCTGATCGCCGAATATGCCGCCGGGCGCCGGGTGGTGCTGGTCTTCGACGAGGCGCAGAACCTCACGCGCGAGTCCCTCGAGGAGCTGCGCATGCTGACCAACATCAACTCCGGCGCGGACGAGCTGATGCAGCTGGTGCTGGCCGGTCAGCCGGAGTTGCGCGACATCGTGCGGCGCCCGGACATGGCGCAGTTCGCGCAGCGGGTGGCGGTGTCCTTCCACCTCGGGCCGATGTCCGCCGACGAGATCCGCGGCTACATCGCCCACCGGGTGGAGGTCGCGGGCGGCAAGCCCGACCTGTTCTCCGATACCGCGGTGGCGCTGATCTACCGCATGACCGACGGCGTGCCGCGGCTGGTCAACCAGCTCGCCGAGCTGTCGCTGCTCTATTCCTTCGG
This sequence comes from Tropicibacter sp. S64, assembly GCF_049803835.1. Classification (NCBI taxonomy): domain Bacteria; kingdom Pseudomonadati; phylum Pseudomonadota; class Alphaproteobacteria; order Rhodobacterales; family Roseobacteraceae; genus Tropicibacter; species Tropicibacter sp. S64. Next base: position 15,380 of record NZ_JBNAGK010000021.1, on the reverse strand, counting down.
CTCCGGCGAGGACGCGGTGTCGGAAAAAAGTGTTCAGGCGGTGCTGGACGACGGTGTATTCTTTGGCGCCGGCTCCTCGCCGCGGCTGGTCCCGACCGCCGAAGAGCGGGAAGCGAGTATCGGTAAGAGGGCCGAGTGATGGATCTTGGGTACTATTGGCGCATCCTGCTGCGCAGGCTTCCCTGGCTGATCATCCTGGTCGCCATCGGGGGAGGCGTCGGCCTGTATTTCGCCAAGACCCTGCCGCCGGTCTACGAGGCCAACGCCCGCCTGCTGGTGGAATCCGAGCAGATCCCGGACGAGCTGGCCGCCTCCACGGTGCAGACCGCCGCGACCGAACAGATCCAGATCATCGAGCAGCGCATCCTGACCCGCGAGGTGCTGCTGGAGATGGCCAACCGGCTGGGCCTCTATGCCGGCGTGACGCAGATGGCGGCGAGCGACAAGGTCGAGGACCTGCGCAAGCGCATCCGGATCAACCTGCAGGGCGGCGCCCGCGGCCAGGCCACGCTGGTCAACGTCAGTTTCCGCGCCTCCGGCGCCCAGCAGGCGGCGACGGTGACCAACGAGATCGTCACGCTGATCCTGAAGGAAAACGTGTCGATGCGGACCACGGTCTCCGGCCAGACGCTGGACTTCTTCACCCAGGAGGTGGACCGCCTCGGGCAGGAGATGTCGCGGCTTTCGGCGCGGATGCTGGCCTTCCAGGAAGAGAACCTCGACAGCCTGCCGGACAGCCTCGACTTCCGCCGCTCGCAGCAGGCCTCGGTGCAGGAGCGCCTCGCGACGCTGGACCGGAGCGAGGCCGCCCTGAAGGATCGCCGCGACCGGCTGGTCGAGCTGTTCGAGAACACCGGCACCGTGCCGCTGGCCGAAGCCGGCCCGCAGCTGACCGTGGAGGAGCGGCAGCTGCAGGCGCTGCAGCGCGAATACGCCAACTCCGTGGCCGTGCTCTCGCTCGACAATCCGAAGGTGGCGGTGCTGCGCGCGCGCATCGACGCGCTCGAGAAGGTGGTGGCCGAGCAGCACAGCCAGATGGCCCGGGAAACCGGCGGCGCGGTTGCGGATGCGGTGGCCCCGCCGACGCCCTTCGAGCTGCAGCTCGCGGACATCGACGCCCAGATCGCGGCGATCCAGCGCCAGCGCATCGAGCTGGAAAAGCAGATGGCCGACCTCGTCCAGACCATCCAGTCGACGCCGGGCAACACCGTGACGCTCGACGCCATGCGCCGCGACTACAGCAACCTGCAGACCCAGTATAATCAGGCGGTGGCCAACAAGGCCCGCGCCGAGACCGGCGACATGATCGAGGCGCTGTCCAAGGGCCAGCGCATCTCCCTCGTCGAACAGGCGATCGCGCCGCAGGACCCGGTCAGCCCGAACCGCCCGCTGTTGCTGGCTGGCGGGGTCGGCGGCGGCCTGATGCTGGCGCTCGGCTTGATCGTGCTGCTGGAGATGATGAACAGCGCGATCCGGAGGCCGTCGGAACTCGGCGACAAGCTCGGCATCGCGGCGCTGGCCACCGTACCCTACATCGAGACCAGGGCGCAGCTCCGCCGCCGCCGCATGGTGCGCGTCTCGGCGCTGGCCGTGGTGGTGCTGATCGGGCTCGGCGGGGCCTGGGTGGTGATGGGGCCGGGGGTGTCCTTCGGCGGCGACCTGATCCAGCGCATCCTGAGCCAGATCAACTCCCTGAAGCTCGCAGTCTTCTCCTGAACCAAGAGGCCCCCGGATGGAACGCATTCAAGCCGCCATCGCCAAGGCCCGTGCCGAGCGGCAGGGCACCAAGGACGGCGCTGCCCCGCACCCGGTGCTGGGGCAGGCGGTCCGGCATGACATCACCGCCAACTGGGAGGCGCTGCCCCGGCATGCGCTCGACCCCAAGACCGCGGAGCGCAACCGCATCGTCGAGACCGGCAAGGGCTCGGAGAGCGCCGCCTTCGACCTGATGCGCACCCGGACGCTGAAGATGATGCTGGAGAACGGCTGGAAGCGGCTGGCGATCACCTCGCCGACCGCGGGCTGCGGCAAGAGCACCGTGGCGCTCAACCTCGGGCTCAGCCTGACCCGGCGCAACGACGTCTCCGCCATCCTGATCGAGGCCGACATGCGGCGGCCGAGCCTGGCCGACAAGCTCGGCATCCGGCGCAACTACCACATCGCGGAGGTGCTGCGCGGGGCGGAGTCCTTCGCGGACAACGCCTGCCGGATCGCCGACCGCTTCGCGGTGGCCACCAACGAGAAGGCCGTGCCGAATTCCTCGGACCTGCTGCAGGCACCGCAGGTCGGCGACGTGCTGCGGCAGATCGAGGCGACCTATGCCCCGACGCTGACGCTCTTCGATATGCCGCCGCTGCTGGTCAACGACGACACCATCGGCTTCCTCAGCCACGTCGACTGCGCCATGCTGGTGGCGGCGGCGGAACACACCTCGATCAAGGAGATCGACGAATGCGAGCGCGAGATCGCCTCGCACACCAACGTCCTCGGGGTGGTTCTCAACAAGTGCAAGTTCTCCAGCGGCAGCTACGGCTACGATTATTACTGAAGACAGGGCGCGGCCCCCGCGCCCGGAACCCCGGAAACGCAAAAGGCGCCCCGACGGGCGCCTTTTTCATGATGGTCTCGAGGCTGTCGCCCGGATCAGGCGGCTTTCCTGGCCTTGCGGCGGCGCAGGGCGGCGATGCCACCCAGCGCACCGGCCAGAAGCAGACCACCCGCCGGCAGCGGAACCGGGGAGATTTCCTGGTAGGCGCCTTCGGTGATCTGGAACTCCACGGTGCCCGCGGCATCGTTGCCGTCATAGCCACCGAGGTAATAGGTGCCGGCCGCCAGCGTGATGTAGGGCGTTGCGGTCGTGGGCAGGTGCGAGGTCAGCGACGCGCCCGGATCGTTGGTCACCAAGTTACACTTGCCACGGATCGGCAGGAGCACGTTCGTGTTGTTGCACGCGGTGTGCTGCGTGGTGTAGCGGGTGCCGCCGTCCTGCAGGATGATGAAGCCGGTGAGCTGTCCCGGGGTCGGATCGGTGTAGCTCGCCAGGTAGATGTTGAACGTGGTGTCGGACGTGAACTTCGCGTAGCCCGATGCCGGGTTGCTCGTCCAGTCGAAGATCACGTTGACGAAGTTTGCGCCAGTCTGGGTGGAAACTGCACCGCCCCCGCTGACCGCAACCGAATCGATTGTCGTCAACGCCTGAGCGCCACCGGCAGCCAGGGCAGAAAGGCCCAGAACTCCAAGAAATTTAGCAAAACCAACAGCCATGGTCCTAATCCCTCTCAACGGGTCACATCCCGGCGCATAAGGCAACGGGACAAGTCTTAACGATTTGATAGCATTCCTTAACCGCATATGCACCCGGTTTTTTATAATTTTTCCGGTTTTGGCGGGTCGCTGCGCAAATGCTGCACAGGGATGCGGCATTTGCCTTCCAATTGCAGCCTCGGGTCGCGGCTGTGCTCAGAAGTTCAGCGCGAAAATACCTGGCCCAGCATCCAGGCCCCCCGCGCCAGGCGCAGCCGGACCAGGGTGGCGAGCGCCGCGCGGCGCTCCCGCCCCGAAGCGAGCCGGTCCGAGCGCAGCACCCGCGGCGTATGGACCAGCGCCGAGAGCGGCAGGACCAGCGCCCGCAGGCCCCAGCGCAGCCGCTGCACCGGGCCGTGCTGCTGCAACCCCCAGGTTTCCTCGGTCAGGCGCAGCCACTTGCGGCGCAGCGCCGGCCAGTCGGCGCGTGCCGGATGGCCGACGCGCAGCGCTTCGGCGAAGACGAGGTCGAACCCGGCGGCGGTGGCGCGGTGGCACCAGTCGAGATCCTCGGACATCCCGGCCCGGAAGCCGCCGATGCGCTCGAAGACCGCGCGCCGGGTGACGAGGTTGGCGGTGACGGAAAAGCCCTTCTTCTCAATGTACTGCCGGTTGTCGAAGGCAAAGACCGCCTCGAAGGCCTCGGCCCCGGAGCGCGGCGGCGGGGTCTCGTCGAAGACGTCGATCCGCCCCCCGACCAGCGCCGCGCGCCCCGCCACGGCAAAGGCCGAGGCCAGCCAGTCCTCCGCCGGGACACAGTCGCAATCGAGGAAGAACAGGGATTCGGCGGTGCTCTCCGCCACGCCCCGGTTGCGCGCCGGGGCGGCGCCCTTTTCCGTCTCCAGGACGAATCGCACCTGCGGCCAGCGGTCGGTGAAGGCCGCGCCGAGCGCCGGATCGGAGCGGTTGTCGACCACGATGACCTCCACCGGCCTTGGCGCGGCGTCCAGCTGCGGCACGAGGGCATCGAGGCAGCGGGCGAGGCGCGCGTGGTCGTTGTAATGCGGGATCAGGACGGCGGCGGCGGCGGTCACTCCCCGGCCCTCAGACGTAGCGCTGCAGCAGCCGCTTGGCGACGACCAGCGGGTTGCGGCGGTCCACGTCGGTCATCCGGGTCCGCAGGTCGCCATAGAGGATCGCCGTTTCCGCGAAGGTCGAATAGCGCGAGCAGACGAGGTGATCGCACTGCGACAGCAGCAGGATGTCGATCAGCGCGTTCTCTGCCTCGCGCTGCTTCTCGATCTGCGCCTGCGGCAGGTGCAGCCGCGCGCCGTCCTCCGGCAGGTACTTGTCGGTGAAGTGGATGTTGCCGTAGCGCGCGGCGAAGCGGCGCTGGATCTCGACGTTGTCGGTGGCGAGGAAGATCTGCGCCCCCGGCCTTGTCTTCAGCGCCGCGTCGAGCGCCGCCTCCAGCGGCTCCACCGCGATCTTGCGGTCGGTGTAGCGCACGTGCACGCCGATCAGCGGGCGACCGAAGCGCGCCTTGTATGCGGCCACCGCCTCGCGCACGCGGGCGTTGGGGGTGAAGTAGCGGCTCAGGTAGTCCCTGATGAGACTGTCCTCGGACTTGCCGGCAAAGCGCGCGTCGGCCTTCATGTGCCGGGCCAGCCGTCCGAACTTCGGCAGGTAGCACCAGAACACCGCGAGGTCCTCCGGCGCGTCGAGCCGGGTCAGGTCGGTGCAGAAGCGGCGGTAGACCCGCGCCCCGGCGTGCAGCCTCGGGTCGATGCGGTCGATCAGGTCGACGGGGCTTTCGCGCAGGTGCCCCTGCCAGATCGGCGGGTCGATCGGCCCGGCGTGGTCGTCAAGCCGCGCCACCGGCGCGGTCAGCGGCGTGTCGAAGAGCAGCGGATAGGCGTTCTCGCCCTCCGGCGCGTAGTTGCCGTCGCGCCAGTCGATCACCGGCACCCGCCCGGTCAGGTCGGCGAAGATCAGCCCGGTGACGGCGGAGAGCATGCGGTTGCCGAGGCCGCCCTTGGCCTTGATGAGCAGGGTCTTCTGCATGGTTCAGTCGATCCCCAGCCCGCGCTTGATGTCGAGGTAGGTCTCCGCCAGCCGCTCCCGCGGCGTGCCGAAGAGCCGGTCGATGGCGGGATGCGCCGCCTTCATGCCGCGCAGGTCCTCCGCCGCGCCGGCATCGCCCTTCAGCGACCGCGCCCAGGCCAGCACCATGCGCAGGCGCGAGTAGCTCTTGGTCTTGCGGATCGCCTCGGCGCGCTGCGCCGGGCTCAGCTTGCGGTCGGCGACGTGCTTGGCCATGAGATAGGCGAGGTTGGCGAGGCCCATGGCGCCGAGGCCATAGCGATCCGCCCGTCCGCCGGGGAAGCGGTGGTGGTAGACCTTGCCCCGGTTCGCCCCGATGACGCAGCCATGATCGGTGACCGCCCAGGAGGCGTCCGTGTCCTCGAACAGCGAGTAGCCGCCGAACACCGGCTCGAAACCCTCCGTCTTGATGGCGGCGGTGCGGAAGGTCATGCGGAAGCCGGTCATCCACTCGACGTGAAGGGCATCCAGTTCCGTCAGCCAGGGCAGCGCCGGGGCGCGGTCCACCAGCGCCTTGCCGATGACCATGCGCGGGTTGATGTCGGGCATCAGCCGGCCGATGGCGGTGCGCCAGGGCACGGTCTTCGCCTCCGCCACATGGGCGTCCGACATGGCATAGCCCGCCCCGTCGAGCGCGCCCTCCGGCGGGGTCAGCGAGACCGCGGGGTTCACCGCCGCGACCTTGCCTTCGGTGTCCCGCTCGTAGATCTCCATGATGGCGGCACTGGTGCCCGGGAAGAACAGCGTGTCGTCGTCCGGCAGGAAGACGACATCGGCGGTCACGTAGCCCAGCCCGATGTTGCGCTGCCGGGTCAGGCCCTTTTCCGAGTGCACCACGGTGACGCGGACAGCGTCATGGCCGGCGGTGGTCTGCGCCACCACCTGCGCCACCGGCGCGTGGTCGTCGGAGCTGTCGATGACGATCAGCTGCTCCGGCCTGCGCGACTGCGCCAGCAACAGCGGGATGGTCAGCGCCAGCGCATCCGGACGGTTGCGGGTGGCGATCACGACGTCGAAGGTCAGGGGGGCGGGGGAGGCAATGCTGGTCATGCTCGGACATCCGGGGGCGGTCCGGGGCGGCTTGGCACGGGGCCAGCGCGGGGCCCTGTGCCGCGATGCGTCTCCATTACGTCAGTCTGGTCGAAGGGCAGGCTCGGCCCGGTCGGTCCCTTGCACAGGTCGATAGCCTGCGCCCCCCCGCGGCTCAACCCGAAATCCGGGGAACGGGGCCGGATCAGCGCCGGAAGCGGTCCGGTTTGCGCTCTGTCTGCCCGCTTGTGCGGCGGATCGCGGCGGGCGCGAAGCGGGAGAAGCGGGTGGTGCGGGTCCCGGCCGGCTCCGCCCCGGCGCCGTCTCCCTCCTCCCGCGGCGCCGCCGGCTCTGCCGAGATCAGCCAGAGTCCCGCGCCGAACATGACGAAGACCAGCGAAAAGGCCGTGCCCCAGACGTGCACCGTCGAGAGGGTGAAGCTCAGCCCGACGAAGGTGAAGACCCAGGCCAGCCGGATGTTCATCAGCCGCGGGTCGGCGTCGAAGGTGCGGAACATGATCCGCAGCAGGGGCACCAGCATGCCGATCACCAGCATCACGAAGGCCGGGATGCCGTAGCGCATGGCGGTCAGCAGCCAGAAGTTGTCGACGGAGCTGGTGATCATGAAGCCCGGGCGTGCCCAGTCGTTGAAGCCGAGGCCGAAGAGCGGATTGGCCCAGACGTTTTCCATGCCGTACTGCAGGATCAGCCCGCGCCAGTAGGCGGTTTCGGGCGAGAAGGTCGCATAGCTCATGAAGACCCGCAGCGGCGTGCGGTTGGACAGCAGGTCGACGACCACATAGGCCAGCGCGAACAGCCCGATCAGCACCCACCAGCGCGCCTTCACACGGTCCAGCATCCACCGCCAGGTGACGAGGCCGGCGAACAGCAGGATCGCCAGCAGGGCGCCGCTCGACAGCGACAGGCAGCCGGTGATCGCCATGACGAGCGAGAGGACGTAGCGCCGCATCTTCGGCATCTCGTCCTTCAGGGAGACGAAGGCGAGGGAGAGCGCCATCGAGCAGAACAGGCCGAAGTGGATGGGGTGGACGAAGACCGTTTGCGCCCGGTCGAGGCCGAACCGCATGTTGCTGACGTTGGTGGTGACCGATTTCATGCCGGGCACCATCGCGAGGATCTCGCCCAGCAGCAGCCGCCCGGTCAGCGCCTCGTGGATGGCGAAGGGCATCAGGAAGAGCACCGTGACCATCAGGCCCCGGGCAAAGGCGAGGAACTGTCCCGGCGTGCGGATGAAGGCCCGCCCGACGAAATAGCCGCCGAGCATTTCCGTGCCGGCCGACCCGGTGCTCTCGACCGCCATCGACGGGTTGTTCTTCAGCACCGCGAGGAAGGTCCAGAAGATGAAGGCGGGGAACAGGATGTCGGGCAGGCGCACGCGCCCGAAATGGCCCATCCAGGTGCGCAGCATCAACGGCGCGGTCAGGATCAGCAGGAGCAGCTTGAGATTGCTCATCGACAGCGGGCCGAGCGGGAAGAACAGCGGCAGCGCGACGCAGACCAGATAGAGCACGACGAAGATCGACAGACGCTCCCGGTCCGGGGTCCGGTCCGGTGCGGCGGCGCCCGGGCCGCGCAGGGGCAGGGCGCCGGGCATGCGGGTATCGGCGAGGGTCATCGCGGTCTCACCTTTCGGGCTGCAGCCAGCTGGCGCCGAGCCCGGCCCCGTCGAGCGCGCCGCCCTTGCGGTAGAAGAAGTTGCGCAGATCGTCCGGATCGCCCTCGATCGCATTGACGAACAGCGCGTCGTAGTGGTTCGCCACGCCCCGCCGCCGGTCCTGGATCAGGGCGTTGTCGCGCACGTCCCAGCCGCCCTCGCGCCGGGCCCCGGGCACCTCGGCCGCGACATTGCGCAGGACCTCGATGTTCTCGCAGCGCTTGTTGACCCAGATCGTCGGGACGTAGAGGCCGGGCTTTTTCTCCCGGCCCACCGAGAGCCGGTTGCGGATCAGCGTGTTGTTGCGGATCGTCACGCCGATGGCATGGGTCATCCGGACGCCGTGGATATGGGCGTTGATGATGACATTCTCCTCGATCAGCACATCGCGGTAGAACATCTCGCGCCCGGCGCGCTTCTGGTCCACCTCCTCGTTGCCGAAGAAGATGGTCTGGCTCCAGGGCCCGTGGCCGGAGTTCAGCAGGTTCCGGCGGATCACCACCCGCTCCGTCGGACGCTTGGTGCGCATGGTCCAGAACTGGATCATGTCGCGGTGGCCCTTGTCCTCCGGGCTCGTCAGGAAATCGGAGATGTGATTGCCCTCGATGCGCAGGTCCGGGGTCTGGGAGAAGTTCATGCCGTCGACGCGCATCGAGTGGATGCGGTTGGCCAGCACCTGGATGTGCCTGCAGTCGGCGCAGATCAGACCGGTGGTGAAGCCGTGGAACAGGTTGCGCTGCACCACCGTGCGCTGGCAGCGCGTCAGCCCGAGGCAGAACGCCCAGCCGTAGCCGTCCGCGGATGTGCCCGTGCCCCTGGCGGTGTCGCCCTCGAAGGTGCAGTCGGTGACGACCGTGTCCGTGACATTGGTCAGGGAGAAGGCCTTGAAGTTGTAATCGTGGTCCGACGCGTAGCTGTAGTCGAAGACCAGCCGCTCGAAGCCGAGGAAGGCGCCTTCGGAGACCCGCAGCCGCTCGATGCGGGCCGGGTTCTCCGGATCGGCCGAGGTCAGCACGATCGGCGCCCCGGCCGCACCGCGCACCCCCTTGAAGCCGACCCGGGGATAGACCCCCGGGGCAAGGCGCAGCGTGGTGCCCGGCCCGGCCTTCGCCAGCGCCGCCTTGAGCGCCGCCTCGCCGTCGACATCGACCACCGTCCGCTCCGGCGCCCCGGCCCGCAGGGGGGCGGGCAGCAGCGCGAAACCCGCGCCGGCCGCGAGGACCTGGCGCCGCGTCGGACGCGCGGGATCGGAGGCGAAATCGGAAAACGACATGGCGGATGGGCATTCGCTTTGAAATGGCATGGACGCAAGCCTAGAGGATTCGACCCCTGCCCGCCAGAACGGGCAGGCCGGGCCTGGTCACGAGGAGGCGATCTGCCGCTGGCCGACCACCTTCGCCGGGCTGCCCACCGCCACCGCCATGGCCGGGATCTCGCCCCGCACCACCGAATGCGCGCCGATGATGGCGCCGTCGCCGATGCGCGTGCCCGGCAGCAGCGTCACCCGCGTGCCGAGCCAGACGTCGTTGCCGATCACCACGTCGGCCTCGTCGCTGGCCTGGTCACTCACCGGCTGGCCGTCGTTGTAGCGATAGCCCGCCGCGGTGATCATCACCTCCGGCCCGAACAGCACGTCGTCACCGATGATCACCCGCCCCTGCGCCGGCCCGGCCCAGATCACCGAGCGCGTGCCGATGCGCACCCGCGCCCCGATGGTGATGCGCTCGGGGTTGAAGAACTCCGCCGTCGGGCTGATCGCCGGGTTCGGCCCCAGTTCCATCACCCGCAGCGGCGAGACATGGATATAGTTGTAATAGTTCACCAGCTTGACCAGATGCGCCCAGGCCCGCGGGTCGAGCACGGCCCTGATCAGCCGCCAGAGCCGCTGCCGCCTGGTCAGGCGCAGCTTGTGCGCCGGGGTGTCGTAGGTGCCGCTCATGTGCCTCTCCCGTAACCGGCCAGCCAGTCCCGCCGCGCCGCCCAGATCTCGCGCCATTTCTCCGCCGCCTCCCGGTGCTTCGGCTTGCCCGACAGCGCCATGAGCCCGCTCGCCACCCGCCGCAGCGCCGCCCAGAGCCAGTACAGCGCCAGACCGAACGGCACCTGCCAGCGCGGCCAGTGATCGCGGATCAGCGTGGTGCGGGCCTTGGCCACCATCTGCATCTTCCGCGCCACCTTGCCCGAGGCGGCGCCGACGAGGTGCATGATTTCCGCCTCCGGGGTGATGGCGGGCTTGTAGCCCATGGCCCTGGCCCTGAGGCACAGGTCCGCCTCCTCGCCATACATGAAGTACTTGAGATCGAAGCCGCCGAGGGCATCCCAAAGCGTCTTCGGGATCATCAGGAAGCAGCCGACGACGATGTCGACCTCGCGCACGCTGTCGCGCTGCCAGCTCCCCATGGCCTCGGGGTTGAAGACCGCCGAGCCGCGAAACGCCGCCGTCAGCCCCGTCGCCATGCAGAAGGCCGACCAGGGCGTGAGGCGCATCCAGCAGGACGCGATGTTGAGCGCGCCACCCGGGAACACCGTCCGCCCCCCGGTGATGCCGGCCTGCGGGTTGGCCCTGGCAAAGCGGAGAAGATTGTCGATCGCGCCGGGATGCACCTCCGTGTCGGGGTTCAGAAGGAGCAGCCACTCGGTTTGCGCCTGCTCCGCGACGATATTGTTCGCCTTGGCAAAGCCGTGGTTCTCCGGGCTGGCGATCAGCTCCACCTGCGGGAAGGCTTCCCCGATGGCCTCCGCCGACCCATCGTTGGAGGCATTGTCCAGCACCACCACATGCGCCCGCGCCTCGTGGGTGTTGGCAAAGAGCGTCTCGAGACATGTCAGTGTCAGGGCACGGGTGTTGTAGCTGACAATGATGACCGTCAACTCGGCCGGAGCGCCGGGTTGTCCGGTCAGGGCAGGGGGCGGGGACAGGGTCAAGGCAGGCTCGGACAAGGGATCAGGGACTAAAAAGGGGCTGTCCCTTGAACGCAGCTTGGGGGGGAGAGGTCAAGGGGCACTTCCACTAGTTCTCAAATGCTCGCTCGGCAACTTTGGGCGTAAACTCCATTGGCTAACTTTGGTAAAAATGGTATCGAGATATTACTTTCAGCAAGCAGGTGATTCTCATGGCCAAAGCTCGCCATCTAGCCAAAGTAAAAAAGTCTGGAAAATCCCTCGTCCCAATTGCCAGCAGTGCGGGGCTGGCGTCCGAATTTGAGGCGTTGACGGATCGCCTTTGGGAAGATCCCAGAGTGAAAAAATTTACGGTTACGGTCAACAAAGAAACAGGTATCGCCAAGGCAACTGCCGTTGGACACCGTGGCCAGACCTCCATGCAGGAGATTGTTGGGCCGGGCTTAATAGCCACAACGACCTATATGCCCAAGGCCCGTGATGGGAGAGCAGCGAGGGATGAGAATATCGTCGCTCTATATGATCGTGGTTTAACTCAGGTCGACATTGCTGGACGTCTCAACGTCTCGCAATCGACTGTGTCTAATGTGCTGCGGCGCAAAGGTCTGCGCTAAGTATAGACTACCTAAACGCTCGCTTAGGTTTGGATTGTTCTCAGTCCAATACCGCATTTATCTTCAAGGAGTGGAACTGCTTTCTCGCCCCCCACCCCCCGCTCCTTGACATCCCACCGCCCGCCTCGAATAACACCTCGACCCTCCAAAGAGAGACGAGACCATGACCAACGCGAGCACGGCGAAGATGACCCTGGACTGGGTCCCCTTTACCCCCAAGGATGTGACCCTCGGGCACGATGTATCCCTGCTCGACCTGTTCTGGCTCATCAAGCAGGAGCATGAGACCTGCTACCTTCTGGAAAGCATCTCGCATCCGCGCCATCAGGACCGTTTCCACGTCCTCGGCTTCTCGCCCGCGCTGCTGCTCAGCGCCCGGGGCGATACGCTCACCGTCACCGGCAAGCCGGAGATCATGGAGCGCTGCTTCGGCACAGCCACGGACAAGCTCGAGATCACGGGGATCAACCCCTACGAGTATCTGTCGGACAATCTCGACATGAACCGCGGCGGGCGCTCGCATGAGGGGGGGCTGATCGGCCTCTTCTGCCACGAGGCGATGAACTATTTCGAGCCGAGCATGAAGCTGGCCGAACACCCGGTGTTCGAGCCCTTCCGCCTCGGCCTCTACCTCGACGGGCTGATCCTCGACACGGTGACGCAATCGCTGAGCTATTACAGCTATGACGAGGACCGTTCGGACATGGTCCGTGCCCTGCTCGCCAGGCTGCCGCTGGAGAATTCCGGCGGGCCGGTCGAGACGCGTTATCTCGGCTGCTCCGAGACGGAAGAGAGCTTCACCAAGAAGGTCGCCGATACGCAGAAGAAGATCTGCGAGGGCTACTCCTTCCAGGCGGAAGTGGGCATGAAGTCCTACTTCGAGGTGAAGGGCGACAAGTTCACCGCCTACAAGCACCTGCGCGAGGTGAACCCCAGCCCCTACATGTATTATCTCCAGTTCGGCGATCAGGAGCTTTTCGGCGCCAGCCCGGAAATCCTCATCAGCTGCAAGAGCGGCCGCATCCTGACCACGCCCACCGCCGGCACCATCCGGCGCGGGGTCGACGATGCGGAGGACGTGAAGCTCGCCCGCCAGCTGCTCTCCGATCCGAAGGAAATCGCCGAGCACAACATGCTCGTGGACCTGCACCGCAACGACATCTCCATGGTCTGCCAGCCGGGGACCGTGGTGGTCGAGGACCTGATGTATCTCATCAAGTTCAGCCATGTGCAGCACATCGTCTCCAACGTCGTCGGCGTGAAGGCGCGGGACAAGACCGGCTTCGACGTGCTGCGCTGCATCCTGCCCGGCGGCGTCGTCACCGGCGCGCCGAAGATCGAGACGGTCAAGATCATCGACCACAACGAAGGCCAGCCGCGCGGACCCTACGGCGGCGCGGTCGGGCGCTTCGGCTTCAACGGCGACTGCGACTTCTGCCTGCCGATCCGCAGCCTGTTCTGCGACGGCGACCAGTGCTTCGCCCAGACATCCGCCGGGGTGGTATATGACAGCCGCCCGGCGCATGAATACCAGGAAGTGCAGCGCAAGCTCGACGGCATGCGCAAGACGCTGGCCAAATTCGAGGGGCAGGGGAAATGACCGACACACTGCGCATCCTGCTGATCGACAACTACGACAGCTTCACCTTCAACCTGTTGCACATGCTCGAGGAAAAGCCCGAGGTGGAGCTCACCCTCGTGCGCAACGACGACGACTTCCTGCCGCGCCTCGAGGCCGGGGAGTTCGACGGCGCGCTGATCGGTCCGGGACCGGGCAGCGCCGAGGATGAAGCCTACTTCGGACGCAACGCCGAGGTGATCCTCAACCATGGTACCAAGGGGCTACCAATCCTGGGTGTCTGCCTTGGCTTCCAGGGGATCTTCCACCTCTTCGGCGGCAAATTGCGCCAGGCGGCGCTGCCGGTGCACGGCAAGGTCAGCGGCCTCGACATCCGCGTGGTGGACGAGATCCTGACGAACGTGCCGAACGGCTCGAAGGTGATGCGCTATCACTCGATCATCGCGGACCCGGCGGGCGGCATTCCGGACGTGCTCGAAGCCACGGCCTACGCCGAGGAAACCGACGAATTCGCCGCCAACGGCGCCGAGCTCATGGCCTTCCGCCACCGCGACCTGCCGATCTTCGGCGTCCAGTTCCACCCGGAGTCGTTTGGCACGAACTTCGGCCATACGATGATCGACAACTTCTGCAAGGTCGTTGCGGAGCGGAAAGAAGGGTGAGGGGCGTCGTCAACGCATCCCGGCAGCAGGATTGAAGAGCCGCTGCCGGGGCACTGAAATCTCAAGCGAGACGTCGTGGAAATGTACCCGGTTCAAACAGATGAAGTCTTCTTCGTATTCATCACAGGCTTTGTCTTTTCAACGCCTGCGGTCATATCAGCGTTTTGGGCCTATTTCACCAAGCAATCCCGTGTTCGCAAAAAGCTGAACATCACCAGCGCTCTCCTGATTCTCTATCCGATTTTCTCGGCAGGCTTGTATGCCCTTTTGCAAACGCGCTGTCTCGTGGGGCATATCGACGAGCGGTTTTCACAGTGTCGATATATTCCGGACATATGGGCCCGGAACATGTTTCCCATTTCAGCGGCAGTCACACTCCTGCCCGCGGCTCTGCTCGCAGGACTATCCCTCGTGCAGGAAGTGAGAGGCTGGCGGAACCATCTGCGTTGAAACACTGTCGGGAGCACCTCACACTTCTGATTTGCAGATGTGGGACAGTCTAATGAAGGCTCAAGGGTCGTTGCGACGTTTTCCGCTATCTCAGTTTCATCATCTCGGCTCTGAAGGCCTCGGTGGGGGTGCGCCAACCAAGGCACTTTCTGGGCGTACCGTTCAGGCGGTCGCAAATCGCCTTCATCTTGCGATTTGACAGCGCCGCGAGTTGGGTATCACGCGGCAGATACCTGCGGGCGCGTTTGTTCAAATTCTCAACTGATCCTTTTTGCCAGGGCGCTTGCGGATCGCAAAACCAGCTTTCCGTTCCAATGCCGGATTTCAACTTGCGCCATTCGCGGAACTCGAAGCCCCGGTCGAAAGTGATCGACTTCCGCGCGGGTTGGGGAAGGGGCTCCATCACATCCATCAGCTTGTTAATGAAGTGTGTCGAACTGCGGTCGTTGTTGCGGAACAAGACGGCAAACCGGGTCTTCCGCTCGACCAGCGAGGCGACGTTCATCTTGCCCTGAGACCGCTCGAAGATCATCAGATCGCCTTCCCATTCGCCAAAGGTTTCACGGGTGGCGACGTACTCAGGGCGTTGATGGATGGACCGATCCGGCGGGAAAACCTGGCCTCTGGGTCGCCTGGCATAGCGTAGCCTGCGTTTCCTGCGTCGGCTGGGAAGGTGGCGTGCCAGGTCTTCCGACTGCCCCTCCTTGCTGTAGACATAGGCGTAAATCGTTTCGTGGCTGACCCGAACAGGCTGGTCTTCGAAACCGAGACGGCCCGCGATCTGTTCTGGCGTCCAGCCTTCGATGAGCCGACCGACGACGTGCGTGCGCAATGCTTCCAGGCGGATCAATTTGCGTCTGCGAGCACGGCGCTTTGATGCTTCACGCTGCGCGACCATGCCATAGTAGCCGTTCAGATACGGCAGCTCTTCGTCGGTGAAAAAGTTCCGTTTGATCTCGCGATAGACGGTCGAACGATGCCGACCGATCTCTGCGGCGATCTTGCTGACCGGTACTTTTGCATTCAGCATGTCTTCGATGGCGCGTCTCTCACGCAAATCCAGCTCTGTGTGGGCCATGTCCGTTCTCCTTGCTTTCCAGCAAGATAGGGCATTTGTCGCAACC
>NZ_JBNAGK010000020.1:0-69653 GCF_049803835.1 Tropicibacter sp. S64 | reverse complement strand
TCATCGACGACGGATGGGTCGGCGAGGGTGGATGTGTCGCCGAGGGCGCCGTAGTCGTTTTCGGCGATCTTGCGCAGGATGCGGCGCATGATCTTGCCGGAGCGGGTCTTCGGCAGGCCGGGTGCCCACTGGATCAGGTCGGGGGAGGCGATCGGGCCGATCTCGGTGCGGACCCAGGCGCGGAGTTCCTTGCGCAGCTCCTCCGTCGGCTCGACGCCGTTCATCAGGGTCACGTAGCAGTAGATGCCCTGGCCCTTGATCTCGTGCGGGTAGCCGACGACCGCCGCCTCCGCGACCTTCTCATGCGCCACCAGCGCCGATTCCACCTCCGCGGTGCCCATGCGGTGACCCGAGACGTTGATCACGTCATCGACGCGGCCGGTGATCCAGTAGTCGCCGTCCGCATCGCGGCGGCAGCCGTCGCCGGAGAAGTAATAGCCTTTGTAATCCGAGAAGTAGGTCTTCTCGAACCGCTCGTGATCGCCCCAGACGGTGCGCATCTGACCCGGCCAGCTGTCCTTGATGCACAGGACACCCTCGGTCGGGCTTTCATGGATTTCCTCGCCGGACTGCGGATCGAGCACAACCGGCTGCACCCCGAAGAACGGCTTCATCGCCGCGCCGGGTTTCGTGGCATGGGCGCCGGGAAGCGGGGTCAGCAGGTGCCCGCCGGTTTCCGTCTGCCACCAGGTGTCGACGATCGGACAGCGACCGCCGCCGACGACATCATTGTACCAGTTCCACGCCTCCGGGTTGATGGGCTCCCCGACGGTGCCGAGGATTCGCAGCGAGGATAGATCGCATTTCGTTACGAAATCGTTGCCCTGGCCCATCAGCGCGCGAATCGCCGTCGGCGCGGTGTAGAACTGGTTGACGCGGTGCTTCTCGCAAACTTGCCAAAAACGCGACGCATCCGGCCAGGTCGGCACGCCCTCGAACATCAGCGTCGTCGCGCCGTTCGCCAAGGGCCCGTAAACAATGTAGGAATGCCCGGTGACCCAGCCCACGTCGGCGGTGCACCAATAGACGTCTCCGTCCTTGTAATCGAAGGTGACCTCGTGGGTCAGCCCGGCGTAAACCAAATATCCACCAGTGGTGTGTACAACGCCCTTCGGCTGGCCGGTGGAGCCGGAGGTGTAGAGGATGAACAGCGGATCCTCGGCATTCATCTCCACGGGGCGGCAGTAGTCATCGGCCTCCAGGGCCATCTCGTTGTAGTCGTAGTCGCGGCCGTCGACCCATGTCGTCTGCCCGCCGGTGCGCTTGACCACGAGGCATTTGACATCGTCCTTGCAGTGCAGCAGGGCCTTGTCGGCATTGGTCTTCAGCGGGGTCTTGCGGCCGCCGCGCGGCGCCTCGTCGGCGGTAATGACGACCTTCGCGTCACAGCCATTGACCCGGGCGGCGAGGGCATCGGGGGAGAAGCCGGCGAAGACGATGGAATGGATGGCGCCGATGCGGGCGCAGGCGAGCATGGCATAAGCCGCTTCGGGGATCATCGGCAGGTAGATGATGACCCGGTCGCCCTTGCGCACGCCGAGGCTCTCCAGCACGTTGGCCATGCGGCAGGTGCGGCGGTGCAGGTCGGCGTAGGAGATCGACTGGGCCTGCTCGGCGGGATCGTCGGGCTCGAAGATGATCGCGGTCTGGGTGCCGCGGGTCTCGAGATGACGGTCGATGCAGTTGGCGGAGACGTTGAGGGTGCCATCGCGGAACCACTCGATGCTGACCTTGCCGAGGGTGAAATCGACGTTCCTGATTTCCGTCGGTGCCTTGATCCAGTCGAGCCGCTGCGCCTGCTCGGCCCAGAAGGCCTCCGGATCGCTCACCGACTGCGCGTACATCGCGTCATACGCCGCAAGATCCACATTCGCAGATGCCGCAAGCTCCGCGCTGGGGGGGTAGGTGTTGCTCATTCTTGGCTCCTCCACAAATCATTTGGGGGCAGGGAACAGGTCCCGGCCCTCGATTGCAAGACCACTTTGGTCGTGGAAGGCCGGGCGTAACATCAGATTGCGAGGTATTCCGCGCGCAACTCCTCGTTTTCGAGCACCTCCGCCGCCGTGCCATCAAAAACGATGGACCCGGTGTCGAGGATCACTGCCCGATCCGCCAGTTGCAGGGCCCGCACGGCGTTCTGTTCGACGATGATCGTGGTCATCCCCTGCTCCTTGATGTGGCGGAGCGTTTTCTCGATCTCGTCGACGATGACCGGGGCGAGACCCTCGTAGGGTTCATCCAGCAGCAGCACCTTGATGTCCCGGGCCAGCGCACGGGCAATCGCCAGCATCTGCTGCTCGCCGCCGGAGAGGGTCACGCCCTCCTGGTTCTTGCGTTCGCCGAGACGGGGAAAGAGCTCGTAAAGACGTTCGATGGACCAGCCGATGGGCGGGGCGATCTGCGCCAGCTTGAGGTTCTCCTCCACGGTCAGGCCGGGGATGATGCGGCGGTCTTCGGGGACGAGGCCGAGGCCGACGGTCGCCGCCTCGTAGCTCTTCATGGTGTGCAGAGGCTTGTGGTCGAGCCAGATCTCTCCCTTGTTGACCTGCGGATTGTCGAGCCGCGCGATGGAGCGCAGCGTGGTGGTCTTGCCCGCGCCGTTGCGGCCGAGCAGGGCGAGGATCTCGCCCTCGTGCACGTTGAAGGAGATGCCCTGCACGATATAGCTCTCGCCATAGTAGCTGTGCATGTCCCAGACCGAGAGGAAGGCCGGGGCGGTTTCAGCCATATTGGCGTTCTTGGAAAAATCCGGACGTACGTTCATGTGTGTATCCTCACCTTCGAGGGGGAAGCGGGGCATAGCCCCGCCCTACGCGATGTCAGTCTGTAGGGCGGGGCTATGCCCCGCACCCGCGTTCAGTGGGCTTCGCCGAGGTAGGCTTCCTGCACCTTCGGGTGGCCCTTGATGTTCTGCGGTTCATCCTCGACCAGCGGCGTGCCCTGCGCCAGCACCGTGATCCGGTCGGCGAGGGAGAACACCACATGCATGTCGTGCTCGATGATGGCGATTGTGATGTCGCGCTTCTCCTTGATCTCCTTGAGCAGGTCGATCGTGTTGTTGGTGTCGGCGCGGGCCATGCCGGCGGTCGGCTCGTCGAGCAGCAGCAGTTTGGGGTCCTGCACAAGGCACATCGCCATCTCCAGCCGCCGCTTGTCGCCGCGCGACATGGAAGCGGAATGCATGTTCCGCTTGTCGAGCATGTTCACGTCGTCGAGCATGCGCTCGGCCTCCGTGACCAGTTCGGCCTCCGACATCATCGAACGCATGGCGTGCAGCCGGTAGGCCCCGTCCCGCTTGGCAAAGAGCGGGATCATCATGTTCTCGAACACCGTCAGGTCACCGAAGATCTCCGGGGTCTGGAACACCCGGGAAATGCCCATCTGGTTGATCTCGTGCGGCGAGCGGCCGAGCACGGACTGGCCGTCGAACATGACGGAGCCGGTGTCCGGGATCAGCTTGCCCACAAGGCAGTTGAGCAGGGTCGACTTGCCCGCGCCGTTCGGGCCAATGATGGCGTGAACGGTGTTCTCGCGCACGGAGAGGTTGACGTTCCCCAGGGCCTGCAGGCCGCCGAAGCGTTTGTTGACGTCTTTGACTTCAAGAATTCCCATCTGTCCGTCTCCTTATTCCGCGGGCTTCGTGCTGCCGGAGGGGGCGTCCGCCATTTTCTTCCGGCTGAACAGCCGCCCGATCCGTTGGCCACCCTCGACGAGACCGCCGGGCAGGAAGGCAACGACCAGCATGAAGATGATGCCGAGCGTCAGGTGCCAGCCCTTGCCCACGAAGGGGTGCAGGATGGTGACCACGAAATCCTCCATGCCGTCGGGCAGGAAGCTGAACCAGCCGTGCAGAACGTTGTCGTTGATCTTCGAGAAGATGTTTTCGAAGTACTTGATCAGGCCCGCGCCAAGAACCGGACCGATCAGCGTGCCGGCGCCGCCGAGGATGGTCATCAGCACCACTTCGCCGGAGGCGGTCCACTGCATCCGCTCCGCGCCCGCCAGCGGGTCCATCGCCGCCAGGAGGCCGCCCGCGAGACCTGCGTACATGCCGGAGATCACGAAGGCCGCGAGGGTGTAGGGCTTGGGGTTCAGGCCGGTGTAGTTCATTCGGGTCTGGTTCGACTTGATCGCGCGGAGCATCATGCCGAAGGGCGAGCGGAAGATCCGGATCGACAGGTAGAAGGCCAGGATCATCACGATCGCGCAGACGTAATAGCCTGCCGAGAAGGTAAACGACCACGGGCCGATCACGAGGTCTGTTGCGGAGCGCATTTCGAGGCCGAAGAGGTTGGTCACCGGGATCGAGCCGTCCGCCGTTTGGGACACGCCGAGGATGCGCGGATCGTTCAGGGTGATCTGCAGGCCGGTCTCGCCGTTGGTGATCGGGGTGAGCACCGAGTAGGCCAGCGCAAAGGACATCTGCGCGAAGGCCAGCGTCAGGATGGAGAAGTAGATCCCCGTCCGGCGCAGCGATATCCAGCCGATGAGCAGGGCGAACAGGCCCGAGATGATCACCGAGAGGATGATCGCCGGGAGGATGTTCATGCTCAGCAGCTTGAACATCCAGACCGCCGAGTAGGACCCTACCCCGAGGAAGGCCGCATGGCCAAATGAGAGGTAGCCGGTCAGGCCGAACAGGATGTTGAAGCCGATGGCGAAGATCCCGAAGATCACGAAGCGCTGCATCAGGTCCGGGTAGCCGGCGTTGAACTGTGCCAGGCCGCTGTCCGTCGGAAAGGGGTTGAGGATGAAGGGGGCTGCCAGCGTCAGGATGACGACGATGGCCAGCAGGGTCGTGTCTTTTTTCTCAAGTCCGAACATTGTCTTACTCCATCACACCCTTGCGTCCCATCAGGCCGCGCGGGCGGACCAGCAGGATGATGATTGCGACAAGGTAGATGACGATCTGGTTGATGCCGGGGATCAGCTCGATCACCGCGGTCATGGAGGCGAAGCTCTCGAGGATGCCGAGCAGGAAGCCCGCGAGCACGGCCCCGGGCAGCGAGCCCATGCCGCCGACGACGACCACCACGAAGCTCAGCACGAGGAAATCCATGCCCATGTGGTAGTTCGGCGCGTTGATCGGTCCGTACATCACCCCGGCGAGGCCCGCGACGGCGGCCGCGAGGCCGAACATCAGGGTGAACCGCTTGTCGATGTCGATGCCCAGCAGGCCGACGGTTTCCCGGTCTGCCATGCCCGCGCGGACCACCATGCCGAAGGTGGTGAACTGCAGGAAGGCAAAGACCGCGCCGATGACCACCAGCGAGAAGCAGAAGTAGACCACACGCCAGGCCGGGTAGAAGATGCCCGGCAGGACCTGCATCACGCCGGACAGCGCGTCCGGGGCAGGGGTCTGGATCGGGTTGGCGCCGTAGTAATACTTGATGATTTCCTGAAGCACGATGGCGAGGCCGAAGGTCACGAGGATCTGGTCGGCGTGCGGACGCTTGTAGAAGTGCTTGATCAGGCCGCGTTCCATGACATAGCCGATGAGCAGCATGATCGGGATCGCAAAGAGCACCGCGAGCGGCACCGACCAGTCGATGATCGCCGCGCCGGTCTCCTGGCCGAAGAAGTCCTCCAGGTAGGGGACATTGGCCATCTTGGGATTGCCGAGGAAGTCCACCTCTCCCTCGACGGCAACCTGGTGGCTGAGCGTCAGGAGGCGTTGCAGGGTCACGGCGCAGAAGGCGCCGATCATGAAGATCGCGCCGTGGGCGAAGTTCACCACGCCGAGCGTGCCGAAGATGAGTGTCAGGCCAAGCGCGATCAGCGCATAAGCCGAGCCCTTGTCGAGCCCGTTCAGAATTTGAAGGAGAATTGCGTCCATGGCTCCACCGTAGGGTTGAGTGTGGCGAGCGCCCCCGGGCGATGCCTGAGGACGGGAAGGAAACCTGCCTGTGTTCTAGAGATGAGTCCTGCCGGAAAGGTTACTTTCGGTGGATTCTTTTGGCACATGGGGGCGCGTGTCGCCACGCGCCCCTGCGAGCCTTACGCGCCCGGGTTGCAGGTGCCGAGGTTGCCGCCCGCGAACATCGGGTGATCCGGCGGATAGGTGACCTGCGCGGCCGGGGTGACCTCGACCACTTCGAGAAGGTCGAACTCGGAGGTCGGGTTTTCCTTGCCCTTCACCACAAGCACGTCCTTGAAGCACTGGTGATCATCGGCGCGGTACAGCGTCGGGCCGTTGCCCATGCCGTCGAACTCGAAACCTTCCAGCGCCGCGGCGACGTCACACGGGTTGAACGAGTTCGCCCGCTGCACGGCATCCGCATAGAGCAGGGTCTGCACGTAGCAAGTGTGCGCGGCCTGCGACGGCGGGAAGCCGTACTTGGTGCCGAAGGACTTGACGAACGCCTTGGAACCCTCGTCCTGCAGCGACCAATGCCAGTTGGTGGAGCCGACGATGCCCTTGATGTTCTCGCCCGCGCCGCGTGCCATGAGGCGCGAGAAGAGCGGCACGACGATCTCGAAGTTCTTGCCGTTGACCTGCTTGTTGCGCAGACCGAACTGCACCGCGTTGGTCAGCGAGTTGACCATGTTTCCGCCGTAGTGGTTCAGAACCAGCACATCCGCGCCGGAATCCAGCACCGGGGCGATGTAGGACGAGAAATCCGTCGCCGCGAGCGGGGTCAGCACGTTGTTGACGGTTTCCCAGCCCATGGCCTCGGTGGCCGCGGCGATCGACTCCTGCTGGGTCCAGCCCCAGGTGTAGTCGGCGGTCAGGTGATAGGCCTTGCGGTCATCGCCGTAGAGGTTCTTGAGCACCGGCGCCAGAGCGGCGGCCGACATGTAGGCGTTGAAGAAGTGGCGGAAACCGTTCGCCTTCTTGTCCTTGCCGGTGGTGTCGTTGGAGTGGGTGAGACCCGCCATGAAGATGACGCCGGCTTCCTGGCAGAGACCCTGCACGGCAACTGCCACGCCCGACGACGAACCGCCGGTGATCATGATGGCGCCGTCCTTTTCGATCATCGACTTGGCCGATGCGCGGGCAGCGTCAGACTTGGTCTGGGTGTCGCCGGTCACATATTCGACCTTCTTGCCCAGGATGCCGGTGCCGTCGAGCACCTTCGAGGAGAAGGTGTTCAGCATGCCGCCATCGCCGCCGCCGTTCAGGTGCTCGACCGCCAGCTCATAGGCGCGCAGCTCGTCTGCGCCCTCGTCGGCATAGGGGCCGGTCTGCGGCACGTTGAAACCAAGGGTGACTGTGCCACCTGTGGGTTCGTTGGTGAACGCGCTTGCCGACGATGCGGTGAAGATGGTCGGCAGGGCGACGCCTGCACCCGCAACGGCGCCGGACTTGAGCACGCCACGACGTGTCAGGTTCAGTTTGGACATGAAATCCTCCCAATATGTGAAAAGCGGAGCCGGGCTCCTCAACCCGGGACCACGCACATGTTTGTGCAAAGCGAGTATCAGCGACAGACGTAAAGTTTCGCAACAAGTCGTTTTTCGATAACAATTTTTTTGTCAAAGAGTGAACTGTATGGCATGGTATTCTGTAAATGACTTTACGTCGCACCGCAGAAAACCCTTGAAAAGGATACAGGAACGCCGATGCCGCGCGACACGTTGACAGGCTCGCGAATCCGCGAAAGACGGATCATGCGGGGGATAAAGCAAGCCGATCTTGCACGCGATGCGGGAATTTCGGCATCTTACCTCAATCTTATAGAGCACAACCGCCGAAGAATCGGCGGAAAGCTGCTGCTCGACATTGCCGGTATTCTCGACGTCGAACCAGTGATGCTTTCGGAGGGGGCGGAGGCGACCCTGATCGCAACCCTGCGCGAGGCGGCGCTCGACGCGCCGGAGGCCGGGGCGGAGATCGACCGTGTCGAGGAATTCGCCGGCCGCTTTCCCGGCTGGGCGCAGGTGCTCGCAGGGGCGCGGGCGCGTGTCGCCTTGCTGGAGCGCTCGGTGGAAACTCTGACCGACCGCATGACCCACGATCCGCATCTTGCCGCCTCGCTGCACGAGATGCTCTCGACGGTGACCGCCATCCATTCCGCCGCCGCCATCCTCGCCGAGCCGGGCGAGGTGGACCCGGAGTGGCAGGCGCGGTTTCACCGCAACATCCATGAGGACAGCGAGCGGCTGGCAGAGACCTCGCGTGGCCTCGTGACCTATCTCGAAGCGGACAGCGAGGCGGCGACGGAGCTCGGCGTGCCACAGGAGGAACTCGACACCGCGCTGGAGACCGCCGGGCACCACGTTCCGGAACTCGAAGACGGGGCGCCGGTCGAGGACGCGGCCGCGCGCCTGGGGCAGGGGCTGTCGCGCACCGCCCGCGCCCTGCTGGATCGCTGGCTGCACCGTTACGCCAAGGACGCCGCCGCCCTGCCGATTGCCGCGTTGCAAGGGCCGCTGGCACAGCACGGCCCGGACCCGCTGACACTGGCCCGCGTGCTGAACGCCGATCCTGCGCGGGTCATGCGCCGCCTCGCCGCGATGCCGCCGGAGGTTCTCTCCGATCCCGTGGGATTGGCGATCTGCGATGCTTCCGGTGTTCTCAGCTACCGCAAGCCGCTGCCGGAATTCCCGATGCCCCGGTTCGGGGCCGCCTGTCCGCTCTGGCCACTGTACCGGGCGCTCAACCGGCCGTGGGTGATGCTCTCGCTGCCGGTGGTCCAGCCGGTGCGCCACGAAACCCGCTTTCAGGCCGATGCCATGGCAACGCCCGTGGGCGAGGCCAGGGTCAATGCCGATCCGCTGTTCGAGGCGCATATGCTGATCCGGCCGCGCCCTGCGCGGGGCGACGAGACGCCGCCGCTGCCCGTGGGTTCCGCCTGTCGCGTGTGCCCGCGCAGCATCTGTGACGGGCGGCGGGAGCCTTCGGTGCTGGCCAGTTCCTGAGCGCTGCGCCAGTGCGGCGAAATATTTGACAAATCTGGGCGGGATAATGGGCAACATCGTTTTGACAGCGGTTTTTGTTGGTCCTAAAGTCGCAAGACCCGCAGGGAGGACCGCCGGACAAACCGGAGGCTGCGGGCGAGACCGGGGGGACAACCATGGCCGGCCATGTGCTGCTGATCGAGGACGAGCCGAACATCATCGAGGCCATCCGCTTCATCCTGTCGCGCGATGGCTGGCACGTCGATACCCACTCGAACGGCACCGATGCGGTGGCGGCGGTGAAGTCGCGCGAACCGGATGTGCTGATCCTCGACGTCATGCTGCCGGGCAAGTCCGGCTATGACATCCTGCGCGAGTTGCGTGACACCCCGGAGACCGCCGCGCTGCCGGTGCTGATGCTCACCGCGCGCGGGCAGAGCAAGGACCGCGAACTGGCGGAACGCGCCGGGGTCAGCCGCTTCATGACCAAGCCCTTCTCCAACGCCGAGGTGCTGGACGCGGTGCGCGCGCTCGGTTCGGCCACCCGGGCCGAATGAGGCCGCCTCTGCCCCCGGCGCCAAAGCTGCCGCTCTTCGTCGAGCGGCATACATACCGCCGCCGCCGCATCGTCGACGCCGCACGGGCGCTGCCGGTGCTGGGGCTGCTGCTGTGGTGGGTGCCGATGCTCTGGTCGCTGCCGGAAGAGCCGCACAGCGCGTCCAGCGCCATCATCTACATCTTCTCCGTCTGGTTCGCTCTGGTGCTCGGCGCGGCGCTGCTGATCGTCGCCCTGCGCCGTCGCGACAACGAGGCCCAGCCGAAACCGGACGACGGGCCATGACCGCGCTCAATTCGCTCGCCGCAATCTCGCTGGCCTATGTCTTGATGCTCTTTGCGGTCGCCTTCGTCGCCGAACGCGCGGCGCAACGTGGCCGGGGGGCGTGGCTGTCGGCGCCGATCATCTACACGCTGTCGCTCTCGATCTACTGCACCGCCTGGACCTTCTACGGAGCGGTGGGCGCGGCGGCGCGGGACGGGTTCGAATACCTGACCATCTACCTCGGGCCGAGCCTCGTGATGGTCGGCTGGTGGTGGGTTCTGCGCAAGCTCGTCCGCATCGGTCGCAGCCAGCGCATCACCTCCGTCGCCGACCTCATTTCCTCCCGCTACGGCAAGTCGAACCTGCTCGGCGTTGGCGTCACCCTGCTCGCAGTGATCGGCACCACGCCCTATATCGCCCTGCAACTCCAGTCTGTTACCCTGGCCGTGGACGTCTTCGCCGACTTGCAGTCCGGCCCCTCGGACGACTCGCCTTCGACGGCGTTCTGGGTCGCCGTGGGCCTGGCCATCTTCACCGTGATCTTCGGCACGCGGAACCTCGACGCCAACGAACGCCACCACGGTGTGGTCATGGCCATCGCGGTGGAGGCCATCGTCAAGCTTGCTGCGCTGCTCGCTGTCGGGGCCTTTGTCGTCTGGGGCATTTCCGGCGGGATCGGGCCGACGCTCGACCGGATCGACGCGTCCTCACTCGGCCAGTGGCAGATCAACGAGGGCCGCTGGGCCGGGCTGATGCTGCTCTCCGCCGCGGCGTTGCTCTGCCTGCCGCGCATGTTCCAGGTCATGGTGGTGGAGAACGACAACGACAACCAGCTGCGCATGGCCGCCTGGGCCTTCCCGCTGTACCTGATGCTGATGAGCCTGTTCATCATCCCGATCGCCGTGGTCGGGCTCGACGTGCTGCCCGAGGGCTCCAACCCGGATCTCTTCGTCCTCACCGTGCCGCTCTCGCAGGGGCAAGGTGGGCTTGCCATGCTCTCCTTTCTCGGCGGTTTCAGCTCCGCCACCTCCATGGTCATCGTGGCCGCCATCGCGCTCTCGACCATGGTTTCCAACCACATCGTCATGCCGCTCTGGCTGCGCTTCCGCACCGGCGGCGCCAGCGTCTCCGGCGATGTGCGCAACGTGGTCCTGCTCTCGCGGCGCCTGTCCATCGCCGGGGTACTGGCGCTCGGCTATCTCTATTACTCGCTCTCCGGCGGGGGCGAGGCGCTCTCGGTCATCGGCCTGATCTCCTTCACCGGGGTCGCGCAGGTGCTGCCCGCCATGCTCGGCGGCATCTTCTGGCGCGGGGCGACGCGCAACGGTGCGCTGGCGGGTCTGACCGTCGGTTTCGCGGTCTGGGTCTACACGCTCTACCTGCCCAGTTTCGGCCCCGGCACCATCCTGCCCGCCACGCTCTTCGAGAACGGCCCGCTCGGCATCGGCTGGCTGCGGCCCCGGGCGCTGTTCGGAATCGAAGGCATGGACCCGCTTCTGCACGCGGTGTTCTGGTCGCTGTCGCTAAACACCGTCGCCTTCTTCGCGGCCTCGCTGTTCAGCTTCCCCTCGCCGATGGAGCGGCTGCAAGGCGCACAGTTCGTCAACATCGGACGCGCGGCCAGCCGCACGCGGACCTGGGCCAGCGGTGCGGCGCAATCCGAGGACCTGATGGTCATGGCGCAGCGCATCCTAGGTGCACCGGAGGCGCAGACGCTGTTCCTGCGCGAGACCCGGCGGCAGGGCCTTACCGGCTTCCTGCCAGAGCCGACGCCGGAATTCCTCGAAGTGCTGGAACGCGAGCTGTCGGGGTCGGTCGGCGCGGCCACGGCCCACGCCATGATCGCCCAGATCGTCGGCGGCGTCAGCGTTTCCGTGCAGGACCTTATGGCCGTGGCCGACGAGACCGCGCAGATGATGGAATATTCCGCGCGGCTGGAGGCGCAATCCGAGGAACTGACCCGCACCGCCCGGCAGCTGCGCGAAGCCAACGACAAGCTGACCCGGCTGTCGGTCCAGAAAGATGCCTTCCTCAGCCAGATCAGCCACGAGTTGCGCACGCCCATGACCTCGATTCGCGCCTTCTCGGAAATCCTGCGCGATGCCGAGGGGATCGCGGCGGAAGACCGTGTGCGGTATTCCTCGATCATTCACGACGAGGCGGTGCGCCTGACGCGGCTGCTCGACGACCTGCTGGACCTGTCGGTGCTGGAAAACGGGCAGGTGAGCCTGAACCTGCGGCGTGCGCAACTGTCGGAACTGCTCGACCGCGCGGTGGCGGCGGCGACTCAGGGCGAGCCGGGGCTGACCATCCGCCGCGACCAGGCCTCGGAGGCGTTCTGGCTGTACACGGACATCGACCGTCTCGCGCAGGTCTGCATCAACCTCATCGCCAATGCCCGCAAGTACTGCGACGCGCCGAGGCCGGTGCTGGAGATCCGTGTCGGGCACCGCGAGGGGCGCACCGTGGTCGATTTCATCGACAACGGCTCGGGGGTCGCGCCGGACCAGCAGGACGTGATCTTCGAAAAGTTCGCCCGGGTCAGCCACCGTGAGGCCGGGGGCGCGGGGCTGGGCCTCGCGATCTGTCGCCAGATCATGGCACGGCTGGGCGGGGACATCTCCTATCTGCCGGGGCAGGGCGGCGGGGCCTTTCGCCTGGTGCTGCCCGGAGAACAGGCGCTCGCCGCGCAATAAATTCATCGCTCTTAAAGCGCTTGGTAACCAAATCCATCCATAACCGGACCTGGATGAAGAGGACGTGATGGGCGAATTCGTAAATGGCTGACGGCGCACAACAGGACGTGCTTGGCCAGAAGGCACTGGCGGCGCAACGCGCGTTCGAGGCGCGCGGCATGTCGCCGGCCAAGGCGCTGCGCCGTGCGTTGTCGCGCACGGCCGACGTCAACTGGGACCTCGCGCTCGTCACCCAGAGCGTCAATATCGAAACGCTCGACCAGGACGGCGTGGTCGACGGGCTGAATCCGGCCCACATGCTGATCCTGGTCGACGGTCCGGACGGCGCACTCGGGCTTGTCGTGATGGACCGGGAAGTCGTCACCGCACTGGTCGAGGTGCAGACCATTCAGCAGGTGACCCAGATGCCGGTGGATCCGGAGCGCGTCTTCACGCCCACGGATGCGGCGCTGATGGCGCCGATGATCGACGGCACGATGGAACGCTTTGCCAGCAACCTCGGGGATCACCCGCTGGTGCCGCAGATCGAAGGGTTTCGTTTCGGCGCCATGCTGGAGGACGCGCGCAGCGCCAGCCTGCTGCTCGACGCCGCCAGCTACCGCGCCTTCCGCGTTGAGATCGACCTCGCACTCGGACGGCGGCGCGGCATGGTGTCCTTCATCCTGCCGGAACGCCCGAAGCCGAAGCGCGGCGCGGAGGAGGCGGTCGCCATGGGCCCCGGGCCGCATGAGGAGGTGTTCAGCCGCGTGCCCGCGCGCCTCGATGCGATTCTCGCCCGGCTGCGGTTGCCGTTGAACAAGGCGCAGGCGCTCAAGCCCGGCGATCTCGTGCCGTTGCCGCAGGATGCCTTGGACAAGGTGTTGCTGACCGCGGGCAAGGGGCGCACCGTGGTCACCGGGCGGCTTGGCCAGCTCAACGGCATGCGGGCGGTGCGACTCAGCATGCCGGTGCAGGCGGGCGTGGTGTCACCGGGCGGCAAACCGGCGGAGCAGCCGGAGGGATTCGGCAAGGCGGAGAAAGAGTCGGCGCTCCCGGCGTTGGCGGGCGGCTTTGGCGGGTTGGACCAGAGCGGTTCCGACGCCGACCTGACCGAGGACCTGCCGGATCTGCCGGCCATGGACTTCGCATCGGAGGCGGCGGACTTCGACTTCGCGGCGGAGGCCGGTGACTTCGATTTCAGCCCGGAGGGGGCAGAGGGCGACAGCGACCTGCCCGCCCTCGGCGATTTCGCTTCCGCCCCTGTGGAGTTCGACTTCGAGGAGTGACCTCAGCCGCGCTGCGCGGCGATGGCCTCCAACGTCGGCCGCAGGCCGGAGAGGTCATAGCCCGCTTCCGCGGCGGTGGTCAGGATGTCGTCCACCGGCATCTCCCCGGCCATGCCGAGTGCCCAGACGACGGTGCAGCGGGTGCCGGAGGCGCAATAGGCCAGCACCGGCCCGCTCGCCTCTTCATAGAGCGACCGCTGCAGCGCGACGTTCTGCGGAGTCATCGTCTGGTGGGTCAGGGGCAGGACGTGGAATTCCAGCCCTGCGGCCTCTGCCGCGGCGGCCATGGCCTCTGCCTGCCACTCCGGCGGATTTTCCGCGTCGGGTCGGTTGCAGATGATGCGGGTGAAGCCCGCCGCCTTGGCAGCGGGCAGATCGTCAGGCGCGATTTGCGGGCTGACATGATAGCGGGGGGTGATCTGACGCGGGTTCATGGCGCAAGCCTTATTCCGCGGGCACCGCCCTGTCCAGACGCGCGCGCACGCGGGGAGAGAGCCACATGCCGGTGATCATCGCGGCGAGGAAGACGTAGAGGCCCGGCCCGCCGTAGCTCAGCGAGGCGATCGACGGCCCCGGGCACAGCCCGACGAGACCCCAGCCCGCGCCAAAGAGGATCGAGCCGAGGATCAGCTTGGAGTCGATCTCCTTCGAGGGCTTCGGTGGCATCGGGTTGCCGGAGAGCGACATCGTCCGGCGCCGCGCGACCAGCCATGCGATGGCCATGGGGATCATCGCCCCGCCCATCACGAAGGCCAGCGTCGGGTCCCAGGCTCCGAACACGTCGAGCCAGCCCTGCACCTTCGCGGTGTCGGTCATGCCGGAGATGAAGAGTCCCGCGCCGAACAACCCGCCGGAGACAAAGGCAATCACAAGTTGCAGCATGTCAGATCACTCCCAGGATATGGCGGAACAGGACGACACCGACGCCGCCCGCGACGATATAGGCCCCGGTGGCCACGAAGCCGCGCACCGAGAGCCGCGACATGCCGCAGACCCCGTGCCCGGAGGTGCAGCCATTGGCGAGACGGGTGCCGACGCCCACCAGCATCCCCGCCGTGGCGAGAATGACGTAGTTGTCGGTGATATGCGTGTCGACGGTGCGGTAGAACGGCATCAGGATCACGGGCAGCAGGGCAACGCCGATCAGAAAGACGATCCGCTCCCATTTCGTGCTTGCGCCCGAGCCGTCCACCAGCCCGCCGATGATGCCGGAGGCGCCCATGATCTTCCCGTTGCCGAGCAGATACACAGCGCCGCCGGTGCCGATCAGCAAGCCGCCGATCAGCCCCCAGATCCAGTCAATTGGCATGTGCGTTTCCTTTTGGTCCTGTCGTATGGCCCCGGTCGCGGCGGAGCGTGTTTCGCAAATCGGACCGCCATCCTCCAACCGCCGCAGCGGCAGCGGGACTGGCGGCCCTCAAAAAACTCAGAGCTTGTTCACCGGCACCTTGAGAAAGACGTCGCCCTTCTCGTCCGGCTCCGGCATCTGTCCGGCACGCATGTTCACCTGCAGCGACGGGATGATCAGTTTCGGCATGGCGAGCGTCGCGTCGCGGGTGTCGCGCATGGTGACGAACTCCTCCTTGGACTTGCCCGCGCCGACATGCACGTTG
Organism: Tropicibacter sp. S64; assembly: GCF_049803835.1. Taxonomy (NCBI): domain Bacteria; kingdom Pseudomonadati; phylum Pseudomonadota; class Alphaproteobacteria; order Rhodobacterales; family Roseobacteraceae; genus Tropicibacter; species Tropicibacter sp. S64. The sequence goes on along the minus strand of NZ_JBNAGK010000020.1, from coordinate 54,418 downwards.
GCCACCTTCTGCTCGCCCACCGTGGTTTCCCAAGCGTAGGTATCGCGGCCCGGAGCCTTGTAGTCGTGACCGACGAAGATGCGGGTCTCGTCCGGCAGGGCGAGGATCTTCTGCACCGAATCATAGAGCGTCTCGGACGAGCCGCCCGGGAAGTCGCAGCGTGCGGTGCCGAAGTCCGGCATGAAGAGCGTATCGCCCACGAAAGCGGCATCGCCGATGACGTAGGTCAGGCAGGCCGGTGTATGGCCGGGGGTGTGAAGCACGTCGACACGCATCTGGCCGATGTGCACGCTGTCGCCCTCGACGAAGAGCTGGTCGAACTGCGAGCCGTCGCGCTGGAACTCCGTGCCCTCGTTGAAGACCTTCCCGAACGTGTCCTGCACGATCGTGATGCGGTCGCCGATACCGATCTTGCCGCCGAGTGCGTCCTGCAGGTAGGGCGCGGCGGAGAGGTGGTCGGCATGGACGTGGGTTTCCAGAAGCCACTGGCATTCGTAGCCTTTTTCCTTGACGAAGGCGATGATGGCATCCGCGGAGCGGGTGTCGGTGCGGCCCGAGGCATAATCGAAGTCCAGCACCGAATCGACGATGGCACAGGCCGACCCGTTCGGATCGCGCACCACGTAGGAGATGGTGTTGGTGGCATCGTCGAAGAAGGATGTGACTTCCGGTTTCATCTGTTCGGTTCCCTATGCTGGTTGGCGAGACATATACACATAAATGAATATGTTTCAAGTCCCTTCGACGGATTGACCTCGGTCAAGGTAGTCACAGGATGTTTAAGCTAGCGTTGTCGTGCTCGGCAGGAGCGGTCAGCGCGGGAGGTTTCAATGTCGCACCACAAGAATAAATTGCGTCTTTTGCAGCGGTTGCGCGAGCTTGGCGCGCGCCTGACGGAGATCGAGGAGGCCCTGCTGAAGGAGCACTCCAAGGATTGGGAAGAGATGGCCGTGGAGCGCGAGGACGAGGAGATGCTCGAAGCGCTCGGCGAACAAGGCCAGGCCGAGGCGGCGCAGATCAGGCACGCTTTGGACCTGCTCGCAAAAGGCGAGTACGGTTATTGCCAGACGTGTGGCGAGACGATCTCGGACGCCCGTCTGGAGGCGGTGCCCTACGCGGTACAATGCCGCGCCTGCGCCTCGGGCGAACGTGCGGCCTGACCGGCGGCGCGGCGGCACGGGACTATTCAAGACGACGGCAACATCTGGTCACGGGAGACGAACAATGACGGAAAAACTGCTCGAACGGCTCGAAACGCTGCGGCATGACCTCGACACCAGCCACGGCGCGGCGCACGAGGCCCATCTCGACCACCTGGAGGAGGCAGTGATGACGCTCGACGCGCGGGGCGTGGCGGTGCCGCACTGGGCGCGTGACCGCCTCGCGGGGCGGATCGACGAAGAGGTCGAGAACCAGTTCGACAACATGCCCCTGTAGGGATCTTTGCGAGTCCTTCCTGCCACGCCCGTCCCGCCTGTTCACCCAATCGGCGGGGCGGCGCTTGTCTTGCCCCGGCCTTGCGCCTTTAATTGCGCGCAAAGCGTTTCAAAGGCGCGGTAAAAATCGCGAAAGACCGGCGCGGCAGCGATGCCGGGCCGGGGGGAGGGCAGCATGGTCGGGTACAGGATCGAACGGCAGGTGGCGGTTCTGGAGGTGGCGCAGCCGCCGCTGAACGGGCTGACCCGCGCGGTGCGCGCCGCGCTGATGGAAGCGATCGACCGCGCCGAGGAAGATGACGCCGCCGACGCCATCGTGCTGATCGGGGCAGGCGGGACCTTTCCGGCCGGGACCGACGTCACCGAATACGACCGAGGCCTGCAGGAGCCTTTCCTGCGCGACCTCTGTGACCGGGTCGAATACTCGGAAAAGCCGGTGGTGGCCGCGCTGAACGGCACCGTCTTCGGTGGCGGTCTGGAACTGGCGCTGGCGGCGCATTACCGGGTGGCGCATGCGGGCACGCGCTTCGGCCTGCCGGAAATCCACCTTGGCTTGCCACCGGCGGGGGGCGGCTCGCAGCGGCTGCCGCGTCTCGTGGGCGCGGCACAGGCACTCGACATGCTTGGCAGCGGACGGGTGATCGGCGCGGGCGAGGCGGCGGGGGCACGGCTGACCGATCTGCGCACCGAGGGCGACGTGCGGCAGGCGGCGCTGGACTTCTGCGACACGCTGCGCATGGGTGGCACCGGACCCCGCCGGCTGGGCGAGAACGTGGCCGGGGCGAGCGATCCGGCTGCCTTCCACGCCGCCATTGCCGAGGCCCGCGCGGCGCTGAGCGGGGACCGAGACAGTCTGCAGGCGCAGATCGTGATGCTGGTCGAAGCCGCCGCTCTGCTGCCTTTCGAGGCGGGCTGTGCGCTGGAGGCGGAAATCTTCAACGACTGTCTCGCGTCTGACCGGGCGCGTGCCTTGCGCCATGTCTACCTCGCCGAGCGCCGCGCCGCACAGGGCGCACCCGATGCCGGTCCCGAGGTGCAGGCTATCGCCGTTCTCGGCTCCGGGGGGCTTGCCGTGCAGCTCGTGGCGCGGGCACTCATGCAGGGGCTGGCGGTGATCTGGGCGGCGCGTGACGGGCAGGCGCTGGAGACGGCACAGGGCAGGATGCGGGCGCTGCTGGCGACGGGGGCGCGAGATACCGCGGCGGTGGAGGCGCTCTGTGCAGGGCTGTCGCTGGCGACTTGCAAGGATGCGGCGGCGCAGGCGGGACCCGGTGCGGTGCTGATCACCGAGCGCGGCTACGACGACCTGCCCTGGCCGGAGGGCGCACTCAGGCTCCCGGCCTATACCGACGCGGTGCAGGGCGTGGGCCTGCGCTTCGTGCCGCCTGCGCATCGGGCGCGGCTCGTGGAGGTGCTGCAGGGCCCGGACGCAAGTCGCGCGGCGGTGCTTCGCGCCGCACAGGTGGCGCAGCGGCTGGGCAAGCTGCCGGTTCGCGTGGTCTCTGACCGCGACACGCTGGCCGGGCGGCTGAACACGGCGATGAACCGCGCTGCGGATGCGTTGATCGACCTTGGATGCAGCCCCTACGCCATCGACGCGGCGTTGCTGGACTGGGGCATGCCGCAAGGCGTCCTTGCCGCCCGCGACCGTCGCAGTCTCGTCGATCTGGCGCGGATCGACCTCGTCAGCGGGGTCAACTGGTGCCGGGCACTGGTCGAAGCGGGCCGCATGGGCGCGGCGGAGGGCGGCGGTTTTTACGACTGGAAGGACGGCACGCCGGTGCCCTCTGAGTCGGTTCTGACGCTGTTCGACGCGCAGCGCCCGCCCCGGGGCAGGCCGCCGGAGAACATCCGGACGCTGATCCTCGGGGCCATGGCGAACGAGGGGCTGCACCTGCTGGCCGAGGGCCGCGCGGTACGGGCCTCGGACCTTGACGTGGTCAGCATCCACGCGCTGAACCTTCCGCGCGAGCAGGGCGGCGTGATGAAGGCGGTGAGCCTGCGCGGCCTGTTCGGCGTGATGCGCCAGATGGAGCGTCTGGGCCACCCGGACACGGCCTTCTGGACGCCGCATCCGGAGTGGGGGCGGCTGGTGAAGAACGGGCTGGATTTCGACGCGCTCTGAGACCCGGGGCCTCAGCCGAGGAAGAGCCCGAGGATCACCATCATCAGGCCGATCACCGACAGGAAGAGCGAGGCCATGTTCCAGGTCACCGTCTGGCGCACCACCTCGCGCAGCGCCTCGTCGTCCAGCCCGGTGTTGCGGGCGCGGCCGACACGCAGGATGCACCAGATCAGCCCGCCGAGGCCGGCCACGGTGACAAGTGCCCCGATCCAGATCAACAATTGCATGGCGACGGCCCCTTTTCCTGCGCTGCGGAGGGCCTAAAGCAGCACGCCGCCGCTGGCAAGGTGATCAAGCCTTGATGGCCTCGCCCGGCCCCTGTATCTGCGATGCGGATTGAGGCTCATTTGGCAGGAGACAGGGTCATGCAGGACGAATCCGGCGACAGCTATGGCATTGCAGCAGGCGAGTTGCGCCAGTTCATCGAGCGCTTCGAGCGTCTCGAAGTGGAGAAGCAGGAGATCGCGGAGCAGCAGAAGGAAGTCATGGCAGAGGCCAAGGGCCGCGGCTACGACACCAAGGTGATGCGCAAGGTCATCGCCCTGCGCAAGCGCAGCGCCGACGACATCGCCGAGGAAGAGGCGGTTCTGGAAATGTACAAGGCCGCCCTGGGAATGGCATGAAAATCAGATAATTCACTGATTTTGATATGAAAATCGTGGCCGGTTGCGCGGGTGTCAAAATCGCTTGTGCAACTGGCCCGACGTGCGACGAAACATGGATTCGATGGCTTTGGCGAGCCAGGAACCATAAGAACACAGGCACTATGATCCAGGTCAGTGGTTGGGCCTGTGTATCTCCCGAAAATTTACGCTCCATTTGTTCATGTGTTCTGATTACCCGTTTTGTTTCAGTGTTTTGGGATTCCGCATGGTCTGTGTCGTGCGTTTTGTTCCGAGACGTTGGCACTGTTGGAGGGGCTGTTTTTTCCAACCTCGGGCGACATCGGCGGCCTTGCGACGTCTCGGATGTTCCGTTTCCTTCTGAACCGCTTGGCTCAGTCGAAAGCGTTGAAACGCCAAATTCTTCAAGGGAGGCGTTATCTTGAGCGCTTGCTCCGGAGGGCAGGGCGCATCCGGGCGAGTTCATCATGTCTAGCTCTTCTCCGCCCAACCTTGCGGTGGTTCTCCCGAAGGAAGCGTGAAGGTGTCCGCAAACCGCCTTGGTCTGCTATGCGAGACATCGGACCTTCGCCGCGATGAGAACGAACAGCCGGTATCAGGACGATGTTGCCGCCGACAGTTCGCCTCTGGTCGTATCCAGCAGCCGCGATTTGATGGAGAGCAAGAGCCTCGCATCTCCTTCGTCCAATCAGACTCTCAACAAACGCTACCCCACCGAGCCGCCAAAAAGCGCTCCGACCGCCGCTGTCGCAGCTATTGCGAGCGCGCCCCAGAGGGTGATCCGCGCTGCGCCCCGAACGACACCATCGCCGCCGGCGGCGACGCCGACCACGAGGCTTGCTGTCGAGACGAGCCCGTCGTTGGCGCCGAGAACCTCGGCCCGCAGCCAGCCGATGCGATGCACCCTGTGGATTTCGGACTGCGAAAGGCGGCTCAAGGCGTGGCGCCTTGCGCGATGTCGTCCTGCCCTGAGGAGACAGCCTTTGGTTTCTGAGTGTTGGGATCATGGGGCGCGATGCGTAGCGCACGGAGGGCGTTCAGGATCACGGCGACGTCTATGACCTCCTGAAGGAGGGCCCCCTGCACCGGGGTGAGATACCCGAAAGCGGCGGCGATCATGCCCATGACAGACAGGCCGATCCCGGCGACGACGCTCTCGACGGCGATGCGGCGCGCACCGCGCGCGATCTCGATCCCCGGCCCGAGCCGGTCGATACGGTCGACGAGCAGCACGACGTCCGCCGCCTCCGCCGAGGCTGCGGCGCCGCGTGCGCCCATCGCGACACTCACGTCTGCTGCCGCGAGAGCGGGTGCGTCGTTGACCCCGTCGCCCACCATCATGACAGCTCCGCTCTTGCGCTCGGTGAGGACCAGCAGAACCTTCTGGTCCGGCGTGAGGCCCGCCCGCAGACCGTCGAGGCCAAGCCCCTCGGTCACGCGCTCGGCCACGTCCGCGCGGTCGCCGGTGGCGAGCAGGATGCGCGAGACCCCCTCGCGGCGCAGACCGTCGAGCATCGCGCCCGCGCCCTCGCGCAGGGGATCGGACATGACGAGGTGCCCTGCCATGTGTCCGTCAACAGCGACGGCGACGAGGACCGACCCAGCGGCGATGACGGAATGTTCGCCGGGCCGCCGCCCGACGCGGGAGGCGACGAAGGCATCGCCGCCGACGATGACCTTGCGGCCCTCGACATGGCCCAGGACGCCTTCGCCCGGGATCTCCGCAACGTCGGACGGAACCGGCAGAACGAAGCCCCGCTCTTTTGCGGCCGCAACGATGGCCTGCGCGACTGGGTGCTTCGAGGCCTGATCGAGCGCTGCGGCAAGGCGCAGGATGTCGTCCTCCGCCGTGCCGTCGTGGCTGTCGATCGACACGATCTTTGGCCGTCCGTCCGTCAGCGTGCCGGTCTTGTCGAGGATCAGCGTTCGGATGCGTGCCATCGTCTCGAGTGGCCCCGCGCCCTTGATCAGCACCCCGAAATGCGCGGCACGCGACAGCCCGGCCACCAGCGCCACAGGCACGGCCAGGATCAGCGGACAGGGCGTGGCGACGACGAGCACGGCGACGGCCCTGATCGGATCGCCCGTGAACCACCAGGCAGCGAAGGCAATGCTGACCGTGACCGCCAGAAACCCCAGCGACCAACGATCGGCCAGCCGAGACATCGGCGCCTTCGAGGCCTGCGCCTCCTCGACCAGCCGGACGATCCCGGCATAGGTGCTGTCCCTGGCTTCTCTCGTCGCCGTCAGATCGAACGCCTCACCTGCGTTTGTGGAGCCGCTCATGGCTTCGGCGCCGTGGGCGAGGCGCACGGGCAGGGACTCGCCCGTCAGCGCGGAGGTATCGACGAAGGCCGTCTCCGAGGCCACCGTACCGTCCACCGGCACCACGTCGCCCTGCCGGATCAGAAGGCGGTCGCCGGGCGCGATCTCGTCGAGCGGGACGTCCTCGAGCCCGCCGGTCTGGTGCCGGGTCGCGGTCCGGGGCACGTGGGAGAGGAGGTGGTGCATCTCGCGCCGGGCGCGGCCCTCGGCGAAGGCTTCGAGGAAGGTACCGCCGGAATACATCACCGCGACGACCGCCGCAGCGAGGGTCTCGCCAAAAACGAGGGCAGCCGACATCGACAGCGCGGCGACGATATCGAGGCCCACCTCACCGGAGCGCAGGCTGCGCAGGATCTCGATCACGAGGGCGGCGAGTGCGGGAACGACACCGGCGATCCAGATCAGATGCGCTGTTTCGGGTTGGCCGAAAAAGTAGACCGCAAGTCCCGCAATCAGGCCGGTCGCCGCGATGAGCAGGATAGCGGTCTTGAAGCGGTCAGTCCGTGTCGTCTCCATGCGGCTTATCTCCCCTCGGCTGAGGCGATTGCCGCGGGCTCTTCGGAAAACAGCCGTCCGACTCCCACGCCCCGTGCGCTGGCATCATCATCGCGCAAGAGGAACAGGGCGTCGAGACCGCTTTGCCTTGCCAGGGCCGCGCCTTTGTCCGGACCAAGCACCATGAGGGCCGTCGCCCAGGCATCGGCTTCGGTACAGGTGCGGGCCACGACGGTGACGGAGGCTGGCGACGCGATCAGCGGCGCGCCCCGCCTCGGGTCGATCGTGTGCGACAGGCGGCGCCCCCGCACCTCGACCCAGTGGCGGTAATCGCCGGAGGTCGCGACGGCGGCATCCTGCAGCGCGAGGATCGAATGCGGCGTCCGGCGCCCGGTGTCCGGCGCCTCGACCGCGATGGTCCAGGCTTCGCCATCCGCCTTGAGGCCCATTGCACGCATCTCGCCATCGATCCCGACGAGTCCATCCGAAATCCCATGATCGCGCAAGGTCTCGGCGAGCCGGTCGACGCCATGGCCTTTGGCGATGCCGTTGAGGTCGAGCGTGATGGGCGCGGCTTTGCGCACGCGGGCGTCGTTCATCTCCAGCGCCTCGTGTGCCGGGCGGCGTGAGCTTTCCATCGCGGCGCGGATTCTGTCAGGCGCAGCCGTCTCCGGTCCGAAGCCCCAGGCCGTCACCGCGTCCCCCATGCCTATGTCGAACGCCCCGCCCGAGGCTTCGCCGATCTCCAGTCCGAGCCGCAGCACCTCGGCGAGCCGCGCCGGAACCGCCACCCATTCTCCCACCGGCGCCGCGTTGAGCCGCATCAGGTCGCTGCCCGCGTTCCAGGTCGACATCTGCCTGTCCACCTCGTCCACGGCCACCTGAAGCGCCGCGCGGATCGAGGCCGGGTCGAAGTCCGGCTCCGCGAAGAACAGCGCAGACCAGCGCGTGCCCATGGTCGGTCCATTCAGGGCGATGCGCACGCGCTCAGTAGACATCTTCGACATACCGCCCCTCCGCCTTCAGGACCGCTGGCGTCAACCCGGCCGGTGCGAGGATCTCGGCCAGCGCCTCGGCCACGCCGGCGGCCATGTCCCGTCCACCGCACACCATCACCCGCGCGCCGTTGCGGACGAGTTCCGCGACCTGATTGGCCTCGCCGCGCAGCGCGTCCTGGACGTAATGGGGACGCGCCCCGCGTGAGATAGCCGTGACCAGCCGGGTTATACGCCCTTCGTCCTGCCATCCGCGGAAGGCCTCGCCGTAGAGGAAATCGCTGTCGGGATGGCGCATGCCGAAGAACAGGTGAATCGGCCTGCCGCGCGTGTTGCCCCGCACGAAGCCCGCGAGCGGCCCGATGCCGGTCCCCGCGCCGATCAGGATCAGCGGTGTCCGGCTCCGGCCCGGACGGAAACCGGGGTTGGGGCGCAGGAATGCGCCTACCGTGTCGCCCGGCTCCAGCGCCGTGAGCTGGCCCGAGCAGAGGCCGCCGGGATGCTTCCTGACCACGATCTCGATGAAGCCGTCGCGGCGCCCGGAGGCGAGCGAATAGAGCCGCGGGACGGTCCCGCCCGCGGGCAGAATGCCGATCAGGTCGCCGGGTTGGAACCGGGCGAACCCGCTCCCGAGCAACCGCTGCCAGAGGGTGGTGCGCGGCAGGGCGAAGCGCAGGATGGCGGTCGGGGCCTGCACCTCGGCGCCGTAGTCGCGGCGCGAGACAAGGGTCAGCGTGGTCGTTTGTGGCTGGACAGGCCCGTGCGACAGGTCGAGTTCGATCGCGAGAGCGTCTCCGAGCGCCCGGCCCCAGCGGGCAAAATCCTGCGGCGATTGGCGGTCGATGGTGTCGAGAGCCAGCAGTTCGGGCCAGCCTTTCGCTTCCGCCGCTGTCGCGACGGACTTCGCGAAGGCACAGTAGGCCGGAAAGCTGCGGTCGCCGAAGCCGAGCACCGCCAGAGGAATGTCCGGTGCGCGGTCGGTCGCGGTCAGCCGGTCGAGAAAGCCCTTCGCCGAGGCGGGCGCTGCCCCGTCGCCATAGGTCGAGGCGAGCAGGATGATCCGCCGGGCGTGGGAATAGCGTTCGGGGGCGAAGCCCGACATCGCGCCGACATGGACGCTCTGCCCGGCTTGCGTCAGGGCGGCGTGCAGCGTCACGGCAAAGCTCCATGTGCTGCCGCCCTCGCTGCCGACGAGCAGGATCGTCTCGGCGCGCCCCGCGGACAAATTGCCCCGAATGCGCCGCCGACCGCGCCGCCCGGCCAGCCAGACCAGCACGCCGGTCGCTCCCATCGCCGGTACGCCGAGCGCCATCAGGCCCAGAACGAGGCCAAGCGTCGCCGCGCCCTGTCCGGTGTGCAGCATGGTGATGGTTTCCGAAACGCGTTCCCACCCGGTCAGGTCAGTCCAGGCCAGCAGCGCCCCGGTGCCCTGATCGAGATACCCGGTCCCACGGTCGGTCTTCAGCGTGAAGACGTCCGAAGCGTCGGCGGGATAGGGAAAGCTCAGTTCGCGCAACTCGGCGACGGGCGTCTGCTGCAGCGTGGGCATCCGGTCCGGCGCGAATCCCGTCTGCCCACTGACTTCGGTCGGGGCGGCCGATATTGTGCCCGCATCCGGCAGGAGATCGAAGGTGGACGCCGTCATCCAGAGGGCGGTCATGGAGGACAGGACGAGGCCGACGACGGCGATCCGGGCGATCTGGACGTGCAGCCGCCCGGCGAGCGGTCCGCGCAGGCGCGCGAACCAGTGCCGCCAGCCGCCCGCCCGCCGCGCGACCAGCGTCGCACCAGAGAGCGAGAGGATCAGCATCGCGGCAGCCCCTGCGGCCATGGCGATGCGCCCGCCATCCCCGAGGAAGAGCGAACGGTGCAGGTTGGTCAGCCAGCGTTCGGCCTGGTTCGGGTCGGCCGAGGCCACGCCCTCACCCGTCGCCGGGTCGATCACGGCGGCCCCCGGTGCGCCCTGATCGAACCAGTAGGCAGTGATCCGGCCCGAGGGTGAGCGGCGGATCTGCTCGACGCCCGGATAGACCGCCTGGATGCGGTCCGCGAGAGCGGCGACCGTGAGCCCGGTCTCCGCCTGCGGGGCGGCAAGCCGTTCGGCCGCAGGGAAGACCGACAGTGCCGCGCCACTCAGGCTCAGGATGGTGACGAGCGCGAGGGCCAGAAGACCCGGCCAGCGATGGAGTGCACGGATCATGGCCCCACTCCTCACATGTCGTAGGCGAAGCTGGCGATGTAGCGGCGGCCGCTCGTCGGCGTACCCGCGCCTGTCGTCGTGAGCGGGACGGCCACCTCGTTCGGGCTGTCGCGCATATCCTCGACCGCCGCGTCGATGTGGAGCGTGTAGCCCGCGTCGAAGAGCGCGTCGGCGAGGTCGAGCGTGATCTCGAGCGTGCGGCCCGCGCCGACGCTTGCGCCGGTGATGCCGTTGACCTGCGCGGTGTCGCCGCCGGTGGCACGGTACCAGTCGCTCAGATGCTGGTAGTACTTGGACTTGCCGCCAGCCATCCAGAGGCTGCCGACATAGGCGCCCGAGGTGTCGGTGACATAGAGCGCGAGGTAGGCCCCGTCGCCACCGTAGTTGTTGAGGGTCGTGGTGAGCGTCACCGGCCGGGCCATGGCAAGGCCGGGAAGCGTCAGCGCGGTGGTGAGCGCGAGCGTTGCAAGAAGCGATTTCATGGGGTTGATCCTTGTTCGGAGAAGGGCTTCGGAGCGGCTCAGTTCACCTGGACCTGCGGAGGGGCGCCGTTGCCGAAGAGGCCGTTCTGCGGAGGGGCGACCGTGCCGGCGGGCGCGGGATTGCGGGCGCCGCCCTGACAGTCGTCGTCGTCATCATCGTCGTCGCAGTCATCGTCGTCATCGTGGCCACGACGCGATCCGTCCCGCCAGCGGGCGTCATCGTCGTCGTCATCGCCGCTTGCGAGGACGAGCGGCATGGTTTGCGAGGCATCGTCGAAGAGTGCGGCGACGGGCCGAAGGACTTCGGACCGAGCTTGCACTGCGCTCCAGGCGGGGACGCCGATCGCGGCGGTCAGCGCCGTGGACGCGACCAGAAGTGTCAGGGTCTTATTCATGGCAGGGTCTCCTTGTCATCTGCTGAGAACAATCTGGAGACTCGACCTGAGGGCTTCCTGACGCGTCGGCGATTCCCGCTTCAGTTTGACGTCAGGAAAAGAGCGGCGGCGGACGAGAAAAAGGCCCCGCCCGTGAGGGCGAGGCCAGGCGGGGCCGAAGGGACGGTCGGCCGTGGGGTTGGGTTCCGTCAGGCGATGTCGCCGGGACCGGGTCCGCGCTTGTCGCCCGTCACCATGGCGCGGGCCAGGTTCTCGTGGTGCCGGAAGGAGGCCAGCACGACGCCGCCCACATGCAGCGCGGCAAGCAGCAGCATCAGGTTGGCGAGCGTCTCGTGAACCTCCTTCAGCGGTCCCTCGACCTCGCCCCGCGCACCATACTCCCGATCGTCACCGTCGTCGTCAGCCCAGGCGGGTGCCACGATGGCAAGCACGGAGGGAAGCATCGCCAGACGGGCCTCGTCCTCCATGAGCCAGCCGGTGAACGCCGTCCCCGACAGCGTGACCAGCAGCGCCACGACCATCGCCGCGCCCGCGGGGTTGTGGCCAAGGTAGCGTCGCTCGCGTCCGCGGGCCATGTCTCCGAGATAGGCCAGCGTCTCGCCCGGCCCCTTCAGGAACCGGGCGAAGCGGGCGTAGCGGCTGCCCACGAGGCCCCAGACCAGCCGGAAGGCCACAAGTCCGGCGACGGCGTAGCCTGCGATCTCGTGGACGGGTTGCAACTCGTCCGCGGTCAGCCATGCGGTCGCGAAGGCCGCGACCAGGCCCCAATGGAACACACGGACCAGCGGATCCCAGACGCGGACCGTGCTGCTCGGTCCCATGCTCATCTCCGGCCCATGGTGCGAGACTGCGTCAGTCATCGTCGCCTCCTTCGCGATCCCGGCGGGGGCGATCGTCCTCGTCCTCGTATTCGACCTCGATCACCTGCAGCGTCGCCGGATGAACGGTCACCTCGATCCGGCGCCCCTCGGCATCACGGCCGTCGATCTCGTAACAGCCGTCGTCGATCTTGATCCGGCGCACGGTCCAGCCGTTCTCCTCGGCCAGCCGGGCGACGGCGTCGCGCGGCTGCCAGTCGGCCATCGGCACGAAGCAGTCGTCGTCCGCCAGCGCGCCACCGGCCGGGAAGACGACGAGAAAGCCGAGAATTGTCAACGTCTTCTTCATGAGCCAAACTCCTCGCCATGGCCATCTTGATGCCATTCCTATGCGGCGAAGCTGACGGCAGCCTGAAGGGACATGCCCTGCCGCTTCAGCTTCCTGTCAGCCGGACGGATCATGGAGGGTCATCGGAACAGGACGGGGACGAGGATGCGCATTCTGCTGATCGAGGACGACACGGTATTGGGAGCCGCGGTGCGCGATCAGATCGCAGCAGATGGCCAGTCGGTGGACTGGGTGACGCGCCTCGACGCCGCCGGGGATGCGGTGCGGACCACGTCCTATGACCTGATCCTGCTGGACCTCATGCTGCCTGACGGGCGTGGTATCGGATTTCTCAAGGGATTGCGGACCCGGGGCAATGTGACGCCGGTCATCATTCTGACCGCGCTGGACCAGGTGTCCGACCGAATCGAGGGCCTGAACGCCGGCGCCGACGACTACCTGGTGAAGCCCTTCGACCTTGCGGAATTGTCTGCCCGCATCGGCTCGGTCGCCCGGCGCTACAGCGGCAATCCCAATCCCATCGTCACCCACGGGCCGCTCGAAATCGATCTGGCTGCCCGCAGCCTTCATCGCGACGGCAAGCCGGTGCAACTGACGGCAAGGGAATGGGCGCTGTTCGAAGCCTTCCTCGCGCGTCCCGGTCAGCTCCTGTCCAAGGCGCAACTGGAGGGGAAACTCTATACCTTTGACGCGGAGGTGGAGAGCAACACCATCGAGGTCCATGTAAGCCGCCTGCGCAAGAAGCTTGGGTCTTCGGTCATCGAGACCGAGCGCGGCATGGGCTACCGGCTGGGCCGGCCATGAGATGGCCTGCAAGCCTTCAGGGGCGGCTCGGCCTGTCGCTCGGCGTCGTGCTGACGGTGCTGTGGCTGCTCGCGGCGACGGTGACGGCCGTGATCGTCCGGGGCGAGCTGGACGAGGTCTTCGACAGCGCCCTGCGGGAGACGGCCGAGCGGATCCTCCCGCTGGCGGTGACCGATATCGTGGGCCGCGAAGATCAGGGGATCACGCAACGGCTCGCGCCGGTCCGGGAGCATGGCGAGTTCTTCACCTACCTCGTGCGGGATGCCGAGGGGCGCATCCTGCTGCAATCCCACGCGGCCGATCCGTCCGTGTTTCCGCCTTGGGAGGGGCAGGGGTTCCGGCAGACATCGACACACCGGCTCTATAGCGACGCGGCGCTTCAGGACACGGTCCGGATCACCGTGGCCGAGCCGCTGGCCCATCGCGCGTCGGTTGCGCGTGAGATCCAGATGGGCCTCGGCCTGCCGCTGCTCATCGTGTTGCCGATCGCGCTGGTGGCGATCATTCTTGCCGTTCGCTTCAGCCTCGATCCGCTGCGCCGGTTCCGCGCTCGGCTGGAGGAGCGGGGAGTTCGAGACCTGTCGGAGGTACCCGCGAGCGATCTGCCGACAGAGATCGGTCCGTTGGCCGACACCCTGAACGGCCTTCTCAACCGCTTGCGTGCGGCGTTCGAGGCCGAACGCAGCTTCGCGGCCAATGCCGCGCATGAGTTGCGCACGCCGCTGGCGGGCGCCATCGCCCAGGCGCAGAGGCTCAGATCGGAAACCGCAGACCGGACGATCGTCCAGCGCGCGGCGGATATAGAGGAAACACTGAAACGGCTGACGCGCCGGACGGAACGGCTGATGCAACTGGCGCGGGCCGAAGGCGGACGCCTCCTGTCGGACACGGCGCACGATGCCCGGGCCGCCGTGCGTATCGTTGTCGAGGACTTGAAGCGCGGCATTCAGCCGGTTGACCTGGCACTCGACCTTCCCGAGACCCCGGTGCTCTCGACCATCGACCCGGACGCGCTGGGGATCGTCTGCCGGAACCTGGTGGAGAACGCGCTCCGGCATGGAGCTGCATGGGGCGAGGTCAGGGTTCTGCTGACACCTGACGGCAAGCTGATCGTCTCGAACGCGGGATCCGTGGTCGAACGCGATCGCCTCTCGCGGCTGACGGAGCGCTTCCAGAGCGACGGGAAGAAACCCGGCGGCAGCGGGCTCGGTCTCACCATCGTTGCCGAGATCGCCGACCGGACGGGAAGCAGACTGACACTGGCGTCGCCGAGACCTGGTGCGGCGGATGGGGTCGAAGCCCGGTTCCAGTTGCCCTTGGCGGCGGATGCGGCCTGACCGAGCCTCGGGGCGACGTGGCCGGCGTTATCGGGCAGGCATCATCCTGCGATGGACACGTCCAAGGGAAGGGATGTCGTGCTCCGTACAGCTTCGAGGGCAAACACGGCGGTCGCGCTCCGCTGCCCGACCGCGGCGGTCAACGCCTCGTGGACCCCTGTCGAACGCAGCGAGGTCCGCCACGTCGACACGCAGCAGGAAGTCGCGGCCGACGCGCCGAGCAGCAGAAATCGCCATCTTCCAATGCATCAACGGCTTCTGCAATCCACGCCGAAGGCACTCGGCACCGGGCTGGAAAAGCCCCGTCGCTTTCGAAGGGAACGTGGCTTGAACGAGCCCTTGTGGCGGCGCCAATGCGGGACAGGTCCAACGAGCAGATTTGCGGGATGCGAGCCGTCTTCGGGGGCTTCTGTGCCGCGTACATCCTGATGATCGAACCGCCGACGCCGGCCGATTTGCAGGAGGATACGCGTCCCACCGAGCGCTTGGCTCTCCCGCAGCCCGCTATGGGCGAATGATCTTCCAAGATCACGTCCGAAAGAAGCGTGATTCTTCCTTTGGGAATGACGAGTAAGCTCGTCGTTAATTTGCAGTCTGGCAGCGGATATCGACCAGATCGCCGAGTGCACAGGTCGCATCCCGGCTGCCCCACACCCCGAGCATCGTGTTCCCGATGCGCGAGAGCAAACCGCGCGACATCGAGGACCGGGACGTCCCCGTCGCTGAAGGCGTCCCGGTGTTCACGCCGACCCTCTCCACGGGGGAGGGAGTCCCGGCACGCGACCCGGAGCGCGTTCCCTCCCCTTTGGGGAGGGTCAGGGTGGGGGAAGGAAGGTCCGGGTGGGGGAAAGAAAAAAGGAGGCCCGGGGGCCTCCTTTCGATGTTGAATTCTGGCCGGCAGAGGGCTGTCTCACCGTTTAGCGCTTGGACAGTCCCCCGCAGCGTTTGCAGGCGCATCTTCCAGGGGCTCCGCCCGTTCGGCCTTCAAACTCTCCCCCGGAGAGTTTGCCGGAGCTATGCTCCGGACCGGGTCTCACCCGCCGAAATCGTCCAGCATGATGTCTTCGCGGTCGACGCCGAGGTTGAGCAGCATGGTGATCACCGACTGGTTCATGATCGGCGGGCCGCACATGTAGAACTCGCAGTCCTCCGGGGCCGGGTGGTTCTTGAGGTATTCTTCATACAGCACGTTGTGAATGAACCCGGTGTAGCCGGTCCACTCGTCCTCCGGCAGCGCGTCGGACAGCGCAACGTGCCATTCGAAGTTGTCGAACTCCGCGGCCAGTTGGTCGAAGTCCTCGACGAAGAACATCTCCCGCTTCGAGCGCGCCCCGTACCAGAAGGTGATCTTCCGGTCGCGGTTCTCCAGCCGTTTGAGCTGGTCGAAGATATGCGAGCGCATCGGCGCCATGCCCGCGCCGCCGCCGACGAACACCATCTCCTTCTTGGTATCCCGGGCAAAGAACTCGCCAAACGGACCGGAGATGGTGACCTTGTCACCGGGCTTGAGGTTGAAGATGTAGGAGGACATCTGCCCCGGCGGGATACCCTGCGAGCCCGGCGGCGGGGAGGCCACGCGGACATTGAGCATGATGATGCCCTTCTCGTCCGGGTAGTTTGCCATGGAATAGGCCCGCTCGATCGGCTCTTCCACCGTGGACTCGTATTGCCACAGGTTGAACTTGTCCCAATCCGGCCGGTACTCCTCCGCAACGTCGAAGTCCTTGTACGACAGCTTGTGCGCGGGGGCTTCGATCTGGATGTAGCCGCCGGCGCGGAAGTTGACGTTCTCGCCCTCCGGCAGTTCCAGCACGAGGTTCTTGATGAAGGTCGCGACGTTGTCGTTGGAGCGCACGGTGCACTCCCACTTCTTCACGCCGAAGACCTCCTCGGGCACTTCGATCTCCATGTCCTGCTTGACCGCCACCTGACAGGACAGCCGGTCGCCGCAGGACGCCTCGCGCTTGGTGATGTGCGATTCCTCGGTCGGCAGGATCGAGCCGCCGCCGGAATGCACCCTGACCCGGCATTGCGCGCAGGTGCCGCCGCCTCCGCAGGCCGAGGGGACAAAGAGCTTCTGCGCCGCCAGCGTTTGCAGCAGCTTGCCGCCCGCAGGCACGGAGATGGTCTTTTCACCGTTGATGGTGATGTTGACGTTGCCCGAGCTGACCAGTTTGGAGCGGGCGGCGAGGATCATCGCCACCAGCGCCAGCACGATCAGGGTGAAGAGGAAAACGCCAAGTCCGAAAGTCGTCATGGATCGCGCCCTCCCTTACAGTTTCACGCCGGAGAAGGACATGAAGGCCATGGCCATCAGTCCCGCGGTGATGAAGGTGATGCCGAGGCCCTGAAGTCCGTCCGGAATGTCGGAATACTTCAGCTTCTCGCGCACGCCCGCCATGGCGGTGATCGCCAGCGCCCAGCCGAAGCCCGACGAGACGCCATAGGTCGCCGCTTCCGCGAAGTTGTAGGAGCGCTCCACCATGAACAGCGAGCCGCCCAAAATGGCGCAGTTCACCGTGATCAGCGGCAGGAAGACGCCGAGCGCGTTGTAGAGCGGCGGGAAGTACTTATCGAGCACCATTTCGAGGATCTGCACGATCGCCGCGATTACCCCGATATAGGAGATCAGGCCAAGGAACGTCAGGTCCACGTCGCCAAACCCGGCCCAGGCCAGCGCACCGGGGGCGAGCAGGTAGTTGAGCAGCAGGTTGTTCGCCGGAACGGTGATCGCCTGCACCACCATGACGGAAATGCCAAGGCCCATGGCCGTCTGGATCTTCTTCGACACGGCGAGGAAGGTGCACATGCCGAGGAAGAAGGACAGGGCGAGGTTCTCGACGAAGACCGCCTTGACCGCGAGGGAAATCAGGCCTTCCATCAGTGCGCCTCCACGTTCTGGATGCGGTATTCGCGCTCTTCGACCTGCTTCGGCTTCCACGTCCGCACGCCCCAGATGATGAGGCCAATGACGAAGAACGCCGACGGCGGCAGCAGCAACAGGCCGTTCGGAACGTACCAGCCGCCGTTGTTCACCGTCTGGAAGATGGTGATGCCGAAGAGAGAGCCGGAGCCGAACAGCTCGCGGAACACGGAAACCACCATCAGCAGCAGGCCATAGCCCGCGCCGTTGCCGATGCCGTCGATGAAGCTCGCGACCGGCGGGTTCTTCATGGCGAAGGCCTCGGCGCGGCCCATGACGATGCAGTTGGTGATGATCAGCCCGACGAAGACCGAGAGGGTCTTGGAGATTTCATAGGCATAGGCCTTGAGGATCTGGTCCACCACGATCACGAGGCTGGCGATAACGACCATTTGCACGATGATCCGGATCGAGCTCGGGATCTGGTTGCGCAGCATCGAAATGAACATCGACGAGAAGGCCGTCACCAGCGTCACGGCAATCGCCATGACCAGCGCCACCTTCATCGAGGAGGTCACCGCCAGCGCCGAGCAGATGCCCAGCACCTGCAGCGTGATCGGGTTGTTGTCGATCAGCGGATCGACGAGTTGCGAACGGTAGGTCTGGGCCATCAGCTCACCTCTCCTGCTTTCAGGCGTTCAAGGAAGGCGCCGTATCCGGCCTCGCCCATCCAGAACCGCACAAGGTTGTTGACACCGGCCGAGGTCAGCGTCGCCCCGGCGAGGGCATCGACGTGGTAGTCGGGGCCCGCCGGGCCAACCGCCTTGGACACGGAAATCGCGAGGTCCCCGCCGTCGGTGAACAGCTTCTTGCCGTTCCACAGCGCCTTCCAGCGCGGGTTGTCCACCTCGGCGCCAAGGCCGGGGGTTTCGCCGTGCTGGTAGAACTGCAGGCCGTAGATGTCGTTGCCGTTCTCTTCGAGCGCGATGAAACCGTAAAGCGTGGACCACAGGCCATAGCCCTCGATCGGCAGGATCACCTTGTCGATGGCCCCGGCCTCGTCGCGCAGGATGTAGACCATGCGATAGGCCTCCATCTTGCCGCCCAGTCCCGCCGGGTCCTCGTCCAGCGCGCGGATGATCGCGGGATCGTCCTTGGCGGCGAGATTGTCGAAGGTCTCGATCTCGAACTGGTCGGTGAACTCGCCGGTCGACAGGTCGAGCACATGGGGCTCGAAGCTGGCGAAGGCGTCATTGACGGCGATGCCGTCCTCGTAGACGCCCGACACCTGCAGGATGTTCACCCGCTTGTCGCGCAGCTTGTTCTCCTCCTGCACCGGGCGCAGCGCCACGGCCGCGGCGGAGACGACCATGGACCCGGCGAGGCAGAGCGCCACGGCGACGGTCACGGTCTTGCCCACGCCGTCCACCGGCGCGTCGAGGAAACGGCCGATCAGGCCCTTTTGCGGAGCGTTGTCAGGCATGACGCTTGGCCCTCCGTTTGATGTTGGCCTGCACGACGAAGTAGTCGATCAGCGGTGCGAAGACGTTGCCGAAGAGGATCGCGAGCATCATGCCTTCCGGGAACGCCGGGTTGATGACGCGGATCATCACCACCATGAAACCGATCAGGGCACCGTAGATGTAGCGCCCGGTGTTGGTGTGGGAAGCGGACACCGGCTCGGTCACCATGAACGCGAGGCCGAAGGCATAGCCGCCGACGACGAGGTGCCAGTACCACGGCATGGCGAACATCGGGTTGGTGTCGGAGCCGATCAGGTTGAGCAGCGTCGAAAAGGCGATCATGCCCGCAAGGCAGCCGACGATCAGACGCCAGTTGGCGATCTTGACCACCAAGAGGAAGGCAAGGCCGATGAAGGCCGCCAGCGCCGAGGTTTCGCCGATGCAGCCCTGGATCGTGCCGATGAAAGCGTCCATCCAGGTGATGCCGCGTTCCGGCAGGCTGGCGTAGCCGTCAGAGGCTCCGATCGCCAGCGCGGTCGCGCCGGAGAAGCCGTCCACCGGGGTCCAGACCGAGTCGCCCGACATCTGCGCCGGGTAGGCAAAGTAGAGGAAGGCACGGCCCACAAGCGCCGGGTTGAGGAAGTTTTTCCCTGTTCCGCCAAAGACTTCCTTGCCGATGACCACCCCGAAGATGATGCCGAGCGCGACCTGCCAGAGCGGCGCGGTAGCGGGCATGATGAGCGTGTAGAGCATGGAGGTGACGAGGAAGCCCTCGTTGACCTCATGCTTGCGCACCGTGGCGAAGATCACTTCGAAGAGGCCGCCCGCGACCAGCGTGGTGATGTAGATCGGCAGGAAATACATCAGCCCGTGCAGCATGTTGGCCAGCGGGTTCGCAGCGTTGAAGCCGATTCCCAGCCCCTCGATCACTGCCGCCCGCCAGCCCGACGCGCCGTATTCGGCAATCGCGAGGTTGGTCTGCAGGCCGGTGTTGTAGAGGCCCATCAGGATGCAGGGGACCGTGGCCAGAACCACGTAGGTCATGATCCGCTTCATGTCGATGTACGACCGCGCGTGCGGCGCGACCGTGGTCACCGTCTTTGGGGTATAAATGAAGCTCTCGACCATCTCGTAGATGGGGAAATACTTCTCGTACTTGCCGCCCTTGGTGAAGTTCGGCTCGATACGGTCGAAGAAATTGCGCAGACCCAAAGCCTCAGCCCTCCTTCTCGATCTTCGACAGGCAATCGCGGAGGGCGATGCCGTATTCATACTTGGCGGGGCAGGCGAAGCCGCAGAGCGCGAGGTCCTCTTCGTCGAGTTCCAGCGCCCCCAGCGCCTGCGCGGTGTCGGTGTCCATCACGAGGAGCGACCGCAGCAGCTGCGTCGGCAGGTAGTCCTGCGGCATCAGCTGCTCGAAGGTGCCGATGGGCACCATGGCGCGGCGGCCGCCGTTCAGGTTTGACGTCAGCGCATAGAGTTTCTTGCTGAAGGCGGAGCCGAGCACCGGCTGGAACGCGAACTTCTCCGGCATCGGGCGGATCCAGCCCATGGGGATCTGCTTGCGATCCTCCTCGATCAGCGTGACCTGCCGGGCGTAGCGGCCCAGATAAGCGGTCTCGCCCGATCCGGCGCGGCCCGAGAGGATGGAGCCGGAAATCATCCGCACCGGCACTTTGGTGTCGAGGTCCTCGGCCAGCAGTTCGACCAGCGAGGCCCCGGCGACGGTGTGCACCAGACGCGGGCGGCGCACTTTCGGCCCGGTCAGGGCGACGACACGCCGGCTGTCTAGATTGCCGGTCTCGAACAGACGACCGATGGCGATGACGTCCTGATAGCCGATGCTCCAGACGGTCTTCGACGCCGAGGGAGGTTCGAGGAAATGCATGTGTGTCCCGGCCAGACCTGCCGGGTGCGGCCCGTCGAAGGCGGCAACCTGCACCCCGGGCACATCGCTGCCGGGCACATGGTGGCCGGTTTCGTGGCAAAGGTACGTCGTACCTCCGCTCAGCTTCGCCACGGCGGCGAGCCCGCGCGAAAAGGACTCCTCGTTCGGGTCGATGATCAGCGCCGCATCCGCCGACAGGGGCTCGCTGTCCATGGCGGTGACGAAGATCGCCGCGGGTGTGCTCTCCGGATCGGGGACCTTGGAGTAGGGGCGGGTGCGGAAGGACGTCCAAAGCCCGGCGGCGCAGAGCTTGGCCCGGATGCCCTCGGCGGTGTGCTCATCGCCGACGTTCGAGAAATCCACGGCCATCGCGGCGTTCTCGTCGACCTCGATCTCGATGCTGACCAGCACCCGGCGCGCGCCGCGGTTGATCGCCTTCACCCGGCCCGAGATCGGCGCGGTGATATGGACCTGCGGGGTGTCCTTGTGCGCCAGCACCGGCGCGCCGCGGGCGATGATGTCACCCTCCTGCACCGCGAGACGGGGTTTCAGACCGATGTAATCCTGTCCCAGAATCGCGACGGTTCTGACAGTGGCGGCTTCGATGGTCGTGGCGTCAGGTGCCCCCAGCACCGGGACGTCCAGACCCTTCTTGAACGAGTGTTGCGGCACGTCTTGAGTCCTGTCCTTCTTATTCGCTGCCTTATGCGACAGCGTAGCAGGGTTTGAAAGGCGTTTAGACCCATAAATTTCGATTCAGTGTTGATCCCATTGCCATTCTGCCCCAGAAGCGGGCAAACTCTACCGAAAGACCGGACCCAGATCCGGTCCGCATCGCAATATCCGGAGTAGGCCCCTTGTCGAACCCTCTTCTCCTTTCCCGCCGCAGCTTCATGGTCATGCCGCTCGCCCTTGCCGCCTGCAAGCCGGGCTGGTCCGTGCTGGAACTTTCGGGTCTGACGATGGGCACCGGCTACACCATCGTGGCGGTGGATCACACGAAGGCTGCGAAGAAGAGCGAGTTGCAGGCAGCCGTGGACACCGCGCTGGCCGAAGTCACCGCCCAGATGTCGAACTGGGACGCGACGTCGGAGATTTCCCGCTTCAACGCCGCCACCAGGGGCGAAAGCGTCACCGTGTCGCGGGAACTGGCGGAGGTGATGCAAACGGCGTCGGATGTGCACCGGGCCTCCGAGGGCACCTTCGACGTGACGGTCGGCCCGCTGATCGACCTTTGGGGCTTCGGCGCGAAGGCCGGACATGGCGCTCTGCCGTCGGATGCGGAGATCGCGCAGGCCATGGCCTGCTGCGGGCAGGAACGCTCTGTCGCGCAGAGCGGCAGCACGCTGACCAAGACCAATGACGGCGCGGAAGTGTACCTCTCGGCCATCGGCAAGGGCTACGGCGTCGACCACGTCGCCCGCGCTATCGCGGCCTTTGGCATTACCGACTACATGGTGGAGATCGGCGGCGATCTGGTCACCGCGGGCAAGAACCCCGAGGGGCTGCCCTGGCAGATCGGCATCGAGACGCCGCAGAGCTTCGACCGGGGCGTGATGCAGGTTGTCGGCCTGTCCGGCCACGGTATGGCGACCTCCGGCGACTACCGCAACTTCTTCGAGACCGGCGGCCAGCGCTTCTCTCACATCATCGACGCGACCACCGGCCGCCCGGTGACCCATGCGACGACCTCCGTGACGGTGCTGACGGAGAATGCCATGCTGGCCGACGCCTGGGCGACGGCGCTGCTGGTGCTGGGCACGGAACGCGGCCTGAGGATCGCACAAGAGCGTGACCTTGCGGTGCTGTTCATTGACCGCGACGCGGATGGCGCCACATCGGGGTTCAGGACCACCGCTTCGGCAAGGTTCACCGAACTGACCGCCTAACCCCGGGAGCGCCCGCGCATGACCACCTTCCTGCTCACCTTCGGCCTGTTTGCCCTCGTGATGGTCGGCATGGCGGTGGGCGTGATGTTCAGCGGGCGCACGATCAAGGGCAGTTGCGGCGGGCTGAACGCGGTGGAGGGCGCCGATCACTGCCTGGTCTGCAAGAAGGAAATCGACCCGGACAGCCCCCTGCGCGAGCGCATCCACGGCTGCCCCAGGGCGAAGAAGATCGCCGAGCAGATGACGCAGGACGCCTGACCGGGCGTCCTTTTCGTTTCGGGTGCAGGCTCTCCCCACCCCAACCCTCCCCACAGGGGAGGGAGTCCCGGTCCCCTGACCCGCAACCGCATTTCCGGAGGACGTGACGGAGTGCGTCGGCGCTGGCTGCACGACGGTGCGCCCTCCCCCTTGGGGAGGGTTGGGGTGGGGCTGCGACACGTCTAGGGCAGCACCAGTGTCACCTGATCCATCGCGGCAATGACCTCCAAATCCTCGTCGTAAAGCTCGCTCAGCATGTCGACGTAGGCGCCGTCCCAGCCTGGCAGGTCAAGCTCTTCCTCCACCGCCTCGTCGAGCGCGTATTTGTCCATGAAGGCCGCCATGACCTTGCGCTTCTGCGGTTCCGGCAGGTCCGGGTTTTCCTTCAGGAAAGCCCGGAAACGCCGCATCCCCTCCGGCGCGATCACCGCCGCGAGCATGTCGAAAGCGCCGGTGATCTTGCGGTCCAGCGGCTGGCCGCCCATGCGGCGCAACAGCTGACCCCAGATCAGCGGTGTGTCCTCGTTGGCCCAGGCGGTGATCGGCACGTCCGGCAGCGCCGCCCGGATGCGGCGCAGCAGCGAGGACCAGCGCAGGTGCATCGGGTCGGCCCCGTGCAGCAGCGCTCCGAGGTGCTCGTCCGGACTCTCCGCCAGCAGCGCCGGCAGCCAGGTGGCGAAGTCGCGCAGGCCGATGTGCAGTTCCAGGTGGTCTTCGGCGAAGAGCTCCCGCAACGTGCCCAGCCGCCGCTCCGCGAGCCGGTAGAGCAACCCGTCCTGCAGCGCCAGCTTGGGCACGCTGAGGAAGTTGCGGTGACTCAGCACCAGCCGTTTCACGTCCTCCGGGTCCTCGGAGAGGATGGAGTCGATCAGGATCTCCCGCGCTTCGGGCGTGGGCCGTCCACTGGCGATGGAATTGACCGCTTCGGACAGAAGGCGGCGGTAGCGGGAGGGTCCGGGGATGGCGACACCCGCGTGCCGCCAGCTGTCGGCGTTGCGCAGCAGACCTTTCAGCAGGCGGTCCTCGTCGGTGCAATGGACGCCGAGGTGAAGTATGACCTGCATGGAGGATCTCCCGCCCGGGACATCGGGCGACGGGGGTTTTTACTGGCTCGGCTTCGGACTATACCGGCTCATGTCTTGAAACAAATCCCCAATCCGGACAGGCCCGCCCATGAGTGTCACCGAAACCACGCCCGCCCGGGTCCGGCTGCCGCGGATCAGCCCGTGGTCGGCCGGCGCCCTCGTGATCGCGGCCATCGTCCTGATGCCGATCCTGTCGGTCTTCGGCATCGCGCTGTTCCCCTCCGACAACATCTGGCCGCATCTGATCGCCACGACCCTGCCGCGGTACCTGGCCAATACCGGCATCGTCATGGTCGGGGTGGGGCTGCTGTCCGGCGCGGTGGGGACCGGGGCGGCCTGGCTGGTGTCGCGCTATGACTTCCCGGGGCGGCGCTGGCTGGAATGGCTGCTCCTGCTGCCGCTGGCGATCCCGGCTTATGTCGGGGCCTACGCGCTGGTGGACTTCCTCGAATACGCCGGGCCGGTACAGACCGCGCTGCGCGGGGTGTTCGGCTGGCAATCGGCGCAGGACTACTGGTTCCCGCAGATCCGCAGCATCGGCGCGGCGATCCTCGTGCTGTCCGGGTCCTTGTTCCCGTATGTCTACCTTCTGGCGAGGAACGCCTTCCGCGAACAATCGGCGTCGTCGGAGGAGGTTGCCCAGTCACTCAGCACCGGGGCCTTCGGACGGTTCTGGCGCGTCGGCCTGCCGCTGGCGCGGCCCGCCATCGTCGCGGGCATGGCGATTGCCATGATGGAAAGCATCAACGATTTCGGTACGGTCGACTACTTCGCGGTGCAGACCCTGACCACCGGCATCTTCAGCGTCTGGCTCACCGCCAACAACGCCGGTGGCGCGGCGCAGATCGCCAGTGTCGTGCTGCTGCTGGTGGTTCTGCTGGTGGCGATGGAGAAGATTTCCCGGCGGAAGATGCGCTTCTTCAACCTCTCCACCCGCCATCGCCCGGTGCCGCGCAAACCGATGACCGGGAGCCTGGCCTGGCTGATGACCCTGGCCTGCGCTCTGCCGTTTGCCTTCGGCTTCGTGCTGCCCGCCGGGGTGATTCTCAATCATGCGGTGGAAAATGCTGAATACTGGCGCGACGATGACCTGTGGCAGGCCGGGCTGCACACGCTGGTGGTGGGCGGGCTGGCTTCGGTGCTGACCGTCGCGGCGGGGGTGTTCCTCGTCTACGGCGTGCGCATCTCGCGCCGCCCGCTGCCGCGCCTCTTGATGCCGGTGACGACCATCGGCTACGCCGCTCCGGGGGCCGTGCTCGGCGTCGGTATCCTGATTCCGCTGGCGGCGCTGGACAACACCGTGGCGGATGCGATCTGGGGCGCGACCGGTTGGGACCCGGGGCTGGTGATGACCGGCACGGCCTTTGCGCTGGTGTTGGCCTACTGCGTGCGCTTCTTCGCCATCGGACAGGGCGCGGCGGACGCGGCAATGGGGCGGATCTCGCCCAACTTGTCGGCGGCGGCACGGTCCCTCGGGCGGACGCAGGGGCAGGTGTTGCGCGAGGTTTACTACCCGCTGATGCGCGGCTCCGTGGCCTCGGCCCTGCTTCTGGTCTTCGTCGATTGCGTGAAGGAACTGCCGGCGACGTTGTTGCTGCGCCCGTTCAACTACGAGACGCTGGCGACGCGGGTGCATGAACAGGCGTCTTTGGAGAACCTCGGCGGGGCATCCCCGGCGGCGATGCTGGTCATCGGCGTGGGGCTTTTGGCGGTGGGTCTGCTCGCCCGGGCGAACCGCTAACGGGTCAAGGGATTTCGCTGTGCTGGGCACAGCGGCCGGGGGCGGCTTCTGACGAAGCCGCGGGGGCTCTGCCCCCGACGCCCTGCGGGCTCCCCCCGAGGGTATTTGGAGACCAAAGAAGGGGAGGGCGCTGCGCTTTGTGTTCTCTGGTCTCCAAATACCCTCGGGGTTTGGGGCAGAGCCCCAAATGCGCCGTCAGCCGCGGGAGGCGACGTTGGCCTGGTAGCGGTCGAGTTCCGTCAGAAGCGCCTTTCCAACGGGCATGTCATGCCGTTTGCAGACTTCGGTCCAGACCGCACCGAAGGGCAGGTCCTTGAGTTCTTCGGTCATCATGAACCGTTTGTTGTGGTCCTGACTGAGTTCGGCGGTCTTCAACGCGTCCTGCGGCAGGAGTAGTGCGCGGAGCAGGGATTTTTGCATGTTGCGCGTGCCGATGACCCAAGCGGCGGTGCGGCTGATGGTGGCGTCGAAGAAGTCGAGCCCGATATGGGTGCGCTCGAGCAGGCCGGAGAAGACGAGTTCCTGGCCCATTTGCAGGATATCATCTGATTGCAGGATGACATGGTCGCTGTCCCAGCGCATGGGGCGAGAGACGTGCAGCAGGAGTTCGTCAACGGAGAGGGCCACGGCGCTGAGTTTGTCGGCGATGTTTTCCGTGGGGTGGAAATGGCCCATGTCGAGGCAGAGGACAGTGCCCTTGCGGATGGCATAGCCGAGGTAGAATTCGTGGCTGCCGACGGTGCAGGCCTCGACCCCGATGCCGAAGAGCTTGCTTTCCACGGCGTCACGCATGTGAGCCTTGTCCTGCGGGGGGGCGAGCATGGCGTCGAGCGAAGATTCAAGTTGCCGGCGGGCGGTGATGCGGTCGACCGGGGTGTCCTTGAAGCCGTCCGGCACCCAGATGTTGTTGATGGACGGCGAGCCCTGGGCGGCGCCGAAGGTGGCAGCGATGTCGCGGCAGCGTTTACCGTGCTCGATCCAGAAGTCGCGGATGCCCTTGTCCGGGTGGGCGAGGGTCAGGTTGTCGTCCGCCTTGGCGTGGGCGAAGAAGGTCGGGTTGAAGTCGATGGCGATACCGGTTGCCTGTGACCAGTCGAGCCACGATTGGAAGTGGCGGGGTTCGATTTCATCCCGGTCCGGCGTTTCGTCCGTGTCCATGTACATGGCGTGCAGGTTGAGACGGTGTGTGCTGGGCAGCAGACCATAGGCGAAGTCGAGATCGGCGCGGAGTTCGTCCGGGGTGCGGGCGCGGCCGGGAAAGTTGCCGGTGGCCTGAATGCCGCCGCCGGAGGTGCCGGTCTGCGTCTCGAAGCCGCGCACGTCGTCGCCCTGCCAACAGTGCATGGAAATCGGGATTTGGATCAGCGCCTTGATGGCGGCTTCGGTGTCCACGCCCCAGTCGGCGAATTGCGCCTTGGCGCTCTCGTAGCTCATTGTATTCCTCCTCCCAGAGGCGGCGCGGGGAACAGCCCCGCCCTACGGACCGTTGCGCTCAGCGTGTAAACGCCTGCACGTTGCCTGCGTCGACGTTGAGGATGTTGCCGGTGGATTTGGCGGATTTGTCCGAGGCCAGGAAATAGGCAGCCTCAGCGATGTCCTCCGGCAGCACCGACCGCTTGAGCATGGAGCGTTGGCGGTACATCTCTTCCAGTCCTTCCTTGTCGGTCTTGTAGGTCGAGGCCCGCTGGTCGAGCCATTCGCCCTCCCAGATCTTCGAGCCGCGCAGCACTGCGTCCGGGTTGACCACGTTCACGCGGATGCCCGCCTCCGCGCCTTCCAGCGCAAGGCAGCGGGCGAGGTGGATTTCCGACGCTTTCGCGGTGCAATAGGCGGAGGCGTTGGGGGAGGCGGCGAGGCCGTTCTTCGATGCGACGAACACCACCGCGCCGCCCATGTCCTGCTTGCGCATGAGCTTGAAGGCTTCGCGGCTGACGAGGAAATATCCCGTTGAAAGGATGTCCATGTTGCGGTTCCACAGCGCCAGCGACGTTTCCTCGACCGGGGCGGAGGAGGCGATGCCGGCGTTGGACACGAGGATGTCGATGCCGCCGAATTCCACCGCCGTATCGGCAAAGGCCGCGATCACCGCGTCCTCATCGGTGACGTTCATTGGGACGGTGCGGATGACGTCCTTGCCGAATTTGGCGGTGAGGGCCTCCGAAGTGCTGGCCAAGGCCCCTTCGTCGATGTCTGCCAGCATGACGCAGGCGCCTTCGGCGAGGTAGCGCACAGCCGTCGCCGCGCCGATGCCGCCCGCGCCGCCGGTCACCAG
The DNA here is from genome assembly GCF_049803835.1 of Tropicibacter sp. S64. Classification (NCBI taxonomy): domain Bacteria; kingdom Pseudomonadati; phylum Pseudomonadota; class Alphaproteobacteria; order Rhodobacterales; family Roseobacteraceae; genus Tropicibacter; species Tropicibacter sp. S64. Next base: position 26,575 of record NZ_JBNAGK010000020.1, on the reverse strand, counting down.
CGCCACGCGGCCTGCGAGGGACTTGGGCGCGGGCATGCGTTGCAGCTTGGCCTCTTCCAGAAGCCAGTATTCGATGTCGAAGGCTTCTTGCTCGGGCAGGCCGCAGTATTCGGAGACGGCGGAGGCGCCGCGCATCACGTTGATCGCGTTGACGTAGAACTCGCCGGAGATGCGGGCGGTCGCCTTGTCCCTGGCGAAGGTGATCATGCCGACGCCGGGGATCAGGTAGACCACAGCATTGGGATCGCGCAGGGCGGGCGAATTGTCGTGTTTGCAGCGGTCGTAATAGGCGGCGTAGTCCTCGCGGTAGGCCTTCACCTGCTCGGGCAGGCCGGCGAGGACGGCATCGAGATTGCCCTGAGCCGGGTCGAAGTCGATCACCAGCGGGCGGATCTTCGTGCGCAGGAAGTGGTCCGGGCAGGAGGTGCCAAGCGCGGCGAGCGGGCGCATGTCCCTTGCATTGACGAACTCCAGAACCGTCTCGCTGTCGTCGAAATGGCCGACCATATGGTGACCCTTGGAGACGAAGCCGCGGATGGCGGGCATGAGTTTGGCAGCGATGGCGCGGCGTTCTTCGGGGGCGAGACTCTCATGGATCGCGCCGCCGAAGGCAGGGACGTTGGCGGTGCGGTCCGCGAACCAGTCCATGGCCTGCTGGATCACCTGAACGGTGAGATCATAGCAGGCGCGGGCGTCGTCGTCCCAGGTGAAGAGGCCGTGGGATTCAAGGACCACGCCTTTGGCCTCCGGGTTCTCCAAACAGAATTTCTCCAGCCAAAGGCCCAATTCGTACCCCGGGCGTTTCCACGGCAGCCAGCCGATGGCATCGCCGAAAATCTCCTGCGTCAGCTCTTTCGAATTCTTCGACGCCGCGATGGCGATGATCGCGTCCGGGTGCATGTGATCGACGTGTTTCTTCGGGACGTAGGCGTGCAGGGGCGTGTCGATGGAGGCGGCGCGGGGGTTCAGGTTCCAGGTGCAATGGGGCAGGAGGCCGACCATTTCATCCTCGTACTCGACCCCGCGATAGATGCCTTTGAGCGCGCGCAGTTTGTCCATGTAGAGGGTTGCGAAGCCGTCCATCTTGATGGAGCCGACATCGCCGCCGGAGCCCTTGACCCAGAGCACCTCGACCTCTTCGCCGGTCAGCGGATCGCGCTCCATGACCTTGGCGGAGGTGTTGCCGCCGCCGTAGTTGGTGATGCGCTTGTCGGAGCCGAGCAGATTGGAGCGGTAGAGCAGCTTGTCGGATTCGCTCATCCCGGCGGCCTTGGCCTCGTCCCACTTGTTCTGAAGGCCCTGTTTCTCATTGGTTTTCAGCATGACATCCTCCCCCCGGGCGTGCTGGCCCTCCTGGCTTCCCTTGGCGAGAGGCTGCTCGGAGTGCGTCAGAATGTCAATCATCAACAATCATAAACGATCATTCTGCATCGCAGCGTGATCGAAATTGAAAGAAATTGATTGACGCATGCGGCGACTCAGGACAGTCTGTCGCATCAAGGCGGCCTGTGGAGACCGCTCAGGGAGGGTTTCATGCACGAGAAGGAACGACACCGGATCATCCTGTCGGCGGTTCAGGACCGTCCGGTGGTGACGGTGATAGACCTGTGCACCCTGACCGGCGTGTCAGAGGCAACAATTCGCCGGGATATCTCGACCCTGCACATGCAAAAGAAGCTGCGCCGGGTGCGCGGCGGGGCGGAAGCGATCACGCCGCCGCAGTTCGCGCCGCTGGCCGGGCGGCCGTTCTCGGTCAACGAGACCATGCGCACGCGGGAGAAGCAGGCGATTGCCCGGGCGGCGGTGGACCTGTGCGAAGATGGCGAGCCGATCATCATCAACGGCGGCACGACCACCTTCCAGATGGTACATCCGCTCAGCGCCCGCCGATTGCAGGTGTTTACCAATTCGTTCCCGATTGCCGAGCATCTGCTGAAGCATTCGAAGAATACCGTGATGCTCTCGGGCGGGGTGATTTACCGCGAACAGAACATCATCCTGTCGCCGTTCGACAATGACGTGACGCGCAATTTCTATGCGCGGCGGATGTTCATGGGGGCGCAGGGGCTCGGGCCGCTGGGGCTGATGGAGGCGGACCCGCTGCTCATCCAGGCGGAGCAGAAGCTGATCGGGCAGGCGGACGAACTGGTGGTGCTGGTGGACAGCTCGAAGTTCGAGAACCGCTCCTCGCTGGTTCTCTGCCCGCTGGAGAAGATCGACGTGGTCATCACCGACGACGGAATTTCCGACCGCGCGGCGGCGATGCTGGAGACGGCGGGAGTGAGGCTGATCGTGGCGCAGGAGAGCGCCGCGGTGGAGAAGGGAACCGCGTAAACGGTTCAGATCGTTGCTCATCAGGGAGGATATCATGAGCATTACCAGAAGACTGTTCGGGGGCGCGGCGCTGGCTTCGCTCGTGCTCGCAGGCCAGGCCCATGCGGAAGACCCGGTGCGCATCGCGCTCGTGGTCAAGGCGCTCGGCATCGGCTTCTTCGAGGCGGCCGCGGAGGGCGCGGAGGAGGCGGCCAAGGAGCTTGGCAACGTCGAGGTGATCTACACTGGCCCGACCGACACAACCGCAGAAGGCCAGATCGAGGTCATCAACGCGCTGATCGCGCAGCAGGTCGACGCGATTGCCGTCTCTGCCAATGACACGGACGCGCTGGTTCCGGCGCTGCAAAAGGCGATGCAGCGCGGGATCACGGTGATTTCCTGGGACTCCGGCGTGGCGCCGGAAGGCCGCCAGCTGCACCTGAACCCCTCGTCGAACCCGCTGATCGGCAACATGATCATCAAGCTGGCGGCAGATGAACTGCCCGAGGGCGGCAAGGTCGCGGTTCTGTCGGCGACGACGACCTCCACGAACCAGAACGTCTGGATCGAGGAAATGAACAAGGTCATGGGCAACTATCCCGGCATCGAGGTCGTGGGCACGGTCTATGGTGACGACCTTGCGGACAAATCCTACCGCGAGGCGCAGGGCCTGATGCAGACTTATCCGGATCTGGATGCCATCATCGCGCCGACCTCCGTGGGCATCGTGGCCGCCGCGCAGGCGGTGGCGGATGCGGGCAAGATCGGTCAGGTGAACGTCACCGGCCTCGGCCTGCCCTCCGAGATGGCGGGCGCGATCGAGAGCGGCGCGTCGAAGTCCTTCGCGATCTGGAACCCGATCGACCTTGGCTATTCGGCGACGATGCTGGCCTACAACCTTGCCAAGGGTGGCGCCGTGGCCGAGCCGGGCGCGGAGATCCCCATGGGCCGCATGGGCGCGCTCAAGCTCGACGACAACAACGAGGGCGCCATGGCGGACCCGTTTGTCTATGACGCGAGCAATATCGAGCAGTTCAAGGACATCTTCTGATCCATTGGGCTGGTTCCGGGGCGGCGCGGCTGCCCCGGAGTTATACCGACTTCCACCACAGGCAGGGCCATGTTGCAGATCGCCCCGACGGACCGGGAGGCGCTGGGCGGGGTATCCCCGGTCATGCGTCTCGACGGCATAACCAAGACCTTCCCGGGCGTGAAGGCGCTCGACGGCGTGTCGCTGGCGCTCTACCCGGGGCAGGTGACGGCGCTCGTGGGCGAAAACGGCGCGGGAAAATCCACCATCGTCAAGGTTTTGACCGGGATCTACCGGCCCGATGGCGGGGAGATGTCGGTGGACGGCAAGCCGGTGCAGTTTGCCGGGGCACAGGATGCGACGGCGGCGGGGATCACCGCGATCCATCAGGAGACGGTGCTGTTCGACGAATTGACCGTGGCGGAGAACATCTTCATCGGACACGCGCCGCGCGGGCGGTTCGGGCTGATCGACTGGGCGGCGATGAAGGCGCGGGCGGCGGAGATCCTGCGCCGGATCGACGCGCCGCTGGACCCTATGACGCCCCTGCGCGAGCTTGGCATTGCGAACAAGCATCTGGTGGCGATTGCCCGGGCGCTGAGCGTCGACGCGCGGGTCGTGATCATGGACGAGCCGACGGCGGCGCTGAGCCAGAAGGAAATCGAGGAGCTCTACGCGCTTGTGGAGCGGCTGAAGGCGGAGGGGCGGGCGATCCTGTTCATTTCGCATAAATTCGACGAGATTTTCCGGATTGCCGACCGCTATACCGTGTTCCGCGATGGCAGCCACGTCGGGTCCGGGCTGATGGCGGATGTGGACGAGGCGACGCTGGTGCGGATGATGGTGGGCCGGGACGTCGACCAGATCTTTCCAAAGCGGGCGCATGTGGTGGGCGACGAGGTGCTGAAGGTTGTGGGCTACGCCCATCCGACCGAGTTCGACGAAATCAATTTCGACCTGAAGCGGGGGGAAATCCTCGGGTTTTACGGGCTGGTGGGCGCCGGGCGCTCGGAGCTCATGCAGGCGCTGTTCGGGATCACCAGGCCGTCGAAGGGCGCGGTGCGGATCGACGGCAATGTCCGGGTGATCCGCTCGCCCGCCGAGGCGATTGCCAACGGCATCGTCTATGTGCCGGAGGACCGGGGCAAGCAGGGGGCCGTCATTGGCTTGCCGATCTTCCAGAACGTGACCTTACCCTCGCTGGGGCGGACCTCGCGCAGCGGTTTCCTGCGGCTGGCGGAGGAATTCGCGCTGGCGCGTCAGTATGTCGAAAGGCTGGATCTGCGGGCGGCGGCGCTGGATCAGGATGTGGGGACCCTGTCCGGGGGGAACCAGCAGAAGGTGGTCATTGCAAAATGGCTGGCGACGAAACCGCGGGTGATCATTCTGGACGAGCCGACGAAGGGCATCGACATCGGCTCCAAGGCGGCGGTGCACGCCTTCATGGCGGAACTGGCCGCCGAGGGGCTGGCGGTGATCATGGTGAGCTCGGAGATTCCGGAAGTGCTCGGCATGTCGGACCGGGTGATCGTGATGCGCGAGGGGCTGATCGTCGCGGAGGTCAGCGGGGACGAGATGACGCCGGAGGTGCTGGTGCGCCATGCGGCGGGGATCGGGGGCGAGCGATGATGTTCGGGCAGGGAAAATTTTGGCGGGGCAAAATTTTGTTTCGGGGCGCTGCCTCGGCCCGGGGCTTCGCCCGTCCAGCCCTCGAACTCTCCACGGGAGAGTTCGCCGCTGCGCGGACCGGGCTGAACCCCCAAGGTATTTGGGGACCAAAGAAACAGGGGGCGCTAGCCTCCGGGGAGGCGGAGTGAGCGGGTTCCTGAAGTCGCGCGAGGCGCTTTTGATCGGGGTGATCGCGGCGATGCTGGTGGGCATCGCGGCGCGGTTTCCGGGGTTCGTGGCGCCGGGCAATCTGGTCAATGTGTTCAACGATACCTCGCCGCTGCTGATCCTGGCGATGGGGCAGACGGTGGTGATCCTGACGCGCTGCATTGATCTGTCGGTCGCAGCGAACCTCGCCCTGACCGGGATGGTTTGCGCGATGGTGAATGCGGCGTATCCGGGGGTGCCGTTGGGGGTGATCCTCGGCATGGCGCTGGTCATGGGGGCGGTGATGGGGGCGATCAACGGGCTTATGGTCTGGCGTCTGTCCATCCCGCCAATCGTGGTGACGCTGGGGACGATGACCATCTATCGCGGTGTGATCTTTGTCATTTCCGGCGGGGAGTGGGTGAACGCGCATGAGATGAGCGCGGTGTTTACCGGATTCCCGAGGGCGGTGGTGCTCGGACTGCCGGTCTTGAGTTGGATCGCGGTGATCGTCGCGGCGCTGTTCATCGTGATGATTGCGCGGACCGCGTTGGGGCGGGCGTTCTATGCGGTCGGCGGCAATCCGTCGGCGGCGGTCTATACCGGCCTCGATGTGGGCCGGACGCAGTTCTGGGCGTTTGTCCTGTCCGGGACGCTGGCCGGGCTGACGGGCTATCTGTGGGTGGCTCGGTATTCGGTGGCTTATGTGGACATCGCCGGCGGATTCGAGCTGGAAGTGGTGGCGGCCTGCGTGATCGGCGGGATTTCCATTGCCGGGGGGGCGGGGACGATCCTCGGGACGATCCTTGGGGCGCTGTTCCTTGGCATCGTCAAGAATGCCCTGCCGGTGATCGGGATCTCGCCGTTCTGGCAGCTGGCGATTTCCGGCGCGGCCATCGTGATTGCCGTGGCGTTCAATACCAACGCAGGCCGGGCCAAGGGGCGGATCATTCTCAAGCGTGCGGAGGCGGCATGAGCGATGTTGCACGACATATCCCGGATCGGCTGGAGAGTCGGGCGGCGCGGGTTCTGAAAAGCTGGGAGACGCTGCTTCTGGCGGTGGCTGTGGCGATCTTCATCGCGAACTCGCTGGCATCCCCGTATTTTTTGAACGCGTGGAACCTCTCGGATGCCACGTTCAACTTCACCGAGAAGGCAATGATCGCCTTTGCCATGGCGCTGCTGATCATCGCCGGGGAGATCGACCTTTCGGTGGCGTCGATCATTGCGCTGGCCTCCACCGCCATGGGCGCGGCGGCGCAGGTGGATGTGGGGACGGTTGGCCTCGTGCTGATCGGGCTGGGCGTCGGTCTCGCCTGCGGGGCGTTCAACGGGCTGCTGGTGACGGGCATGGGCCTGCCGTCCATCGTGGTGACGATCGGCACCATGAGCCTGTTCCGGGGGATCAGCTATATCGTGCTCGGGGATCAGGTCTACAAGGGATATCCCAAGGATTTCAGCTGGTTCGGGCAGGGCTATGTGTTCTGGGTGATCACGGTGGAGCTGGTGCTGTTCGCGCTGCTGGCGGTGATTTACGCGGTGGTTCTGCACCGGACCAACTTTGGGCGGATGGTTTATGCCATCGGCAACAACCCCACCGGGGCGCTGTTCAGCGGTATCCGGGTGGCGCGGGTAAAGTTCATCCTGTTCCTGCTGACCGGGCTGATGGCGGGGGTGGCGTCCATTTGCCTGACGTCAAGGCTCGGGTCCACGCGGCCCTCCATTGCCTTTGGCTGGGAGCTGGAGGTGGTGACCATGGTGGTGCTTGGCGGGGTGAACATCCTTGGCGGTTCGGGCAGCATTCCGGGCGTGGTGATCGCGGCCTTTGTCATGGGTCTGGTGACCTTTGGTCTGGGCCTTTTGAATGTGCCGGGGATTGTGATGAGCATTTTCATAGGCCTTCTGCTGATCGGGGTGATCGCGCTGCCGCGGCTTTGGGCGATGTGGAGGCATTGATGGAGAAATATGCGTTCCGGATGCGGTTGAACCCCGGATGCCGGGCGGAATACGAGCGGCGGCATGATGCGATCTGGCCGGAACTTGTGGAGTTGCTCCGGGAGGCCGGGGTGTCGGATTACTCGATCCATCTCGACGAGGAGACCGGGTTTTTGTTCGGCGTTCTGTGGCGGGAGGACGGGCATGGGATGGATGCGCTGCCCTCGCATACGGTGATGCAGAAGTGGTGGGCGCATATGGCGGACATCATGGAGACGAAGCCGGACAACGAGCCGGTGGCGGTGCCTCTGGTCACGGTCTTTCATATGCCATGACCCATGTGGCGGTGATCGACATCGGCAAGACCAATGCCAAGCTGGCGCTGGTTGACCTAGAGACGCTGGCTGAGGTGGCGGTGCTGACGCGGCCCAATGCCGTGTTGGCCGGGCCGCCCTATCCGCATTTCGATGTGTCAGGGCATTGGGCGTTTCTGCTGGACGGGCTCAAGGCGTTTCAGGCCGAGTATGGCGTGGATGCCGTGTCGGTGACGACCCATGGCGCTTGCGGGGTGCTGCTCGACGCAGAGGGCGGATTGGCCTGTCCGGTGCTGGACTATGAGTTTGACGGGCCGGATGGGGTGGCGGCGGCCTATGACGCGCTGCGGCCCTCGTTTGAAGAAACGGGATCGCCCCGGTTGCCTCTGGGGTTGAACCTCGGGGCGCAGCTGTATTGGCTGCTGGAGACGCAGGACGGCCTGCGGGAGCGGGTGGCCTCGGTGGTGACCTATCCGCAGTACTGGGGGTTTCGGCTGACCGGGGCCTTGGCGTCCGATGTGTCGTCGCTGGGGTGCCATACGGATTTGTGGGCGCCGCGCGAGGGACGGTTGTCGTCTTTGGCGGGCCGGCTTGGGCTGGCGGGGAAGATCGCCCCGGCGCGGCCTTCGGCGGAGGTGTTGAGCACCATCCTGCCGGAGGTGGCGTCGCGGACGGGGCTCGCGGCGGACACGCCGGTGCATGTGGGCATCCACGATTCCAACGCCTCGCTGCTGCCGCATGTGATGGGGCGGGAGGCGCCGTTTTCCGTTGTCTCGACAGGGACATGGGTGATCTGCATGGCGGTGGGCGCGGAGGCGGTGGCGCTCGATCCGGCGCGGGATACGCTGATCAACGTGAGTGGGCTGGGCACGCCGGTGCCTTCGGCGCGGGTCATGGGGGGCCGGGAATTCGGGCTGTTGCTGGGGGACACTCCGGCGGCCTGGACGGCGGAGGCCGAAGCGGCGGTGCTGCGTGAAGGCTTGATGGTGCTGCCCGCGGTGGTGCGCGAGTCCGGGCCGTTCCAGGGGCGCAAGTCGGTCTGGGTTGGGGGCGAGCCTGCGCCGTGGTGCGCCGAGCGGACCGTGGCGGCGGGGTTCTATCTGGCGCTGATGACGGCGACCTGTCTGGGGCTGATCGGGCACCGGGGGGAGGTGATCGTCGAGGGGCCGTTTGCCCGCAACGACGGCTACTGCCGGATGCTGGCGACGGCGACGGGCTGTCCGGTGGTGACGTCGGAGAGCGTGACCGGGACCTCGCAGGGGGCGGCGCTGCTGGCCGGGGGCGTGGCGCAGGTGACGGACGGCACGCGGTTCGAGCCCGAGGCGGCGCTCGCGGACTATGCGCAGGCGTGGCAGGCGCGGACCGGATAGGGGCGCTTGCCATGAGGCCCAGGGTCAGGCCCGGGGCTGCGTCATGCGGCCAACCTGCCTTGCCCGCCCGCCCGACGGGGCCTAAGACAGGGGAAAGAGCCCGGGGCGGAAGAGTTTGGCCGACACGTCGAAAACGAAACGCGAAGACAAGCCACGCGGCGGGACGCGGGATTGGCTGACGGATCGGCTGATCCGGGGGCTGATCGGTGGATTGCGGCTGTTGCCGTGGCGGCTTCGCGTGCCGCTGATGGGGGCGGTCATGGCGCGGATCATCGCGCCGCTGGCGGGGTGGCAGGCGCGGGCGATGGCCAATCTCGCGCATATCTGGCCGGAGATGCCGGAGGCGGAACGCCGGCGCATTGCGCGGGCGGTGGCCAATAACGCCGGGCGCACGACGATCGAGAATTACGACGTGCCGGGACTCGTGAAGCGCATGGCGACGGTCGAGCCGCAGGGCGCGGGTCTCGCCGCGATGGAGGAAGCGCGGGCGTCAGGTCGCCCCGTGCTCTTCGTCACGGGCCACTACGGCAACCACGAGGCCCCGCGCGCGGCGCTGGTGGCGCGGGGATGGCGGATCGGCGGGCTGTACCGGCCCATGGCAAACCCCTTCTTCAACGCCCATTACGCCGCCAACATGCATGCCCTGAGCGATCCGGTGTTCGAGCAGGGGCGGCGGGGCACCATGGGGCTGATCAAGCACATCAAGGAGGGCGGCATGGGCGTGCTGCTGTTCGACGTGTTCGATGGCAAAGGTGTTGTCTTTGATTTCATGGGGCAACCCGCGCCGACGCTGACTTCGGCGGCGGATATTGCCCTCCGCACGAACGCGCTTCTGGTGCCCTTCTTCGGGGTGCGGAAGGCGGACGGGCTGAGCTTCGATGCAATCTTCGAGGCTCCGGTGCCGCATGGCGATCCGGTGGAGATGATGAAGGAGGTCACGCGCCGTCTGGAGGCGCGGATTTCGGCAGACCCCGGACAATGGTTCTGGATCCACCGCCGTTGGAAGCCGAAACGGCAGGAAAAGCGTCAGCGCAAGCGGGCAGCGGCCAATATCGGCCCGTAACGCTGTTCCTGCACCAAGACTACGACTGGCGCGTCGCCGTCGAAGGGCACGCGCTTTTCGAGCATGGTGTCCCCCTGCCATTGTCCGACCACCTGCCAATCGCGCACGATATGGGTGTAGGTGATCGAATGCCCGGCGTTTTCGCCGCGCAGGATGTCGACCTGCTGTTGGGGCAGATAACGGATCAGGTGGATGTCACAGGGGCGGATTTTCACCTTGGAGGCAATGGTGATGACAAGCTCCGCGCCGCTTCGGGCGAGGGTCAGGCGCACCGGGGTCAGCCGGGCCGATTCCTTCAGGATCAGGTCCGCGACCTTCATCGGACGCGAGCCGACCGCGTCCTCGCGTCCGTTGACGATCACCTGCGGCGTATAGATCATCTTTTCACCCTGGGCACGGGCATAGCCCTTCTGCCGCTTGGTGAAGCCGGGCATGGCGAAGGCGTCCTTCCAGCCGATGTAATCCCAGTAGTCGACGTGCAGCGCCAGCGGGATGACATCCTCGCGCCCGGCCAGTTCGGCGAGCAGCGCATCGGCGGGCGGACAGGAGGAGCAGCCCTGCGAGGTGTAGAGTTCGACCACCACGGGCTGCCGGACCGCCTCTTCCTGGGCCATGAGGGCACCGGGCGCGTGCAGAGCAAGCAGAACCCCGAGGGCCATGGAACGAATCGTCTGTACCAGCATGTTTCCCCAACGCTTTCCGGCTGCCCTGTCGTGTTTAGGCGAGCGGTCCTGAAATAACCAATCAATCATTTGAGAGAGATCGGGAGCGACCGGACACGGCGCCTCGCGTTCTGTATGCAATCGTATGCATTGCCGCGAAAACCCCTTGAAGCGGGGCGTCTTCGGACCATCTACTGAAGGGACCCCACTTTTTCATCACCGGATCGGAGGTTTTTCCATGCCCATCACAGTCGGTCAGGACAGCGCATCGGTGCGCAAGACACTGGAGGCGGGCGGTCAGTCCGTCGCCTATTACTCCATTCCCGCCGCCGAGGCCGCGGGGCTCGGCGATTTCTCGAAACTGCCCGCGGCGTTGAAGGTCGTGCTCGAGAACATGCTGCGCTTCGAGGATGGCAAGACCGTCACGCTCGACGACATCAAGGCGTTCTCCGACTGGGCGAAGAATGGCGGCAAGGGGGATCGCGAATTGGCCTACCGGCCTGCGCGGGTGCTGATGCAGGACTTCACCGGCGTGCCCGCGGTGGTTGACCTTGCCGCGATGCGCGACGGGATCAAGGCACTGGGCGGTGACGCGCAGAAGATCAACCCGCTGAACCCGGTGGATCTGGTCATCGACCACTCCGTCATGATCGACGAATTCGGCAATCCGCGCGCGTTCCAGATGAACGTGGACCGCGAGTACGAGCGCAACATGGAGCGCTACGAGTTCCTGAAGTGGGGCCAGACCGCGTTCAACAATTTCCGGGTGGTGCCGCCGGGGACGGGGATCTGTCACCAGGTGAACCTCGAATATCTCGCCCAGACCGTCTGGACCGATGAGGATCAGAACGGCGAGACGGTGGCCTATCCGGACACGCTGGTGGGGACCGATTCGCACACCACGATGGTGAACGGCGCGGCGGTGCTGGGCTGGGGCGTCGGTGGCATCGAGGCGGAGGCCGCCATGCTGGGCCAGCCGATTTCGATGCTGATCCCGGAGGTTGTCGGCTTCAAGCTGACCGGGGAGATGGTCGAGGGCACCACCGGCACCGATCTCGTGCTCAAGGTCGTGGAAATGCTCCGCGCCCATGGTGTCGTCTCGAAATTCGTGGAGTTCTACGGCGACGGGCTCGACAACCTGCCGCTGGCGCAGCGGGCGACGATTGCCAACATGGCGCCGGAGTACGGCGCGACCTGCGGCTTCTTCCCGATCGACAAGGAGACCCTGCGGTATCTGCACATGTCCGGACGCGACCAGGCGCGGATCGACCTTGTCGAAGCCTATGCGAAGGCGAACGGCATGTGGCGCGATGCGTCGTATGATCCGGTGTATTCGTCGACGCTGGAGCTCGACATGGGCACCATCGTGCCCGCCATCTCCGGCCCGAAACGGCCGCAGGACTACATTGCCCTGAACGAGGCGGCCTCGGCATTTCACCAGTATATCAAAGGTTTGCGGTCAGGTCAGGACGCCTCTGCCAAGGAGGAGGTGCGCTGGGAAGGCGAGGGCGGCGCTCCTGAGCCGCGCGAGATCCCGGGCGACGAGGGCAGCCACAAGCGCGGTTATGTCGAGACCGACGATGGCCATTACCAGTTGCACGACGGCTCCATCGTGATCGCCTCCATCACCTCCTGCACCAACACCTCGAACCCCTACGTGATGATCGGGGCCGGGCTGGTGGCGAAGAAGGCACATGAGCTGGGGCTGAACCGCAAGCCCTGGGTGAAGACGTCGCTGGCGCCGGGCTCGAAGGTGGTGTCGGACTATCTGGAGGCGGCGGGGCTGCAGGAGCACCTCGACGCCATCGGCTTCAACCTCGTCGGCTATGGCTGCACCACCTGCATCGGCAACTCCGGCCCGCTCGATCCGCCGATTTCCAAGGCGATCAACAAGTATGACCTCGTGGCGACGTCTGTGCTGTCCGGCAACCGCAATTTCGAGGGACGGATTTCGCCGGATGTGCGGGCCAACTACCTCGCCTCGCCGCCGCTGGTCGTGGTCTACGGCCTCGTGGGCGACATGAACGTGGATATCACGAAGGACCCGATCGGCACCGGCAAGGACGGGCAGGATATATACCTCAAGGACATCTGGCCGACCAATGCGGAGATTGCCGAACTGGTCGAGAAGACCGTCACACGCAAGAGTTTCCAGGAGAAATACGCCGACGTCTTCAAGGGCGACGAGAAATGGCGGGCTGTGGAAGTGAACGGGGGCGAGACCTACGATTGGCCGCCGCAGTCCACCTATGTGCAGAATCCGCCGTATTTCCAAGGGATGAGCCCGGAGCCGGGGGTGATTTCGAACATCACCGGGGCGCGGGTGCTGGCGATCCTCGGCGACATGGTGACGACGGACCACATCTCACCTGCGGGGTCGTTCAAGGAGAGCACCCCCGCCGGGCAATACCTCGTGGAGCGGCAGGTGCCGGTGCGGGAGTTCAACTCCTACGGTTCCCGGCGTGGCAACCATGAGGTGATGATGCGCGGCACCTTTGCCAACATCCGCATCAGGAACGAGATGCTGGACGGGGTCGAGGGCGGTTATACCCTCGGGCCGGATGGCGAGCAGACCTCCATCTATGATGCGGCGATGGCGTACATGGATCAGGGCACGCCGCTGGTGATCTTCGGCGGCGAGCAGTACGGCGCCGGGTCCTCGCGGGATTGGGCGGCGAAGGGCACGAACCTGCTGGGCGTCAAGGCGGTCATCGCGGAGAGCTTTGAGCGTATCCACCGCTCCAACCTCGTCGGCATGGGGGTGATCCCGTTCGAATTCACTGGCAGCGACACGCGCAAGTCCTTGAAGCTGAAGGGTGACGAGACGGTCGACATAGCCGGGCTCGACACGATCCGGCCGGGGCAGGTGGTGCCGTGTACGATCACCCGGGGCGACGGGTCGAAGACGGAGATCGAGATCAAGTGCCGGATCGATACGGCGATCGAGATCGAATACGTCGAGCACGGCGGCGTGCTGCACTACGTGCTGCGCAACCTCGCCAAGGCGGGATAAGACCGCGATTTGATTTGGAAGCCCCCGGCGTCAAATCCGGGGGCTTTTGCGTTCCGGGCGGGAATACCGGACCTGATCGGCTGCCTGGGCCGTGTTAGCCTGTGCGTAACCAGGGAACGCGAAATTTACCGGCGCTGGCATGAACCTGCCCAAAGGTAAGGCAATCGGCGTAACTTGGCCCAAAGTTTAGAGATTACAGGAATTTGACGGCTTCGCGGATCGGGGATTGCCCTTTAATCAGGATCGCGGGGGCCCAAGTGGGAATAAGGCATTTCAAGATGACAGGCATCACGATGAAAGCGATCACGATCATTCAGGCCGCCGTTCTGGCGATGCTGGCTGTCTATGGCGCCTCCGCCGGTGCCGATCACACGACACTGTGCCATGGCAAACCGGAACCGGCCGCGCAGAGCTGCAAACTTTGATGCGTTGAGCCGTTGCCGCCGGGATCATCCCTCCGGGACGGAACGCGGCTCAGTCGTCCACGTCGTCCGGGTTCAGCAGTTCGATTTCGCCGACGTTGACGAGATCGCGGATCGCGTTGATCACGGCCGACATCGCCTTTTCCCCGACTTTCGGCTTCACCGTCCCCTTGTTGTCCGCCTCCTCGCGGATGTTTTCGGCCATGCGTTTCGACATGTTGGACAGGAGGAAGTCTGCGGTGCGGCGCTCCTCCTCGGTGTCGGCGGCGGCGATGGCCGTGGCAAGCAGGTCCGGGTCCACGTCGCGCGTGATCTTCGGCACGTCGATGGCGTTGAGCCGTTCGGGAATGTTGGCGAAGGTGAAGATCGAGCGGCGCACGGCTTCGGCGAACTCCGCGTCCTCCTCCTCCAGCCCCTGCAGAAGCTCGTCCCGCACGGCGCTGTTGGAGTAGTTGAGGATCGCGCCAAGCCGTTCGTTGGGCTTGGCGGTGAAGGCGCGGGGCGGCTCTGCGTCGATCTGCGCGGCAAGGGACAGGCCGATACGGTCGACGGCATCGGGCGTGACGCCGGTGGTCATCGACACCGCATAGCTGATCCGTCGCGCCTTGTCGCCGGGCAGGCTGGCCAGCACCTGCGCCGCCTTCGCCACGTCGATCTTCGAGAGCATGACAGCGGCAATCTCGATGCTTTCGGACTTCACCAGATCCTCGATCCGCTCCACCGGCAGCGCGTTGATGCGGTCCCAGGGATCGCCCGTCTGGCGCACGCCCGCCTCCTTGCGCAGGCGCAGCGCGGTACGCGGGTTGATCTTGCCATCGAGCGCAGACAATGCGCCCGCCATGTCGCCGGGGAAGGAAAGGCCAACCTTTTCAAGTTCTTCAGAGAACTCCAACACCACGGCATTGAGCGTCTCGCGGTCGATGTAGCGCATGTTGCCGAGCAGGATGGTCAGTTCGGTCTGGTGTTCCTCCGGGAGGGAGGCCAGCGGCACGTCGGCCCCCTCGTTCAGCAGGAACTGCACGATTATCGCAGCCTTTGCCCTGCGGGACAGCGGACCCTTGCGGCGTCCACCACCGGGGCCGGGCAGGGCAAGGGCAGGCATGTGGGACATTTCGGTCTCCGGGAATCTGATGCACAAACGCGTTGCGACAAGCGTTATCGCAGCAGAGTTTCCGGGGGGTTAAAGGTGATGCCAAACTTGTCCGTATAAATCGTATTGCCGGCTCACGTGCGCAATTCCGACGGAGGGTCTGGCCGGTCCGGGGACCGACCAGCTTGTGGGTGCCCTGGTTATCCGCGATCAGCCGGAAACGACGGTGCAGGTGCCGGTTTCGGGATCGTAGACGGAGCCTTCGGCGCAGGTCATGGCCTGGCTGGAGTGTCCGCTGCAGGCGGCGTAAACCGGAAGGACGGGACCGATCAGAAGGACGGCGGCAGTCAAAAGAGTCTTGAACGTCATGCGTGTGTATCCTCTTGTTGAGTATGCGGAAGGGTAGCACGACTCGGCAGCTTGCCCAAATCCTGATTGGCGGGCGGTGCGAAGACAGGGACTTCACTATCGCGTGAAGCGACTTTCACGGGCCGTTTCGGCGGGGCCGGTGTTGATGGGGATCACCAAAGCATAACCCCGATCAAGACGGTCCGAAGGATCATTCGGAACAAATCGAGGGCATTCAATCCATAAAGTCGCCATTTTGTGGATGGCCGGGAAAGCCTACCTTTGGATCAGCGAAACACGCCGGGACCCCGACGCCCGGAGAACAGGAGACCCGAGATGACAACCGCCGAACGCCTGCGCCGCCTGCGCGACAGCCTTTCCGCCAGCGACCGGATGCCGCTGGTCTTCCTTGGTCATGGCAGCCCGATGAACGCCATCGAGGACACGCAATTCAGCCGCGCCTGGACCGAGCTTGGCCGATCCCTGCCGCGCCCGCAGGCCATCCTCGTGGTCTCGGCGCATTGGATGACCAAGGGCACGACGCTGGTGGACGTATCGGCCATGCCCCGGACAATCCACGATTTTTACGGCTTTCCACAGGCTCTGTACGAGGAGAGTTACCCGGCGGCGGGCGATCCGGCGCTGGCGCGGGAGGTGGTGACGCTGCTGGCCAGCCACCACGGCGCCGAGGATGACACCTGGGGGCTTGATCATGGCGCCTGGGCGGTGCTGAAGTTCCTGTATCCGGGCGCGGATGTGCCGGTGTTCCAGGTGTCGATCGACATGACGCAGGACCTGCCGTACCATCTGGAGATCGGCGCCGTGCTGTCGCAGTTGCGGGACCGGGGCGTGCTGATCCTGGGGTCCGGCAACGTGGTGCACAACCTGCGCGCGATGCGCCCCGGTGGGGCACCGCAGGACTTCGCGCTGGAGTTCGACACGCTGTTCACGGAAAGCCTGGAGGCGCGGGATTTCGGGCGGTTGGCGGATCGCAAGGGGCTGGGCAGCCTGCTGACCATGGCGCACCCGTCGGTCGACCATTACATCCCGGCGCTGACGGTGGCGGGGGCGTCGGACGAGAAGGACGCGCTGACCTTCATGACCGACCAGATCGACCTTGGCTCGGTGTCCATGCGTTCCTTCGTTTTCCACGCGGCCTGAACCGGGACGGGACGAAAGCGCCACCGCGCCCGCCCGGATCGGGTGAACGCCCGGTGCGGTGGCGCAAGATTTCGTAAACACCCGGGCAGCAGCATGATTGCGCTTTTTGGAGGCGATCATGCGACAGAACACCATCCTGCCCAGTGGGCATACACGACAGACAACCATCGGAACGGCAGGACCTGTTTCGATGAGACAAGACACCGTGACGCGCCGGCCCGGGCCGCGCCGCGCCCTGCGGTCCTGAGACGGAGGGGCGGGCATGGCAACGCAACGGTTTCAGGCGGGGGGCGGCGCGTGGAGCGCGTCCAGCCGGATCACGGCGCAGGACGGCACCGCCGTACTGGTCACCAACACGACAACGCAGGACGTGTACTGGGCCATCACCGAAGATGACGCGGCCCCGGCCTTTGCCGTCCACCACGGGCACCCCGTGGCGGCGCTGGCGAGCCAGTCTTTCGAATTGCTCGACGGCGAGCGACTCTGGCTGGCGGCGAGCGGCACCGAGGCCACCTTGACCTTGACGACGGGAGCGGCGTGATGCGTGGCGGCAGGTTCGCCGGCGTGCACCTTCTGGACGGGCGGTTCGCGGCAACGCGGGTGCGGGCAGATCGGCCGTTCCACAGGGCCTTCCTGTCGGACTTCACCACGGACCTGTCCGGCCGCTTCACCGGCTCGATGCCGATCCGGTATGACCCGGCAGCCCTCTACACGAATGCCATCGCGGGCACCCGGGACTACCTCGGGGCGACGACTCCTGGTGCCGTCTACTTCGGCGAAGGCGCACCCGGGATGCGCTATGCCCAGACGGACTTCGCGGCGAAGGCGGGGCTCACCTATGAGGTCTACATGCTTACCGGCAGCCCGCAGTCCGTCAACGGCGTCAGCTACAGCGGCTACGCCCCGGCTTGCGATCTGACCATCAGCTTTCAGGACGGGGACACGGTCCTTGCGTCCGAGAAGATTGCCAACGTCACGGCCCCGGTGATCACCACCCTGACTTCACCGCCCGGAACAAACCGCATCCGGATGCACTGGTTGGTCAAGGGCACCAATCGCCCGCGGCCGTGGTGCATCTACACCTTGTCGGTTCTCGGTTTCGAGGCGGCGGTGCCGCGTCCGACGGTTTCCGATCACGACGTGACGGCGGCGGGAGTCTTCGTGCCGGTCGGCGGCGCCACCACGATCGACTATTCCCCCGTGGTCGAGGGAAACCCGAAAATGCGCGTCGAGGGCGACGTCGATGCCACCGTCAACGGCCTGTCGCTGACCGTGTCGCCCCGGACGCCCTGGATGGCGGAGAAGATCGACGTGCGGTTCGAGCGGGACGGCCTGCGCTCGTTCCTGACCAAGCCGGTCCGCGTGACTTCGGCGCCGAGCAAGGGAACAACGGTGCGCGACACCTGGCACGTCTGCGTCGAGGCGGGCGACGGCATGTCGCTCGACGCCATCTCGATGGTCCGGGACGGGTGGGGCATCGAGCCTTACACCGCTGAAGTGCTCACCAAGCCGGACTGGATGGAAGAGCACCGCAACGGGCATGTCTGGGGGCGGTGCCCGGCGGGCAGCCCCGGGCCGGATGTCCCGGTTTCGATCCGTGTGACCGACGGACTCGGTGCGCAGACGACCGTGACCTGGCCGGTGAGCCGGGTGGCCTTCGACCGCTCGGCTGCCGTGACCCTGCCTGCAGGGTCCGAAATCCGCGCGGGTGTCGATGCCAACCGCAATCCGTCCGGAGCGACGGTAATCCAGCTCGAAGCAGGCAGCTATACGGTCGGCAACACCTACGATTGGCGCTTCGACCCGGACAAGCCTCTCATCCTTTTGGGCGCGCCGGATTTTGGCACGGTGCTGAGCCGCTGGACATCGAGCAACGCCACGAATATCCGGTTCGAGAACATCGCTTTCGCGTGGACCTCCCTGCCGAACCCGGTGCAGGCGTCGGTTGATGCAGGGCAGCCGATTGCGCTGACCGATCTCAACCTGCCGGTCATGGAACTGAACGCCAGGCAGGCCGACGGTCAATGGACCGGCCACAGCTTCGTCAAGGGATGTACGTTCCGTGGCTTCGAACAGCCCGATCTGACCCTGGAAGCCGATGCGGTCTGGATCGTGCGCGATCTCGGCAACGGCAGCCATGAGAGGCAGACGCAGGGCAACCAGACGCATCCCTTGCCTGCTGCCGGCAGCCGGTACGGGGTAGCCATGTATGGCGGCGGACTGGACATCTCGGGCCTGTGTATCGTGATGGACTGTCACGCCACCCGAACCGTCATGGCCTACAACGTCACAGGCCAGATGAACGGACTCTTCGATTGCACGTCAAACCTCGTGCGCACCGACGTGCTGCGGATCGCCGGCTACAACGACGGCACCGTGATCGACGGCATGTCCCTCGCCGCCTACGATCCGGTCAAGGATATCTGCGCCTCGCACTGGGGCAACATGCGCGGCGACGGTCACAAGGACCTGATCCAGATCTTCGCATCGAACCTGCCGAACTCCCGGCATGGCGATCGCGTGCTGGTTCGCAATGTCCTCGGGCACACCAATGGCGAGGTCGAGGTCCAGGGCTGGCAGAACAACTACTTCACGGTCGGGGCGCAGTCCATTACCGACGACGAGCGGCGCGGTGCGCATGACTGGACGGTCGAGGGCTGTGCGCTGTTCCAGTCGAACACCCAGAACGGCACGAACTTCGCGACGGCGGGGGATCGGTACATCTTCCGCCGCAACGCGATCCTGCCCGATCCCGGCACGCACGACATGACGGCGCCGATGGCCAGCACCTGCATCACGCGCCTGAACGGGCTGACCTGCGGGCGGCTGATCGGGCACGCCGGGTGGTCGTTGTCGAATGTGACCGGCAAACCCTGGGACAGCGACGACGCAATCTTCTTCCGCGATCAGGGGATCGACATCCTGACGGTCATGCCGAACCTCGCGCGGACCGATCTTGTCTGGTTCGATCCGCGCGAGGCGGTAAAGGCGGGCGCTCAGGCCAGCGATGCCCGGTTCTGGGTCGACCCGGCAAGCCCCCACGCCCGCCATTTCCCGGCGTGGATGAGCGAAGGCGCCATGTGACCATCCGGCAACCGCGAGGCAGCGCAAGGTGAAACGTGGTTCTCGGTGACCGTCCGATCAGCGGGTGGGCCGGGCATCCGGAATTCGCGGAGCGTGCGAGACATCCGGATGCCGGTATTCCAGGGGGCTCTGTTGCTCAAATCCGGTGCGGGATTCATGTCGTAAATCCAGCGGGGGAGCCGGGAGCAGAGCTATACCGCGGTTCACAGGACCGGTAACCGGCAAGCCTGCAACGAAGCACTCATGCGCCGGAGCGCGCCGACGGTTCCCTGTCCCGAAGGCATTCCGAAGGAGCGTCCCGAGCGGTTCGACCGACTCCGAAACGAGCCGGGATGCCGCACCGACAGGCAGGCGTGGCCGCCAGAAGACCCACGGCGATGCGGCGCTCCAGCCCCGCCTTTCAATGACGACTGATCTGCTGGATCAAGCCGGCGAAGCCTTCGGACCATTTCCCGACCTACGCGCAGCCCATCCGCATTCCGGCAGGAGATGTGCTGCATGGGTTCCGCCCGACCAGGCCGGACGTCGTGCGCGGCGTGTCGGCATTGGCCAATGTCCTGTTGAGGCTTTCGGAACTCGACGGGCTGGAAGACGCGCTGCAAACCAATGCCAAGGTCGCGGCGCTGCTGTCCGTGATCCTGACGAACGAAAACGCCCTGGACGATGGCAGCGACGATCCGTTCGCGGAAAGCCGATGCGGTGGCCTTCCGCATGGCGGGCGGCGACCTTCCCGAGGCATCGCGGGAATTCGTCAACATGAGCCTGCACGACATGGCGTTGGACTCGCTGCAACGGTCGGGCGTGTCCATCCGTGGCCTTTCGACGGATGAGATTTTCACGCGGGCGGCGCACGGCACGTCCGACTTCCCGCTGGTGGTCAGCAACGCCATGGGCAAGGTCGCGCTGGACAGCTACCGGGCAGCGGAGTCGCCGCTCAAGCGCCTCGCACGGCAACGCACTCTGCCGAACTTCAAGCCGTCGCAGTCCATCCGCCTGGGCGAGATGGGCCGTCTGGAAGAAATGACGGAACAGGGCGAATTCACCCACACGTCGCGGGCAGAGACCGGCGAGTCCATTTCGCTCAAGACCTTCGGCGGGCCATTTCGGTTTCGCGCAAGCTGCTGATCGACGATGACCTGAACATGCTGGGCGACATGACCGCCGCAATCGGACAGCCTGCGGCGCAGACCGAATCCGACGAACTGGTCTCGATCCTCACCGGCAATCCGAACATGGCAGGCGGCAACCCGGTGTTTTTCGCTGCGCGGGGCAACCTCGCAGCGTCGGGAACCTCGATCGGCAGCACGGGCGACCTTGGCGCTCTGGACGTGGCGCGTCAGGCGATGCGCAAGACCAAGGGCCTCGACGGCAAGACCATCGTGGACGCCAAGCCCCGCTTCCTCCTGGTCGGGCCGGATCACGAGACCGCAGCCGAACAGCTTCAGGCGACGATCTACCCGGCGACGAAGGACGATGCGAACCCCTTCGCGTCCCGCCTCGAACTGGTCGTGGAACCGCGCATCGAAGATGACGGCTGGTGGCTGTTCGCGGACCCGTCCCCCGTCCCGGCGCTCCAATTCGCCTACCTCCAATCGGCGCAGGGCGTGCAAATCCAACGCAAGGAAGCCTGGACCACGTTGGGCATGGAATACCGCGCCTTCCTCGACTTCGGCTGTGGCTGGGCCGACTGGCGCGGCGCCTATCGCAATCCGGGCGACACATGATGGCGACGCTGGCCGAACGACTGGCCGAAGCTGAAAACGCCCTCCACGACCTGCTGCTAGGGCAACAGTCGGTGGAAGTGCGGGACAGCAACGGCGAGTCCGTCCGCTTCACCCCGACACGGGCGCGGCGCGCGTGCGCCTGTCGGGCTTCTGACCATGAGGGCCGCAGCTGAGAAAACCCGCGTTCTGCCGTTGCCCTGCGCCCGGCTGCTGTCTCGGGCAGAGGCTGCGGCCTAAGTTGGGCTAAGCCCTGTCACCTTCGACAGGATGATTGCCGACAAGATCATGCCCCCGGCGAAACGCATCTACACGCGCGTCTTCTGGGACGTGCGCCATATCGACTCGGCAAACGAAGACTTGCCCGGCGGTGCGGACGATGTGGTCTTGAACCCTTGGGACGACTGACAGGGGAGTCGGGATGAAATTCAGAGTGAAATATGTGGTCGAAGATACCGACCGGCACGGCAACGTGCGCCTGTATTGTCGCAAGGCGGGACAGCCGAAGGTTCGGCTGCGCGGTCCCTTCGGCTCACCGGAATTCCTGACGGACTATCGCCACGCTGCGAAGGGGCCGCAGCCGGTGAAGGGCGCGACCGAGAAACCGGGAAAGGTTGCGCCGGTCGTGCCGAAAAGCGTCCGGTGGCTCTGTGGCGAATACTTCAAGAGCGCGGGTTTCAAGCAGCTGGACCCGAGAACGCGGAAGGTGCGCCGCGCGATCCTCGAACGCATGTGCCAGCACAAGGGCGATGGGGACAAGCCTTTCAAGCGAATGGAACCGCGTCATGTCAGGTTGCGCCGCGATGAGCTGTCCGACCGTCCCGAGGCGGCGAACGGCATGGTGAAGGCGTTGCGCCAACTCTATGCCTATGCGGTGAAATATGATCTGCACGACCGCAACCCGGCGGCGTCTGTCGAGTATCTGCGGGGCAACCCAGAAGGCTTCCACTCCTGGACCATCGAAGAAATCGAGAAATTTGAGAACAAGCATGTTGTCGGATCTCAAGCCCGTCTCGCCTTGGCCCTTGCGCTCTACACCGTGCAGCGGTTGTCCGATCTGATCCAGATTGGACGGCAGCACACACGCGACGGCTGGCTGACCTTCACGCAGCACAAGGGGCGGAACCGCAATCCTGTGCGCATGGAAATTCCGATCATTCCCGAACTTCAACGGATCATCGACGCATCCCCCACCGGCGACCTCACCTATCTGGTGAATGAGCGTGGCACGCCCTGGACGGCGGGCAGCTTCGGCAACCGATTCCGAAAGTGGGCGCGTGAAGCGGGCCTTGATGATTGCCCCCTGCACGGGTTGCGGAAGGCGGCGGCTGCGCGGCTGGCCGAACTTGGCTGCACGGAATTCGAGATCATGGCGATCACCGGGTACCGGACCTCGAAGGAAGTGACGCGCTACACACGCGCAGCGCGACAGAAGACCCGCGCGGAGTCCGCTCTAAAAAGGCCGACAGATGGACAGAAATAGAACGAAAGTGTCCCACTTTGGGGACCGGTGCGAACGGGTGGGACAGAACCGCTATGCAACCCATTGAAAACAAATATTTCGTCTGGGAAGTGGTGCCCGGGGGCGGAATCGAACCACCGACACGAGGATTTTCAATTAGCCTTGTGATCCGCTCATGCTGTGTCAAGATCGCTCAACCTTCAACGTATCCGATTGCAAACATTGACTTTTGAGCATGGCAGATCGTCTCGACCTGTTTTATGCCGCAGCATTCAAGCTCACCGTTTCTGCTACCCCAGTGATACCCCGACCTCATACTCAACCCAGCGCGGTGCTCACCCGAGTGGCAAGACAACGAGACCGACACCAAGGTGTTTAACGAAGGCCAAGATAGCTATTGCGCCAAGCAGCCCGATAACTGAGTATCTGACTAGATACATCGTGACCTACTGAGCTTGGAGGGCTATGCCGCTCAGTTGCCGCTTTCCGGAACGCCTCCTGAAAGCACTAGAAGCCAATGTCTTGTTCAGACTCAGAGCGAACTGGTCTTGTCGATGTTGCAACATGAGAACTTTGGTCCGGAGTAATGTGTGGCCCCATGAAACGAGATGAAAAGAAATCAGACACGCTAAAAGATGTTACGCTAGCAGCACATTTTTTCGGACTTGAAAATACTACTTATCTTTCAGAATTACATGGGATGGTTCCGCTACCGGATAGCCCATTGATTGAAAGTGAAGGAGCCACAATTAATAGCATTATCGCTTCTGCGATTGAGAGGATATCGAAAAGTCGTGAGTGAAAATCTACTATACCCAGTCGAATACTCAGGGCGCCGCCCATTATTGCAACACAAAAAAATCACTGACGAGACAGGTTCTGCGCATTCCGAGTTCCTGAGGGACTATGCGAGGATATTGCACTCTCCAAGTTTTCGAAAGCTACAGGGCAAAATGCAGCTCTTTCCTGTTGGTGAGAGTGACGTACTTAGAACTCGCTTGACACACTCGTTGGAAGTTTCCGAAATAGCAATGAGAATTGCGTCGGTATTCAATAGTCAAATCCAGTTCTTTCGAGAGAACCCAATCGATCTACAGCTTGTCGCAACGGCAGCTCTCGGCCACGATTTGGGTCATCCACCTTTTGGGCATAGTGGCGAACTCGCCCTTCACCAGTTATCCCCTGACGGTAGCGAGGGATATGAAGGAAACGCTCAAACACTAAGAATCGTCACCCGCCTCGAGAACCGACTCACGCACAGCAACATTCGGAATAGTGTCCAAGCAGTTTATGATAATCCTTTTGGCTTAAACTTGACCTACAGAACTCTAGCATCTCTGATCAAATACGACGAAAATATTTTTTCAAGAATTGCGGTGATGCGCGACGAACACAACGCCGAAGGAAAGCCAACCGAAGACTTCGATAGGGTAAGGTCCGGCTCGCCGGTCAAAGGTTACTATCGTGATGACAAAAACATTGTTGATGACATAAAGTCTAATGTTCTTGGGCTGGGTTGGGAGGGCAAGAGTCTAAAGACGATAGAATGCCAAATAATGGATATAGCCGACGATATTGCTTACTCTACTTATGATCTCGAAGATGCAATGGTTTCAGGGGAGGTGCAACCTTTCGACCTATTGTCGTGTGATGACGATTTAGTTGATAAAATTGTTTTGGGCGTAAATTCCGCCCTGAAAAAGAGTGGGTACCGGGAGAATATTAGGCCAGTAGAGGTTATTGCTGTTCTAACAAACATCTTTGACCGAGTCCTTCATTTTGCGGACAGCCCCGGATATCAACTTTCTGACTTGGCCCATCGGGTGGTTTTTGTCGCACGTTCATACAGAGAAAGCAAACTGCATGCAAAGGATGCGATCATAAGGCGTCGGTTTACTGAGGCGTTGATTTCTAGAGCTGTTGATAGCCTTACGGTTGCGGTGGACGAAAAATGCCCTGTGCTTAGCAAAGTAAAAATACCCTTGGAGAATCTTCTCGAAATCGAATGTATGAAAGCGTTCAACTATAATGTTGTCATCGCCTCACCGCGCCTAAAGACCTACAATCATCGCGCGAAGGAAATAATCGGATTTTTATACGAAAAACTCAGTGATAATGGCGCAGAGGAGCTTATTCCATACGAGATGCGGCCGTATTTACAGCTGACAAAGGGTGAGCACGCAAGTTATCGTCGCGTAGTGGATTTGATATCAGGCATGACGGATGCTGATGCATTGTCGCTATATGATAAGCTCCGCTCGTCCAATCAACGTTCAATCTTCGGCTACTAGCAACTTTCGAACGGAATAGTTCTTGCCGAGTGCCACGATGTGACGATGCGTGAGGTTCTCTGGAAAAATATTGAGACGCTGCACGCTGAACTCGACATGTGGCTCGAAATCTTCAACACAGACCGATCGTAGTTAGACTACTGCAACTTGGGCAAAAATGCCCGCCGGAACCGTAGCGCCTGAGCTACTCCCCATCTTTTGGCCAGTTTCCGGGGTGGTTTAAGCTACTCTCTGCCCCTGCTGGTCGGTTTCGATCTGGTTGAAGTAGACCACGGCGGGCGGCTGTCCGCCATGGGCGGCGTGAGGCCGCTGGTGGTTGTAGAAGGTGATCCATTGGCCAACCCCGGCCTTCGCCTGCGAGCCCGTCTCCCAGGCGTGCAGATAGACGCACTCATACTTCAGGGACCGCCAGAGGCGTTCGATGAAGATGTTGTCGAGACACCGGCCCTTGCCGTCCATCGAGATCCGGGTGCCGATCCGTTTCAGCCGGTCGGTCCAGGCGAAGGACGTGAACTGCGACCCCTGATCGGTATTCATGATCTCGGGCGGGCCGAAGCGGTGGACCGCCTCGTTCAGCGCCTCGACGCAGAAGTCGGCTTCGAGCGTGTTCGAGATGCGCCAAGTCAGCACCTTGCGGGTGAACCAGTCCATGATGGCAACCAGGTAGAGGAAGCCCCGCCGCATCGGAAGGTACGTGATGTCGGCGCACCAGACCTGGTTGGGCCGTTCCACCCGCAGGCCACCCAACAGGTAGGGGTAGGTTTTGTGCCCCTTGGCCGGTTTGCTGGTGTTCGGCTTCTGATAAATCGGCATCAAACGCATGAGCCGCATCAGCCGCCGGATACGCTTCACGTTCACAGCGTGGCCCTCGTTCTGCAGGTGCCAGGTCATTTGTTGGACGCCGTAGAACGGGGTTTCGAGGAACTGCCGGTCGATCAGTTGCATGAGCGCCAGGTTCACTGCGGTCTCGCCCAGCGGTGCGTAGTAGAACGACGACCGCGAGATCGACAGCAGGCGGCATTGCGCCCCGACCGACAGCGTGGGGTGAGAGCGTTCGATCATCCCGCGCCTCACTTGCCGGTCCAAGGCTTGAGCTTTCTGGACAAAAAATCGTTGGCGACGGCCAGTTCCCCGATCTTGGCGTGAAGCGACCGCACCGTCTCCTCGTCGACCTCGGCCTTCTTCTTCCCGCCGCGCTCGAAAATGTCAGATGCGCCTTCAAGCAGCGCGCTCGCCATTGTTCTTGAACCAATGGCGCACAATGGCTCGCTCCACTGATGGATCATGGTCGGATGCACGCCGTATTCCGCGGCCAGCTCCGACACCGTGCGCTCGCCCTTCAGGGCTTCCAGCGCCACGCGAGCCTTGAAGCCCGCGTCATGGTTCCTGCGTTTCGACATGTTCTGATCTCCTCGTTCTTAGAGACCAGCAGACGTCAGATAGTAGCTTCCGTCACTGTCCGATTTTCGGGGAGGAGCTCA
>NZ_JBNAGK010000019.1:72500-75324 GCF_049803835.1 Tropicibacter sp. S64 | reverse complement strand
AGCCTTGCTGTTACTGGATCAAATCAAGCCTATCGGACCATTAGTACCGGTCAACTGAACGCATTGCTGCGCTTACATCTCCGGCCTATCGACGTGGTGGTCTACCACGGTCCTCAGGGATACCTTGTTTTGAGGGGGGCTTCCCGCTTAGATGCCTTCAGCGGTTATCCTGTCCGTTCATAGCTACCCTGCACTGCTGCTGGCGCAACAACAGGTCCACCAGTGGAACGTTCACCCCGGTCCTCTCGTACTAGGGGCAACTCCTCTCAAGTATCCTACACCCACGGCAGATAGGGACCGAACTGTCTCACGACGTTCTAAACCCAGCTCACGTACCTCTTTAAATGGCGAACAGCCATACCCTTGGGACCTGCTCCAGCCCCAGGATGAGATGAGCCGACATCGAGGTGCCAAACACTGCCGTCGATATGGACTCTTGGGCAGTATCAGCCTGTTATCCCCAGCGTACCTTTTATCCGTTGAGCGATGGCCCTCCCACTTGGGACCACCGGATCACTATGGCCGACTTTCGTCTCTGCTCGACTTGTCAGTCTCGCAGTCAGGCTGGCTTTTGCCATTGCACTCAACGAGCGATTTCCGACCGCTCTGAGCCAACCTTCGCGCGCCTCCGTTACGCTTTAGGAGGCGACCGCCCCAGTCAAACTACCCGCCACGCAGGGTCCCGGATCCGGATAACGGACCGCGGTTAGACATCAAGCAGAACAAGGGTGGTATCTCAAGGATGGCTCCACCGGGACTGGCGTCCCGGTTTCAAAGCCTACCACCTATCCTGCACATGTTGTGCCTGATGCCAGTGCGAAGCTGTAGTGAAGGTGCATGGGGTCTTTCCGTCTAACCGCGGGTAGCCGGCATCTTGACCGGCAATTCAATTTCGCTGAGTCGATGTTGGAGACAGCGGGGAAGTCGTTACGCCATTCGTGCAGGTCGGAACTTACCCGACAAGGAATTTCGCTACCTTAGGACCGTTATAGTTACGGCCGCCGTTTACCTGGGCTTCAATTCAGAGCTTGCACCCCTCCTTTTAACCTTCAGGCACCGGGCAGGCGTCAGACCCTATACGTCGTCTTGCGACTTCGCAGAGCCCTGTGTTTTTAGTAAACAGTCGCCACCCCCTGGTTTGTGCCCCCAGCCCCTAGTTGCCTAGGAACCGGGCCTCCTTCTCGCGAACTTACGGAGGTATTTTGCCGAGTTCCTTCAACATCGTTCTCTCAAGCGCCTTGGTATTCTCTACCAGTCCACCTGTGTCGGTTTAGGGTACGATCTCATGATGGAGCTATTTCCAGGAACCGCTCAGCAGCCCACCCAATCCGATAAGGGCAAACTACAGTCGCAATCCGTCACTTCCATCTGGCCCAGGAATATTAACCTGGTTCCCATCGACTACGCCTTTCGGCCTCGCCTTAGGGGTCGGCTTACCCTGCTCAGATTAGCTTTAAGCAGGAACCCTTGGACTTTCGGCGAGAGTGTCTCTCACACTCTTTGTCGCTACTCATGTCATCATTCTCGCTAGTGATCTCTCCACCGGATCGCTCACGCGCCGGCTTCACAGAAAGCACTTTGTCTTGTGCTACCGCCTATCGGCTACTTGAGCACGTTAATGCTCCAGCTTCCTAAGTGCGGCAATAAAGACAAGTGCTATGTCACACTACGCTCTGCTACCATGCCTTGCGGCATCCTAAGCTTCGGCTCATGGCTTGAGCCCCGTTACATCTTCGCCGCAGGACAACTTGTTTAGACCAGTGAGCTGTTACGCTATCTTTAAAGGATGGCTGCTTCTAAGCCAACCTCCTGGTTGTTTTGGTCGTCCCACCTGCTTTCCCACTTAGCCATGAATTGGGGGCCTTAGCTGTAGGTCAGGGTTGTTTCCCTCTTCACGACGGACGTTAGCATCCGCCGTGTGTCTGCCATCTAGTACTCCCGGGTATTCGGAGTTTGGTTAGGATCAGTAAGCCTGTGGGGCCCCATTACCCATCCAGTGCTCTACCCCCCGGGGTATTCGGATGACGCTCTACCTAAATAGATTTCGCAGAGAACCAGCTATCTCCGAGTTTGATTGGCCTTTCACCCCTAGGCACAACTCATCCCGACCTTTTTCAACAGGTGTGGGTTCGGACCTCCAACAAGTGTTACCTTGTCTTCATCCTGGTCATGCCTAGATCACTCGGTTTCGGGTCTGATCCATCTAACTCATGCGCCCTATTAAGACTCGCTTTCGCTGCGCCTACACCTAACGGCTTAAGCTTGCTAGATAGACCAAGTCGATGACCCATTATACAAAAGGTACGCCGTCAGGGCGCAAGGCCCCTCCGACTGCTTGTAGGCGTCCGGTTTCAGGTACTGTTTCACTCCCCTCGTCGGGGTGCTTTTCACCTTTCCCTCACGGTACTGGTTCGCTATCGGTCAGTAAGGAGTACTTAGCCTTCGGGGGTGGTCCCCCGATCTTCAGACAGGATTTCACGTGTCCCGCCCTACTTGATACGTCCCATCGAGCTTCCCATACGGGGCTGTCACCCACTATGGCTGATCTTTCCAGATCATTCTGGTCACTCTCAAGGCTCGGCTGGTCCCCGTTCGCTCGCCGCTACTAGGGGAGTCTCTATTGATGTCCTTTCCTCCGGGTACTTAGATGTTTCAGTTCCCCGGGTTTGCTCTTAAAACCCTATGTATTCAGGTAATAAGTACCTGTTTTACCCAATTATCAATAACCACGAGGGCTAATAATAACTGAGTATCAGGTGGGTTGCCCCATTCGGAGATTCATGGATCAAAGCCTATTCTCGGCTAACCATGACTTATCGCAGAG
>NZ_JBNAGK010000019.1:0-70000 GCF_049803835.1 Tropicibacter sp. S64 | reverse complement strand
GTGCTTCAGTTTCATCAGAAACCGAAAGCCGTCCAAACAGTGAAGCTGACACTGGATCATCGGACCGAAGCCCTACCAGCGTTGATATGCAGACATTTGATCCATCGAAATGAACCCAAGCCGCCCACATATCTCTTCAGATACTCGCGATGTCAAATAGCGCAGAAGCAAAAACCAACCGGATGCGCCCTGACTTGTTCGGCGCGCCCGCCCGGATATGCCTCTGATATGTTACCGTCCAGTCCCCCGGAGCACCGCCCCGCCGTCCCGTCCGGCCTCCCGATCAGCACCTCAGCGCCGCCGGTGAGGGGGCTTCTACGGATAACCGCAGACCCCTGCAAGCGGTTTTTTGAAGTTTTTTTGACCGGGGCGCGATTTTTTGTCGTTAACGCTCTCATTCGGGGTTCGAAAGACCCCTGCCCCATCCAGCCTTCATTCTGTAAAATACTGTTTTTAAACGACTTATGCAAGGATTGGTCGACCCAGCCCCTAGCCCGGAAATTTGCTGTGGAAAACTCCGTAGCCCCCGAAACCTTCCACTCTCGCATGAAAAAAGGGGCCCCAAACGGGACCCCTCGAGGTTCGCTGACAAGACTCGGTTTTCGATCACCGCCCGATCCCTTGGTTTGCCTGCGGCCTTGTCCGCGCCTGGGGCCTCCGCAGAGGTCCCGGAAGTCTCGGCAGGCGGCGGAAGCCCCCTGCCCTGTCCGATCAGCTACACCCCGACGTCCCGCCGCAGGTGTTGCACTTCATGCAGGTGCCGTTGCGCACCAGCGTGTAGTTGCCGCATTCGCCGCACGGATCGCCCTCGTAGCCCTGCATCTTCGCCTTGGTCCGCTCGTCGAGCGTCATGGTTCCGGCAGCCACCGCAACCGTGGAGGTCATGGCCGCGCCGCCCGTGGCGGGAACCAGCGTGCTCAGCGCCGAGACCGGATCGGTGCCGGTCATGCCGCCCTGCAGGACAACCAGTTCCTGCGGCAGGCGCTTGCGAAGGTAGCCGGTGGAGCTGATTTGCTTGAGCACTTCGAGCGAGCGCGAGGCGGCCGAGTCCGACAATTCCCTGACGTTCGACACGCCCTCTTCCTCGCCGCGGCCGATGTCGTCGAAGGTCGCGCCTTCGGGTTTGACATGGGCGAGGTCGGTGCGGTCGAGGTAGGACACGGCCAGCTCGCGGAAAATATAGTCGAGGATCGAAGTCGCGTTCTTGATCGAGTCGTTGCCCTGCACCATGCCCGCCGGTTCGAACTTGGTGAAGGTGAAGGCGTCGACGAACTCTTCCAGCGGCACTCCGTATTGCAGGCCGACCGACACGGCGATGGCGAAGTTGTTCATCATCGCCCGGAAGCCCGCGCCTTCCTTGTGCATGTCGATGAAAATCTCGCCCAAGCTGCCGTCCGCGTATTCGCCGGTGCGCAGGTAGACCTTGTGCCCGCCGACGATGGCCTTCTGGGTGTAGCCCTTGCGGCGTTCCGGCATCTTCGTGCGTTCGGACTTCACGATCTCCTTGATGACGATCTTCTCGACGATCTTTTCGGCCAGAACGGCGGCCTTCTCATGCGTGGAGCCGCTTTCCAGTACCTCCATGGCCTCCTCGTCATCCTCCACCAGCGCGGCGGCCAGCGGTTGGCTGAGCTTGGAGCCGTCGCGGTAGAGGGCGTTCGCCTTCACCCCGAGGGACCAGGACAGCTCGTAAGCCTTCTGGCAATCCTCGATGGTGGCGTTGTTGGCCATGTTGATGGTCTTGGAGATCGCGCCGGAGATGAAGGACTGCGCGGCGGCCATCATGGTGATGTGGCTCTCGACCGAAAGATACCGCTTGCCTTTCTTGCCGCAGGTGTTGGCGCAGTCGAAGACGTTCAGGTGCTCTTCCTTGAGGAACGGCGCACCTTCCAGCGTCATGGTCCCGCAGACGTGATCGTTCGCCGCGTCCACGTCCGCCTTGCTGAAGCCGAGGTGCTTGAGCAGGTCGAAGGTCGGATCGTTCAGCTTGGCCGCCGGGATGCCCAGCGTCTCGCGGCAGAACTCCTCGCCCAGCGTCCACTGGTTGAAGACGAAGCGGATGTCGAAGGCGGTGGCCAGCGAGGCTTCGATCTTCTCGATCTGGCGCGGGCCGAAGCCATGGCCGATCAGCGCGGTGTGGTTGATGCCGGGCGCATTGCCGAGGGTGCCGTGGCCGACGGCATAGGCGATGATCTCCTCGATCTGCGCGGAGCCATAGCCGAGCTTTTCCAGCGCGGCGGGCACGGAGCGATTGATGATCTTGAAGTAGCCGCCGCCGGCCAGCTTCTTGAACTTCACGAGGGCGAAGTCGGGCTCGATCCCGGTGGTATCGCAGTCCATGACGAGGCCGATGGTGCCGGTCGGGGCAATCACCGAGGTCTGGGCGTTGCGGTAGCCGTGCATCTCGCCGAGGCGCAGCGCCTCGTCCCAGGCGCCCATGGCCAGCTCGACCAGGGTCGCATCCGGGCAATGGGCATGGTCCAGCGGCACCGGCTTGACCGCGAGGTTCTCGTAACCGGTGGACGCGCCGTAAGCGGCGTTGCGGTGGTTGCGAATGACGCGCAGCATATGCTGGCTGTTCTTCTCGTACTTGGCGAAGGCGCCGAGTTCGCCCGCCATTTCGGCGGAGGTGGCATAGGCCACACCGGTCATCAGCGCGGTCAATGCCCCGCAGAGCGCCCGGCCCTCGTCGCTGTCATAGCCGAAGCCCATGTTCATCAGGAGGCCGCCGATGTTGGCGTAGCCGAGGCCCAAGGTCCGGTAGTCATACGAGCGCTGCGCGATTTCCTGAGACGGGAACTGCGCCATGAGCACGGAGATTTCCAGCGTCAGCGTCCAGAGGCGCGTGGCGTGCATGTAGCTTTCCGCATCGAACCGGCCGCCCTTGTAGAAGGTCAGCAGGTTCATCGAGGCGAGGTTGCACGCCGTGTCGTCGAGGAACATGTACTCGGAGCACGGGTTCGATCCGCGGATCTCGCCATCCTCCGGGCAGGTGTGCCAGGCGTTGACGGTGTCGTGGAACTGGATGCCCGGGTCGGCACAGGCCCAGGCGGCATGACCGACCTGATCCCAGAGCTCCTTGGCGGAGATGGTCTTGGCGACCTTGCCATCGGTGCGGCGCAGCAGCTCCCACGGCTTGTCTTCCTTGACCGCCCGAAGGAAGGCGTCGGTCACGCGGATGGAGTTGTTCGAGTTCTGG
Source organism: Tropicibacter sp. S64 (assembly GCF_049803835.1). Taxonomy (NCBI): domain Bacteria; kingdom Pseudomonadati; phylum Pseudomonadota; class Alphaproteobacteria; order Rhodobacterales; family Roseobacteraceae; genus Tropicibacter; species Tropicibacter sp. S64. The sequence goes on along the minus strand of NZ_JBNAGK010000019.1, from coordinate 66,801 downwards.
CCGGAAACCGACGCGTAGGCTTCGCTGTCCCAATCGGTGTCGTAGGTCGGGAATTCGATGCTGGAATAGCCCTGCTTGGCATAGTCCAGCACGCGCTTGATATAGGTCTCGGGGATCATCACGCCCTTGGCGGCGCGGATCGCGCCCTTCAGCGCCTCGTTCTTTGCCGGGTCGTATGCGTCCGCCTCGGCGCCGTCCCACAGCTTGATCGCGCCGAAGATGCCGTTGAGCATCTTTTCGTGTATCTTCGAGCCCGCGACGATCGACGCGACCTTCTGCTCCTCGATGACCTTCCAGTTGATGAACTCTTCGATGTCCGGGTGGTCGACGTCGCAGATCACCATCTTCGCCGCGCGGCGCGTGGTTCCGCCGGACTTGATCGCACCGGCAGCACGGTCGCCGATCTTGAGGAAGCCCATCAGGCCGGAGGACTTGCCACCGCCGGACAGCGGTTCATTGGCGGCGCGGAGCGAGGAGAAGTTGGTGCCGGTGCCGGAGCCATACTTGAACAGACGCGCCTCGCGCACCCAAAGGTCCATGATGCCGCCGTCGGAGACGAGGTCATCCTGCACCGACTGGATAAAGCAGGCGTGCGGCTGCGGGTGCTCGTAGGCTGAGGTCGAGCGGGTCAGTTCGCCGTTCTCGAAGTCGACATAATAATGGCCCTGCCCCGGACCGTCGATGCCATAGGCCCAGTGCAAACCGGTGTTGAACCACTGCGGCGAGTTCGGCGCGGCCATCTGCGTGGCGAGCATGTAGCGCATCTCGTCGAAATACGCCTGCGCGTCCTCTTCGGTCGAGAAATAGCCGCCCTTCCAGCCCCAGTAGGTCCAGGCACCCGCGAGACGGTCGAACACCTGCTTGGCGGAGGTCTCGCCGATGCGCTCGGTCTTGGCACTGGCGGGGGCAGAGCGCCACAGGAACTCGGGCACGCCCTTTTCCTTCACCTTCTTGAGCTGGGCCGGAACGCCCGCCTTGCGGAAGTATTTCTGCGCGATCACGTCGCTGGCAACCTGGCTCCACTTGGCGGGAACTTCGAGATTGTCCTGGCTGAACACGACCTTGCCGTCAGGATTGCGGATTTCCGACGTCGTGGTGGTGAATGCGATGCCCGTATACGCATCCTGCCCTGCCTTGGTGAACTTTCTTTCGATTTTCATGACCTGCCCCGTCGTGCAAATTTTGACCTGTTGTCCCAAGCCCCGCGACCGGCTTTCCTGACCAGGGGATGCAAGGAGCCATCAGGCGTGCCACTGCTGAACGCCCGTGAAAGCTTGTGCCTTCGATGATGTCGCCTCACCGCTCCCCTTGATGCAGCCACTAGATTTAGTGGGCGTCTCGCGATGCTCACACAAAATGGCGCAGGAGACGCGGCACGGTCAACGGATTTTTTACCAGTTTCGCCGGGTTTTTCAGGTTGACGCCGGAGGCCGGAAAACCGCTTCGGAAAATCCCCCGATTCATGCACAAGACCGGACGCCGGAAACCGCCCGCAAATCCCCGGATTTTCAATGTCGGAAGGGCGGTTTATCCACAGGCGTTAAACTATCGCATGAAATCGCAACGGTAGTATGACAGTTGATGCCATGGACTACATCTTGTGGCGCGGGAAGCACGCGCAAGCGTCCAAATGGCGGATCACGCGGCCTCCATGCGAGTCGGACCTGCGACTCGGTCCACAGACCACACCATCGCCTCCGGGACGCGGCCGCCACGGACAAAGCGGCAAGACACCAGATATGGTGCCGTCCGATTCAGGATCTTGCAGGGAGGAAAGTGGTCGGGGAGGCGAGATTCGAACTCACGGCCTTCTGTACCCAAAACAGACGCGCTACCAGGCTGCGCTACACCCCGACTGTGCCACCCTTTAGCGGCATCCGTCGCGCATGAAAAGCCGAAAGTCTATTCGCAGGCCCAGGCCGCGCCGGTGATCGCCGGATGACGCATCTCGGCACCCGGCTCGATCTGCAACATCGCCGCCAGACCGCCGTTGATCTCCAGCACATACTGCGCCGGACCATCCGACGGGATCGGCGTCAGATCGCCCGGAACCGCGTTGGCGTGCACCTTGGTCACCACGCCATTGGCGTCGGCAAAGATCATGTCGAGCGGAATCAGCGTGTTCTTCATCCAGAAGGCCACACCGGCCGGATCTTCCTCGGGATAGACGAACAGCATGCCGTGGCTGGTCGGCATCTTTTCCACGTACATCAGGCCGCGGGCCCGCTCGTCTGCGTCGTCCGCCACGTCGACGCCGAAGCGGACCTTGCCGAAGTCACCGCGCAGCCAGACCGAGTCCTCGGTACAGATCCCCCCGGCCAGCGCGGGCATCCCCATACCCGCCAGCCAGAGGACCAGACCCGTCAACGCGTGAGCGCGGCTTCCCATGCGAACACCTCCATCGCCATCCGGCCACGGCGGCCATCGACAACGCGAATGGCCAGCGCCTCGCCCGGCTGAAGATCAGCGAGGCCCGAGCGCCGCAGCACTTCGATGTGTATAAAGATGTCGTCGGATTTGCCAAACACGTTTGCGAAACCGAAGCCCTTGGCCTTGTCGAACCATTTCACCCGCGCCGGCTCCAGCGGCGCATTGGCGATGACCTCGGCGTCGAGATCCTCGAAATCCGCCAGCGGCGCCCCTTCGCTGCCCTCGGGCGGTTCGATCGAAAAGACCTCGGTGGCCTGAACGCCGCGGTCCGTTTTCTGCACACCGATCTGGATGCGGGCGCCATCGGCGACCGAGCTCTGACCGAAGTTCCGCAGCACGTTGGCGTGCAGCAGGATGTCGGCACCGCCGGAATCCGAAATGACGAAACCGAACCCCTTTGCCGGATCGAACCACTTTACCTTGCCGACGACCCGCTCTTGTGCGTTGTCTTGCTGTCCCAACCTGTGACTTCCAGTTATTCTTGAGTGACGTGTCCCGCCCTATTGTCTGCGTCATTCCGACAGGTCAGCGCAACCTGTCCAAAAGAGCAATTTTGTGTCACCTACTCACCTAGAGCGGGAATTAGCCGGGCGTCGGCCTGCAATTTTCAGGGGTTCAGGCGTTCGACGTGCCAGTTTTGGCTGAAATCCGTCCGGGTCCAGCGGAAGCGATCATGCAGGCGGAATTGCCCGTCGGCCCAGAATTCGATCTCGGTCGGACGGATGCGAAAACCGCCCCAGAACGGCGGTCTTGCCGGATTTGGACCGTGTTTCGCGGTCACCCGGGCCACCTCCGCCATGAGCGCGCCGCGCGAGGAAAGCGGCTGCGACTGCTGCGATGCCCAGGCCCCCAGTCGGCTCTTGAGCGAACGCGATGCATAGTACTCATCCGCCTGTTGACCATCGACCCGTTCAACCAAGCCGCGAGCGCGAATCTGCCGCCGCAGCGACTTCGAATGCAGCACGAAAGCCGCCTTCCCGGCGCCGTCGATCTCCTGCGCCTTCACGCTGCCGTAGTTGGTGTAGAACACGAACCCGTCGTCCTCGATCTCCTTGAGCAGTACCATGCGCACGTTCGGCATCCCGTCCGCGTCCACCGTCGACAGCGCGATGGCGTTCGGATCGTTGATTTCGCTCTGCTCCGCTTCCGCGAGCCAGGCCCGCGCGATGTCGAAAGGGTCCGCTCCGGCGAAAATACCGCTTCTGTCCGTCATGATCTTCCTGGTCCTCGATGTCTGTCCGGGCGCTTTGCTGCGGATGCAGGCTTGATGGCCCCCGGGGGATCGCCTAAACGACGTCTGACGAAATATCTGGGTGGAGAGGTGTCCATGTCAAACGGGTTGATGGCCGGAAAGCGCGGCTTGATCATGGGGCTTGCCAACGACAAGTCGATTGCCTGGGGCATCGCACGGGCCTGCGCCAACGCCGGCGCGGAGCTGGCCTTCTCCTACCAGGGCGAGGCCCTGATGAAGCGGGTCGGCCCGCTGGCCGGTCAACTGGGCTCCGACATCGTGCTGCCCTGCGACGTGTCCGACGGCGCCTCGATCGACGCGCTGTTCGCGGAGCTCAAGACGCGCTGGGACAGCCTCGATTTCATCGTCCACGCCATCGGCTTCTCTGACAAGAACGAGCTGCGCGGCCGCTACGTCGACACGTCCCGGGACAACTTCACCATGACCATGGACATCTCGGTCTACAGCTTCACCGCGGTAATGCAGCGCGCCGAGAAGATGATGAAGAACGGCGGCTCCGCCGTGACCCTGACCTATTACGGCGCCGAGCGCATCATGCCGCATTACAACGTCATGGGCGTGGCCAAGGCGGCGCTGGAGGCCTCCGTGCGCTACCTCGCCGAAGATCTCGGCAAGGACGGCATCCGCGTCAACGCCATCTCCGCCGGTCCGATCAAGACCCTCGCCGCCAGCGGCATCGGCGACTTCCGCTACATCATGAAGTGGAACGAGTACAACTCGCCGCTGCGCCGCAACGTGACCATCGAGGACGTGGGCAAATCCGCGCTCTATCTCCTCTCCGACCTCGGCAGCGGCGTCACCGGCGAGACCCATCACGTCGACGCGGGCTACCACGTCGTCGGCATGAAGGCGGTGGACGCGCCGGACATCACCAAGGGCTGAGCCTTCCGCAGAGCCTTCTGAATTTCAGACACCCCGGTCCCGTGCCGGGGCGTCTTTGTTTCCGCGCCGGCCATCCGGGACAGGACAACAGCCTGCCGCACCCGCTTCAAGCCTTGCCAGCGCCAGCCCCGCTGGCCTAAGACAGCGGCCATCCGAAGACACATCACGGGGAACGCCATGGACAACCGCCTGCCGCACGAAAAGGGCTTTCACGTCAGCTGGGACCAGCTGCACCGCGACGCACGGGCGCTGGCCTGGCGGCTTCAGGGGCAAGGCCCGGACAACGGCGCGTGGAAGGCCGTGGTCGCCATCACCCGGGGCGGCATGGCCCCGGCGATGATCGTCGCCCGCGAACTCGACATCCGCGCCGTCGATACGATCTCCGTCAAGTCCTACCATTCCGGCGGCGGCAAGGCGGATCAGCGGCGCGAGGCGCAGGTCCTGAAATCCCCCGATCCGAAGCTGATGGGCGACGGGGAAGGTATCCTGATCGTCGACGATCTGGTCGATACCGGCAAGACGCTGGAACTCGTGCGCCAGCTCTACCCCAAGGCACAGATCGCCACGGTCTACGCCAAGCCGATGGGCAAGCCGCAGGTCCACACCTATATCACCGAGGTGAGCCAGGACACCTGGATCTTCTTCCCCTGGGACATGGCGCTGCAATACGTCAAACCCTACCGCGGCGACGACTGAGCGCCCGCTCTTCTTTGGTCCCGAAATACCTCGGGGTTCCGGGGCAGAGCCCCGCAAACCGGGGGCGCAGGCCCCCGGTCATCGGTCCAAGATCAGGCAATCGCGGCCTTCAGCGTCTCCTGCCAAGGCGTGGTGCCGCGTCCGATCAGCCGGGACAGATCGCCGGACCCGCTGTAAAGCCCGCCTTGCGCCGCGCCTTCGTCGCTGTTGGCCAGCATCTGCGCCACCGGCTCCGGCAGCCCCGCGCCAAGCAGCGCCCCGGCGTACTCCGGGCCGGTCATGTTGACATAGGGGATATCCTTGCCGCTGAGGCGCGAAATCTCGGCGGCAAACTCGGCCAGATCGTAGCTCGTGTCGCCGGCCAGCTCATAGACCGTGCCGCTCTCGGGCAGAGGTCCGGCCAGCACCGCCGCCGCCGCCTCCGCGTAATCGACCCGCGCCGCACTGGAAATCCGGCCCTCGCCGGCCGCGCCGATCAGCGCGCCATGCTGCAGCGCCGAACCCGCCCCCATGACATAGTTCTCCGTGTACCAGCCATTGCGCAACACCGCATGGGGCAGCCCGGAGGCCGCCAGGGCCTCTTCGGTCGCCACATGCTCGCCGGCCAGCACCGTCAGCGGCGAGCCCTTGGCGCCCAGTAGCGACGTATAGGCCACGAAATCCACGCCCGCCGCCTTGGCAGCGGCAATGGCGTTGGCGTGCTGCGCGGCCCGCTGGCCAACTTCGCTGGACGAAATCAGCAACAGCCGGGACACGCCTGCAAACGCCGCCTCCAGCGCTGCCGGATCGTCATAGGACGCCACGCGCACCGTCAGCCCTTTCGCCTCCAGGGCCGCCGCCGCCTCGGGCCGCCGCACCAATGCGCCGATCTCCTCGGGCGCCACGCGCTGGAGCAGCGCCTCGATCACCAATCCACCCAGCTGCCCGGAGGCGCCCGTCACCATATAGGTCAAAGCCATTTCGTCTTTCCTTTCCGTTTTATGCCAATCAGGCGTGATTTCAGTCCCGAATCGGGATATGGTCTCAGATGTAGACCACAGGTCAGCCATCGAAAAGGAGGCACAAATTCATGACCAGGGAACATGCAGGTAACCGCCTCTTCCCCGACTGGCCCGCGGGCCGACCGGACGATCCGGGCGCCTGTCCGATCCGCGACGTGCTGGACCGGGTCGGCCAGAAATGGACGCTCCTGATCCTCATCGCGCTCGAAGCCGAGCCGAAGCGCTTCTCCGCCCTGCAGCGCATCGTCGGGGACATATCCAAACGCATGCTGACCCAAAGCCTGCGCGATCTGGAACGGGACGGCCTGATCTCCCGCACGGTCTACCCGACCAAGCCCCCGTCGGTGGAATACGCGCTGACCGCGCTTGGCCGGTCCTCGCTGACACCGATCGCGACGCTCAGTTCCTGGGCCAGCGACAATCATCCCGCGATCCGCGCCGCCCGGGAGGCCTACGACGCGCTAGCGTGACGGCTTGGCGGCCCATGGCCCACAGGTCCCCTTTCCGGCGACACGCCGGTGCACTACCCTGCGCAAAACTCTTGCAGGACAACGCCATGACCACCCGCACCGCCACCACCTTCCCGCCGCCCATCCCGGAGGCCCGGCGCTGGCTCGATGGCGTGACCTTTCCGCCGGAGCGGCCGCTGATCAACCTCAGCCAGGCCGCGCCGGTCGATCCGCCACCGCCCGCCCTGCGTGCCGCCATGGCCGAGGCGATGGAGCGGCCCGAGGCGCATCTCTACGGCGCGGTGCTGGGCAACGCCTCCCTGCGGCAGGCGCTCGCGGAGACCTGGTCGCAGCACTACGGCGGCGCGGTCGACGCCGCTCGGATCGCCATCACCCAAGGCTGCAATCAGGCCTTTGCCGCCGTGCTCACCGCGCTCACCACCGAGGGTGACGAGGTCATCCTGCCGTTGCCCTGGTATTTCAACCACAAGATGTGGCTCGATATGTCCGGCGTCACCGCCGTGCCGCTTGCCACCGGAGCGGACCTGATCCCCGATGCCGACGCCGCCGAAGCGCTCGTCACCCCCCGCACCCGGGCCATCGCGCTGGTCTCGCCCAACAACCCCGGCGGCGTGGAATACCCGCCCGAGACCCTGCGCGCCTTTTTCGATCTCGCCCGCAAACACGGCCTCAAGCTGATCCTCGACGAAACCTACCGCGATTTTCACTCCATGAACGGCGCGCCGCATGACCTGCTGAGGGCGCCCGGCTGGGACGAGACCCTCATTCAGCTCTACAGCTTCTCCAAGGCCTACCGCCTCACCGGCCACCGCGTCGGCGCGATCGTCGCTTGCCCGGCGCTGCTGGCGGAGGTGGAGAAGTTCATGGACACCGTCGCCATCTGCGCCCCGCAGATCGGCCAGATCGCCGCCGAATGGGGCCTGCGTCACCTTGGCCCCTGGGTCGCGGAGCAGCGGCAGGAGATCCTGTCCCGCCGCGCCGCCGTCGCCGAACACTTCCCGAAGCTGGCGGCAAAAGGCTGGACCCTCCTCGGTCTTGGCGCCTATTTCGCCTACGTCGAACATCCCTTCGCCGAACCCGCCGCCACCCTCGCGCCGAAAATCGTCCGCGAGGCCGGTGTCCTGCTGCTGCCCGGCTCCATGTTCTACCCCAAGGGCGACGCCACCGGCGAACGGCAGTTCCGCGTCGCCTTTGCCAATGCCGACAGCGCCGGGATCGCGACCATGACCGAACGCCTTGCCGCGCTCGACTGGCCCCTTGCAGCCCCCGGGGGTGGCAAGTAGACAAGGCCAGCCAGACCACACCCGGGGAGGACCTCATGGCTTCGAAACGCGGCAGCACCACCAAGACCCTCGGTCTCATCCTGATCGGCGTCCTGGTCATCGGCCTCGGTGGCTTTGGCGTCACCAACTTCTCGGGACAGGTGCGCAGCATCGGATCGGTGGGCGATACCGACATGCCGGTGACGGATTATGGCCGCGCCCTGCAGAACGAGATGCGCGCGCTGGAGGCCCAGGTCGGCCAACCGGTCAGCTTCCAGCAGGCGCAGGCCCTCGGTCTGCCGCAGCGGGTGCTGAGCCAGATGGTGGTGACCGCCGCGCTGGAGAACGAAGCGGACACGCTTGGCATTTCCGTAGGCGACGACCACCTTGCCAAGGAGTTGCGCAACATCCGCGCCTTCCAGGGGCCGGACGGCGCATTCAACCGCGTGGCCTACAGCACCGCGCTGCAGAACGCGGGCCTGTCGGAGCGCGATTTCGAGGAACAGCTGCGCGGCCAGAGCGCCGCGACCCTGCTGCAGGGGGCCGTCCTCGCCGGAACCAAACTGCCTGACAGCTATATCAGGACGCTCACCGGCTACGCCGCCGAGCGCCGCGCCTTCACCTGGGCGGAGCTGACGCCAGGCGCCAGCAACATCGGCCTGCCCGATCCCGACGAGGCGGCGCTCAAGGCATGGTACGAGGCGCATATCGCCGAATTCACCCTGCCCGAGACCAAGGTCATCACCTACGTCTGGATCACGCCCGACATGATCGTCGACACCGTCGAGGTGGACGAGGCTACCCTGCGCGCCGCCTATGACGAGCGCGAGGCGGAATTCAACATGCCCGAGCGCCGCCTTGTCGAGCGCCTCGTCTTTGCCGACGATGCGGAGGCCGAGGCGGCGTGGGAGCGGCTGCAATCCGGCGAGGTGGACTTCGAGGCGCTGGTCACCGAACGCGGGCTTGACCTGGCGGACACGGACCTTGGCGACGTGACCCGCGACGATCTGGAGGCCGCCGCAGACGCCGTCTTCTCCGTCGATGTCGGCGAGATCGCCGGTCCCGCCCCCACCGCGCTCGGACCGGCCCTGTTCCGCGTCAACGCCGTGCTGCCCGCCGTGACCACGCCTTTCGAGGAGGCCGAGCCGCACCTGCGCGACACGCTTGCGCTCGACCGCGCCCGCCGGGTGATCGACGGCATGGCCCAGAGCCTCGACGACGAGATGGCCGCCGGTGCGACGCTGGAAGAGCTGGCCGAGGGCACGGACCTCGAACTTGGCCAGATTGACTGGACAGAGGACAGCGCCGAGGGAATCGCCGGGTATGACGCCTTCCGCAACGCCGCCGCGGCGGTGGCCGATGGCGACTATCCGCAGATCGACCAGCTGGGCGACGGCGGCCTGTTCGCGCTGCGGCTCGACGAGATCCGCGCCCCGGCCCCGCAGCCCTACGAGGACGTGACCGACGCCGTCCGCACCGGCTGGGAACGCGACCAGCAGACCGAGGCCCTGATCGCGGATGGCACGGCGATGGCAGAGCAACTCTCCTCCGGCGCCACTTTCGACGACCTCGGCCTGACGCCGCAGAGCGAGCCTGGCCTCGCCCGCAACGCCCGGATGCCCGACCTGCCGGCGGGCCTGCTCGCCAAGGCGTTCGAACTGGACAAGGGCCAGGCTGTCGCCCTGCCCGGCGAGGGCACGGCCTACGTGCTGCGACTCGACGAGATCATCGCCGCCGATCCGGAGAGCGACGAGGTCAAACAACTGACCCAGACCTTCGGCGACCAGGCCGCGCAGGACGTCGCCCAGGACCTGTTCCAGGCGCTCTCGACCGACATCCAGGCCCGCGCCGGGGTCACGATCGACGAACAGGCGATCAACGCGATCCACGCCAACTTCCAGTAAACCGCAGCCCCGCGTGCCGCTCCCGCAGCGGCGCGCGGGCCGCCGGTTTGGCACCCGATTCGCTCCGGACGGAGGCCTGGCGCAGGGCCTCGAATCATCCAAAAAACGAGTCGTCTTTTGTCCGAATTTTCTCTGACTCGGTCGCCAAACCGGGTAGACCGGCGCCCTTTCGGCCAGCCGTCCCAATCATTTATTAACCAAATTTTAGGAAACCCCCGCGATTAAGGCAGACCGCGCCTCAATTCATCAAACACATGCCGCAATCGGCACGTACCCCGGAGGCATGACACGCAGTTTTCGCAAACTCTCGCATCAGGACTTCCGCCGTCGCGTCAAGACGGTCGATCCGGCCTACTATCGCTGGGGCGAGAGTGGCACGCGGCGTGACACAACGGTCGAACGGCCGATCGGGTTCTCCCTCCTCGGGTTCGGCTGGGCCTATCTCGTGGTCACCATCGCGAACAACCGCGCGCTGATCGAATCGTCGCTCCAGCAGGGGAACCTGCACGCCGATTACCACCGCTACATCTTCATGGGCCTTGCGGCCCTGCTGATGATCTCCGGCATTCTGCTGATGGCGCATGTCTATCGCTTCTTCACCCGCTCCGGAGGCAAGAGACGCAACTCCGGCGGGCTGCTCGTCGGCGCCCTGGGGGCCTTCGTGCTCGTCTACACCCCCGCGCACGTCTGGAGCGCCGGATACAACATGCTCGACGGCAATTCCCGCAGCCTCGTGCAGGTCGCCTCCGCGACCAAATCCCAGATCGGCAGCGTCAATCCGATGGTCGATGCCATCGCCTTCGTCACCTCCGTCGGCAAGTAAGCGTCAGATCACCCCGACGAACCGCTCCGGCAGGACCATCTGCACCGCGTACTCGGGCCTGTCGAACTGCCAGAACCCGGTATCCCCGCGCGGCCCCCAGGTCTCGTGCATCCGCTTGCGCACCGGGGCAAGGTCGAATCCCGGCACCGTCTTCAGCGCCGCGAAGGCCTGGAACACCGCCCGATCCTCGCCCCGCGCCTCCGCGAACCAGTGCCGCCCGATGGCGATGTCCTTGACCGACCCGCCAAGCGCCTCCGTCACCCGGTTGCGCTGGTCCATGGCCGCCCCATAGGCATCGAAATCGCAGAATTTCAGGTGCAACAGGTAAAGATCGTCCGGCGTGAACAGCTTGTCCGACTGCGTGTAATGCCCGCCTCGCGCGATCTTGTCGCCGCTGCTGACGATACAGGGCTTGGAATAATGCGGCGCGAGGCGCACATGCCGGCGCGGGCCGATGATCCGGTCCACGATGGGCTGGTCCTCCACGTCGATCCTGTGGATCACCTCCAGCCCCACCGGCGTCAGCACCCGACGCAGCTTCGCCGTTTCGAGAAACTCCAGCAGACTCATCCCCGCCGCCGGGTCGACCACCACCAGCTCGTCCACATCGCCCACGATCACGTGGTTGTAGTAGCACCGCAGCCCCTGCACGAGATTGTTGAGCATCCGCCAGCGCTTCATGTCGAAGTTGCGGTGCGGATCGCCGGGAATGCCGATGAGATTGCACCCCTCCGCCAGCCGCGCGACCTCGGACCCGCGGCCATGGTTCACGATGTAACAGTTCTCCCGACCGAAAATCTCCCCGTAATGACGCAACCACGCCTTGAGGAAGAACGCGTCATCGCGCACCATGGTCAGCGCTGCGGCTGTGCTCTGCATCGGCCCCGATCCTTTTTCGCCACCCTACCCTGACCGCCGCAGATTGAGAATCCCCAAACGACGATGCCCAAGCCCCCCGTCCAGATCGGCCCCTCCGGCTTCCTCGCGATCCGCCGCATCGCGGCCCCGATGACGCAATTCCAGGTGCTGGGTGAGCGCGGCAGCGGCACGAACCTGCTGCGAAAGAGTATCGAGAAGAACCTGCACATCGCCCGCACCGAGGGACTCGGCTGGAAACACGGTTTTCCGCGCATGGTGGCGATCCCGGAAGGGCTGCTCGTCATCTGCATCGTGCGCAATGCCGCCGACTGGGCCCGCTCCATGTACAAACGGCCGTGGCACGTGCACCCCGACCTGCAACAGCTTGATTTCGCTGGATTCATCCGGCACGAATGGATCAGCATCGTGGATCGTCCGGCGGATTTCGAGATGATCCACCCGGAGATGGAGGTCACCGGCGCGGTGCTGCAGATGGATCGTCACCCGATCACCGGCTGCGCCTTTGAAAACCTCTTTGCCCTGCGCACCGCCAAGCTGCGGGCGCTGGCGGGCATGGCCAACCGGGAGCGCAACGTGGTGTTCCTGCGCATGGAGGCCTTTACCGCCGATCCGGGCGGCATGTTGGAAAAGCTCTCGGAAGCCTTTGAAATTGAAAAGAAACCGCCGTTCTACAAACCCGTCCTGCGCCGCCTCGGCACCCGGTTCAGAGCCGCGACGGACGCGCGCCCCGCGCCGCCCGATCCGCTGCCCGAGGCGGACCGGGCCTTCATGCTGGCGCATCTGGATGCGGAGCTGGAAGCCTCCTTCGGCTATACCTATGATTGAGGATCGACCAGTATCGCCCTGAAATCATTCACATTCGTTCCGGTAGGACCGGGCACGAAGAGATCCCCCAGCGCCTCGAAGGCTCCGTAAGGGTCCTGCGCCTTGACGAAATCGCCGGGGTCCCGGCCCATCGCTCGCAGCCGTGCGAGGCTGCAGCCGTCGGCAAAGGCACCGGCGTTGTCCTGCGAGCCGTCGATGCCATCCGTGTCGGCGGCCAGCGCGGCGATCCCGGGCAAGCCCTCGATACCCGCCGCGAGGCTGAGCAGAAACGCCGTGTTCCGCCCGCCGCGTCCGGGATTTTCCCGAAGCGTGACAGTGGTTTCCCCCCCGGACAGCAAGACGACCGGCGCCGGGAAGGGACGGCCGCGCAGGGCAACCTCCCGCGCCAGCGCCGCGTGCATCAATCCGATGTCCTTCGCTTCGCCTTCGATCGCGTCGGACAGGATCACCGCCGGGATGCCTTGCGCCTCCGCCCGAGCCGCCGCCGCCTCCAACGACAGTCGAGCCGAAGCGATGACCTTGACCTCGTGCCCCGCAAAGGCGGCATCGTTCGGGACCGGCGCCGCTGATGCATCACTTGAAATATGACGCATAATCCGTTCTGGAAGAACGATATTTCTCGCCTCGATGTAGCCAAGCGCGTCGCTTGCCGTCACCGCGTCCGGAACGGTCGGCCCCGAGGCCACCTGGGCCGGATCGTCGCCCGGCACATCCGATACAACGAGGCTGACCACCTTCGCCGGCGCCGCCGCGGCGGCCAGCCTGCCGCCCTTGATCCGGCTGACGTGTTTGCGGATGGCGTTCATCACGCCGATAGGTGCGCCGGATGCCAGCAAGGCCCGGTTGAGCGCCTGTTCGTCCTCCAGCGTCAGCCCCTCCGGCGGCGCAGGAAGCAGAGCCGAGCCGCCGCCGCAGACCAGCGCCACCACGAGATCATCCGCGCTGAGCCCCTGCACCGCCCGGAACACCGCGTCCGTCGCCGCGAGGCCCGCCGCGTCGGGCACCGGGTGCGCGGCTTCCAGGACCGGCAGATACCGGCAGGGCGCAGCGTAGCCGTAGCGCGTGACCACAACACCTTCGACCGGTGTCTGCCAAAGCGTCTCGAAGGCCGCCGCCAGCTGCGCCGCGCCCTTGCCAAGCGCGACAACCACGGTTCGGCCCTTCGGCTTGTCCGGCAAGGCCTGCGCCAGCGCGGTCATCGGGTCCGCCGCCGAAACCGCCGCATCGAACAACCCGCTCAGAAAGGCCCGTTTATCCATGTCTCCTGCGTCCCTTCCCCGGCGCACCGCCAGCCTTGCCCGATCATTCGGATTGCATGCGGCCCAGATCGTAACCGTACCAGGCGAGAATGTCCCGCGCCGCCTGCCGCCGTTCCCCGGGTTTGCCGGTGCGGTCCATGATCCACACCTGGCTGCCGTTGGGGTCTCCCAGCGCCGCCGTGCGGTTGTCCACATCCAGCCAGTGCACCCAGACCGGACGACCCTGCACCATCAGCCGTCCGGCCCGCTCCACCACCATCGGCATCGGCCGTCCGTCGAGCACGAACAGCCCGTCCGCGATGCGGATGCGAGCCCCGGGCGCGATGCCGTAGCCTTCGACAACCACCCAATCGCCGCTCAGCCGGTCCAAGGTCACGTCCGCCTGGCTGGCCACCTGCGCGGTCGGATTGCGCACGGGAATGGTCAAATCCTGCACGATCGGCGCCGAACATCCGGCGAGCCAGGCCGAAAAAAGGCAAATCCCGCATGATCGCAGTGCTCTCATGCCAGCGCGGCCCGCACCGCGTCCGCCATCACCGCGCCAAACCGCAGATGCGCGTCCGCGTCCCAATGCACGCCATCCTTGCCGGACACCGTGACGGTCTCGCCCGCATCGACGAAGGGGCAGCCCAGCCGTCCGGCCGCCGCGCGGATATGCATGGCCATGTCCACCTGCCGGGCTTCGGCCCCGGCAAAGACGTCGACCAGCGTGCCGCATTCCCGCACCGGCGGCGGGGCGACGAGCAGCACGCGCCCGACCACGCCCTCGGCGCGGGCGGCCAGCACGATCCGCTCCAGCGAACGGGAAATCTCGTAGGCGCTGACCGAGAAGCGGTTCTTCAGATCGTTGGTCCCCAGCATCAGCACCATCAGGTCAAGCGGCTTGTGCGAATGCAGAATCGCCGGAAGGACCGCAAGGCCGTTGCGCATGCCGCCCTCGACCACGTCCTCATGCACGGTGGTCCGCCCCGGCAGCCCCTCGGAGAGCACACTGTGCTCCGCTCCAAGCGCCCGCGCCATGGCATCGGGCCAGCGGTCCCTGGCGCGGTGCCGGTCCGACTGCCCGGCGATCTCCATCGGCTTCGTGCCGTGGGTGTTGCTGTCGCCGTAACACAGGATCACCGCCATCGCCGTAGTCTCCCTCTCCCGGGTTGTCCGGCCATCAAGGCCATCGATGGGCCGGGGGTCAATCCCGAATTTCGCAACGCTGCCGCGGTTCCGGCACGCGGTCGGACCACTTCCGCCGCAATGTCCGTGCAGGCTGCGGGCATCGACCTGCTGCCGGTCGGAGACTTGACCCATGATCCACGATCTTGCCCTCGAACGCCTGAAGGCCCGCGCCCGGCTGGGTCCGCTGCGCTTTTGCCTGCGCACCCGCGTGCAGGACCGGCCAATGCGGCCGGACGGCGGCGACAGGCCGGTGCCGACACCGTACAAGACGGTCTCCCCCGGCTTTGCCCGCCAGTTCCAGCGACTCGCCGCGCAGTCTCTGGACCGGCCCCCCGTCGCCCGTGCGCCAGCCTGGTCAGCCTTCGTCTGGCTCTGAGGCCGGACCGGCGGCGTCCCGCCCCCGGAAGCCCGTCGCAACCACGAACTTCTCGGAGGAATCGGAGCGGCTGGCCGGCGGCTTGAAATTTGCAACCTTCCGGAACCGTTGCTTCAGGATATGCTGCAAGGTGCCCTCCGCGCCCCCGGCCAGCACCTTGGCCACGAAGGTGCCGCCCTCGTCCAGCACGTCGAAGGCCAGCTCCGCCGCCGCCTCGCAGAGCGCGATGATGCGCAGGTGGTCGGTCTGCTTGTGTCCGGAGGAGGCCGCCGCCATGTCGGACATCACCACATCCGCGCCGCCCCCCAGCCAGCCCTTGATCAGGTCATCCGCGCCGTCCGACAGGAAGTCGAGCTGGTGCAGCTCCGCGCCGGGAATGTGGTCCATCTCCTGCAGGTCGACGCCGAGCACCGTGCCCTTCGCCTTGCCGGACTTCTCGCCGAGCGCATTCACCCGTTTGACCGCCACCTGGCACCAGCCCCCCGGCGCGGCGCCTAGGTCGACCACGCGGGCACCGGGCACGAGGAAGCGGTACTTGTCGTCGATCTCCAGGATCTTGTAGGCCGCGCGGCCGCGATAGCCGTCCGCCCTGGCGCGCTTGACATAGGGATCGTTGAGCTGCCGCTGCAGCCAGCGTGTCGAGGACAGCGACCGGCCGCGCGCGGTCTTCACCTTGACCTTGAGATCGCGCTGCCCGCGCCCGGATGAATTCTTCGGCCCCTTCGCCATGTCTCGCCAACCCGCTCTTCTCTGGTCCCAAAATACCTCGGGGAGTCGCCGCAGGCGACGGGGCGGAGCCCCGATGAGCATGATTTCAGTCTAAAATCATGCTCACCCCGAACCGCCGCTATAGCGGACCGTCTTCGAGAACACCATCCGCAGACATCTGCGCATACAGCAGCCCCTCGCGCAGCCCCCGGTCCGCGACCGACAGCCGGTCCGTCGGCCAGAGTCGCAGCAGTGCCTGCAGGATCGCGCTGCCCGACATGATGAGCGCATGCCGGTCCGGGCCGATCCGCGGATCGCGCCGCCGCCCCGCCGGGCCCATGTCGAGATAGCGCTGGATCACCGCCTCGATCTGGTCGCTGGACATCCTGAGGCCGTCCACCTTCGTCCGGTCGTAGCGCCGCAGCCCCAGGTGTGAGGCAGCCACCGTCGTCACCGTGCCGGAGGTGCCGACGATCTGGAAGCCCTCGCGCTGCTGCTCGTCCTTGTAAGGCGCGAACTCGGCGAGATTCTCCTCGAAGAACCAGCTCATCAGCGCATAGCGCGCCGCGTCGTCCTCCACGTCGCCGAACTGGTCGCGCAGCGTTGCCACGCCCAGCGGCACGCTGATCCAGTCCACCACCCGCGCGGTCGGAAACGGGCTGGCGGGGGCGTGGAAGCCGGCGTGCAGGCGCATGATCGCCCGGGGCCGGTCGCGCGGCTCGACCTTGCTCAGGTCGATCCACACCAGCTCCGTCGAGCCGCCGCCGATGTCCACCACCAGCAACTGTTCCGTCTTGGTCGAGACCAGCGGCGCGCAGCTGATCACCGCGAGGCGGGCCTCCTCCTCCGGCTGGATGATCTCCAGGCTGAGGCCGGTCTCCCGCCGCACCTGCCGGATGAACTCCCGCGCGTTGCGGGCCCGCCGGCAGGCCTCGGTCGCGACGAGGCGCATGTTCTTCACCTCGTGACGGTCGATCTTCTGCTGGCAGACGCGCAGCGCCGCGATGGTGCGGGCCATGGACGAGCGGCTGAGCCGCCCATACTTTTCGAGCCCGTGCCCAAGCTGGACGGACTTGGAGAAGCTGTCGACGACGTGAAACTGGCTGCCCTTGGGTTGGGCAATCAGCATACGACAGCTGTTCGTGCCCAGATCCAGCGCCGCGTAAAGCGCGTTCGGATCGGGCCTGTCAGGCGCGGAACTCTCGACCGGTTTCGGGAAAGCGCCCGCACCCTTGGGACGCTTGGGCGCCATTGTTCTGCGCCTTTTCCGATATCAACTTGGGTTCAGGATAGGCGGCGTGCGGGTATCGCGCAAGCGTCGTGACGGGACTACCGCAAAGGATTCTCGTAAAACCCTGAAAGATAGTCGTATTCGCCCGCCAGCCTCTGCCCCAGAGCAGCCAGAGTCGCAGGCTGCAGATCCTCCGCCCGGAGCCGCGTTTCGCTGCGGTTCGTGCGGCCGAGATCGACCGTCCGCCCGGTCCGCGCACTCAGCTCCGGCCCCAGCTCGGCGAGCGCCTCCGTCCGGTAAACCCGGCTGTAGAACCCGAGGTCCGGGCCGAGGAACAGCGTCGCGGGCAGCACATGGTGCTTGATCGAGGACACCGCCCGGGCATAGGCCGTCAGGTTGCAGAAGAAGAAGTCCGGATCGGGCTCCATCGGCAGGTCCACCTTGCCGCTCTGCAACGACCAGGCGTTGCGCAGGTCGCCGAACTCCAGCACCCGGTTGGTCCAGACCGACAGCAGCCGCGCCAGAGGATCGCGCACCACGCAGAAGCGGAAATATCCCTCCAGCCCGGCCATCCGCTGCGGCCGGAAGCGCTCCGTCGGATAGAGCCGGTGCCAGGTGTCCACATCGCGCCGCGCCTCCGGCGGCAGGCGCACGTCCGGGTCCACGAGCGCCAGCGCCCGCTTGACCGAGGAGCAGGCCGCTTTCGGCAGGGGCACATAGGCCAGCTTGTAGGCTTCGATCCGGACGACCATATCACTTCCGCGTTGCGTGCGCCTCTCATACCCCGCCAACCAGCCTCATGAAAACCATGAGAATTTCGAGATGGACGCGCCGCGGCAGATCCCTAGGGTCCCGGCTGTCGGAATTTGCGTGGCGAAAGTCGAAAATGGCCCCTGTCGCGACAAGTTTCGCCTTTATGAACCGCACCAACAGAACTGGAATCACAGCCGATGGCAGAGCTCACAATCGTCTACTGGCGCGACATCCCGGCGCAGGTCATCGTCGGCAAGGGCCGACGCGGCGCCAAGGCCATCCTGCCCGAGCGCTTCGAGCAGGCCATCGACCGCGCCGCCATGAAGACCGGCGCCTCCGAGACCGACGCCTACCTCGCCGAATGGCGCAAGGTGCCGTCGGGCGAGGTCGAGGGTGACCCCCAGGACGCCGCCAACGCCGAAGCGGCGCGGCTGGACACGGAATACGACGGCGAGCGCATCAAGGCGCTCATCGCAAACGATGGATGGGCCTGAGGCCCCGACGATGAACCTGAAGGAGACGGTCATGGCCCTGTTCAATTTCCGCAAGCGTGAAGACACCCTGCCCGCCTTCGCCAACGGCGATACCGAGGCGTTCCTGCAGGGCTACTCCATCGAGGTGATGCCGCGCACCGCCGAGAAGGTCGAGGACTTCCGCGCCCTGCTGCCGGAAGGCACCCGGGTCTACATCGCCCATATCGAGGGCACGCCGATCGAGGACATGGTCGCCACGGCCAAGCGCCTCAACGCGGACGGCTTCAAGGTCATGCCGCACTTCCCGGCGCGGATCATCAAGGACAAGGCGATGCTCGCCGACTGGATCGCCCGCTACCAGGGCGAGGCCAACGTGCGTCAGGCCCTGCTGCTCGCGGGCGGCGTGGCACAGCCGCACGGCGACTTCCACAGCTCCATGCAGCTGATGGAAACCGGCCTCTTCGACGAGGCGGGCTTCGAGCGTCTGCACGTTGCCGGTCACCCGGAGGGCAACAAGGACATCGACGCGGACGGCGGCGACCGCCTCGTGATGGAGGCTCTGCGCTGGAAGCAGGACTTCCAGTCCCGCACCGACGCGAAGATGGCCCTCGCCACCCAGTTCTGCTTCGACGCCGACCCGATCATCGCCTGGGCCGACCGCCTAAAGGCGAACGGCATCACCCTGCCGATCCATATCGGCATCGCCGGCCCGGCCAAGCTGCAGACCCTGATCAAGTTCGCCATCGCCTGCGGCGTCGGCCCCTCGCTCAAGGTCCTGCAGAAGCGTGCCATGGACGTGTCCAAGCTGCTCCTGCCCTACGAGCCCACCGAGGTCGTCCAGAAGCTCGCCGCCCACAAGGCCGCGAACCCGGACTTCAACATCGAGACCTGCCATTTCTTCCCGCTCGGCGGGATCAAGAGCAACGCGCAGTGGGCAATCGACAATGGCGGCGCTTCTGCTGTTCCCGCCGCCAAGACGGGCTGATAAGACGCACGCATGACACATGCCTTGCTCTTTGATCTGGACGGCACGCTGATCCAGTCCGACCCCCTGCACTTCGCCGTGTTCTCCGAAATGTTCGAGGAACGCGGCCGGAGCATCGACGAAGCCTTCTACATGGAACACATCCATGGCCATCTGAACCTGGACAGCTTCCCCAGGCTGTTCCCGGGCGAGGATGCGCAGGCGCTCTCCGATCTCAAGGAGCTGCGCTTCCGCGAGCGCCTCATCGGCGGCCAGCCCCCGATGCCCGGCGCGCCGGAGCTTCTGGCGCGGGCCAAGGCCGCAGGCTGGGGCCTCGCCGTGGTGACCAACGCGCCGCGCGTCAATGCCGAGCACATGCTCAAGGCCATCGGCCTGCGCGACGCCTTCGAGGTGCTGGTGATCGGCGACGAATGCGTCGCGGGCAAGCCGGACCCGGAGCCCTATCTCGCCGCCATGCGCGCGCTGCAGGTCACGCCCGAGCATTGCATCGCCTTCGAGGACAGCCCCTCCGGCCTGAAAGCCGCCCGCGCCTCCGGCGCCTACACCGTCGGCATCCGCTCCGCCGGGGACGACCCGCATCTTCGCGCCGCCGGCGCCCATGAAACCATTGCAGATTACACCGACCCGGGCCTTGGACAGATCCTCGCCCGCCTCGCAGGAGAGAACGCATGACCCGCACCGTGATCGAGTCCGCCACCAAGACCGCCATCATCGGCTTTGACCAGCCCTTCTGCGTCATCGGCGAGCGCATCAACCCCACGGGCCGCAAGATCCTCAACGAGGAGCTGGAGCGCGGCGATTTTTCCCGCGTGGAGGCCGACGCGCTGGCGCAGGTCGCCGCCGGGGCCACCGTGCTCGACATCAACTCCGGCGCCGTCTTCTCCAACAAGATGGCCGAGGACCCGCGCTACGCCGACAACAACTTCGTCGAGCCGACCCTGATGAAGCAGCTGGTGGAATGCGTGCAGGCCGTCACCGACTGCCCGCTCTGCATCGACAGCTCCGTGCCCGGCGCGCTGGAAAACGGCCTCGCCGCCGCCAAGGGCCGCCCGCTGCTGAACTCCGTCACCGGCGAGGAGGAGCGCCTCGAACTCGTCCTGCCGCTGGTCAAGAAATACAACGTGCCGGTCGTGGCGATCTCCAACGACGACACCGGCATCTCCGAGGACCCGGAAGTCCGCTTCGCCGTGGCCAAGAAGATCGTCGAACGCGCCGCCGATTTCGGCATCCCGGCACATGACATCGTGGTCGACCCGCTGGTCATGCCGATCGGCGCCATGGCGACCGCCGGCCTGCAGGTCTTCACCCTCGTGCGCCGCCTGCGCGAGGAATTGGGCGTGAACACCACCTGCGGCGCGTCCAACATCTCCTTCGGCCTGCCGAACCGCCACGGCATCAACAACGCCTTCCTGCCGATGGCCATGGGCGCGGGCATGACCTCCGCGATCATGAACCCGGTGGCGCTGCCGGTCGGCCCCAAAGCCATCGCCGAGAAACGCGCCGCCGTCGAAGCCGCGGGCATCATCCTGCCCGGGGACATGGACGACGAAACCTTCGTCCAGATGTTCGGCATGGGCAGCACCCTGCCCCGCCCGGGCAAGGAAATGGAAGCGATCCGCGCCGCCAACTTCCTGACCAACAACGACACCTCGGGCGGCGAATGGATCCGCTTCAACAAGGCCCCCGCCGCCGCCGGTGAGGCCGCGGGCGGTCGCCGCGGCGGAGGCCGCCGCCGTCGCGGCTGATCCCCGTCCCAGGCAACGAACAAAAGCCCCGGAGCATCCTCCGGGGCTTTCTTCTTTCCGGACCCAACCCGATCAGGCCAAACCCGACACGGCAGCAATGCCCCATGGGCTTCTTCTTGGCTCAAATACCCCAAACCGCGGGCCGAAGGCCCGCGCCGGTCGACCGGGCGCAGCCCGGGCGAAATCCCTCAATGCGCCCCGGCCTCGTCCTTGCCGCCGAACAGCGCCGCCCAGACCGGGGCCACGAGGTAGACCCCCACCGGGATCAACACCAGCCCCCAGGCCAGACCCAGCACGAAATCCGACGCCGCCGTGATGATCCATTCGAACGCGGGCGAGCCCTGCCCGTAGTCCACCGCCAGATGGTGGATGAACTCTTCCGGCACGGGCCAGCCCATCTGGGCCAGCGAATGCACGATGATCGAGCCGCCGACCCAGAGCATCGCCGCCGTGCCGATGATCATCAGCGCCTTCAGGAACCACGGCATGAACTTGACGATCCCGCGCCCCAGCGCCCGCGTCAGCCCGAGCCGCCCGACCTGGCTCAGCCACAACCCGATATCGTCCATCTTCACGATCACCGCCACCGCGCCGTAGACCGCGAAGGTGATCCCGATCCCGACCACCGCCAACACCGCCGCCTGCATCCACAGCGACGGCTGGTCGATCTGGCTCAGCGCGATCGTCATGATCTCCGCCGAGAGGATGAAATCGGTCTTGATCGCGCCCTTGACCTTCTTCTCCTCCAGATGCGTCGGATCGCCGATGTCATGGCTGCCGTCCGGCCCACCCGAATGGTCATCATGCGGCATCACCACATGGGCAATCTTCTCCGCCCCTTCGAAACACAGGTAACTGCCGCCGAGAATCAGCAGCGGCGGTACCATCCAGGGCGCGTAGATCCCGAGCAGCAGCGCCACCGGGAGAAGGATGATCAGCTTGTTGAACAACGAGCCGCGCGCAATCCGCCAGATGATCGGCAACTCCCGCGCGGGCTCGAACCCCTGCACGTATTTCGGTGTCACCGCCGCGTCGTCGATCAGCACGCCGGCGGTTTTCGACCCGGCCTTCGCCGCCGCCGCCGCCACGTCGTCGACCGAAGCCGCCGCGATCTTAGCGATGCCCGCCACGTCATCCAATAGCGCCAGTAAACCGCTCATCCGCCTGCTCCCGAAAGCCTTTTTTGCACTCTATCCACTACGCCCCCCGGCGCAAGACAAGCCGCCCGCCGCCCAGGGCGCTCAGCACCAGGCAGCCGCCCGCGATGGCCCAGTTCTTGACGAAGATGCTCATCTGCCACGGATCGTCGGGGATCAGGTGGAAGTACGACGTCACGATGCAATAGAGCGCCAGCATCAGCGCCACGGGCCTCAGCCAGAGGCCCAGGATCACTGCCAGCGCCGCCCCGAGGTTGAACAGCGCCGCCGGCCAGACCAGCCACCCCGGCAGGCCCGCCCCCGTCAGCAGAGCCGCCGCCGGGGCCGGATCGGTGAGCTTCTGCACGAAGCCCGCCACGAACAGCGCCGCAATCAGCAGCCGCCCGGCCAGGGCCGTCCAATCCTCGTAACGCTGGTAGCGCATGACCGATTCCCGCCTTTCCGCGCCTGTCCGAACCCGTTATCGCAAACGCTTTGGAAAGGTTAGCGCAACCAAGGGACCGGACCACAGGTTTATCGCTAACATGCTGGCGGAAAACACTATTTTGCCTTTGCAGACGCAGGATGCCCGCCTATACCCACGGTAACGAACGCTTGGATCGGAGACACGCGCATGACCGTCACGGTTGGTATCAACGGATTTGGCCGCATCGGCCGCTGCACGCTCGCCCACATCGCGGAAAGCGCCCGCAACGACGTCCAGGTGGTCAGGATCAATGCCCCCGGCCCGATCGAGACCCATGCGCACCTGCTGCGCTACGACAGCGTCCACGGCCGCTTCCCCGGTGAAGTGAAGGTCAAGGGCGATGCCATCGACCTCGGCCGCGGCCCGATCGACGTGATGTCCTCCTACGACCTCGACGCGCTCGACTGGGGCGGCTGCGACGTGGTGCTCGAATGCACCGGCCAGTTCAACGACGGCACCAAGGCCGCAACGCACCTGCAGCGCGGCGCGAAATCCGTGCTGATCTCCGCGCCCGCGAAGAACGTGCAGAAAACCATCGTCTACGGCGTCAACCACCGCGACCTCGTGCCGGGCGATACGATGATCTCCAACGGCTCCTGCACCACGAACTGCCTCGCGCCGCTGGCCAAGGTCCTCGACGAGGCCATCGGCATCGAGAGCGGCATCATGACGACAATCCACAGCTACACCGGCGACCAACCGACGCTGGACCGCCGCCACGCGGACCTCTACCGCGCCCGCGCCGCCGCCATGGCGATGATCCCGACGTCCACCGGCGCCGCCAAGGCGCTCGGCGAGGTGCTCCCGAACCTCAAGGGCAAGCTCGACGGCACCGCCATGCGCGTGCCGACCCCGAACGTCTCCGCCGTTGACCTGACCTTCTACGCCGGCAAGGACGTGACCGTCGATGACGTGAACGCCGTAGTCGCCGAAGCCGCCGCGGGCCGCATGGGCTCGGTCCTGTCCTACGATCCGGAGCCGAAGGTCTCCATCGACTTCAACCACACGACGCATTCCTCGGTCTTTGCCCCGGACCAGACGAAGGTCACCGGCAAGCGCCTCGTGCGCGTGCTGGCCTGGTACGACAATGAATGGGGCTTCTCGGCCCGCATGGCCGATGTCGCCGGCGCCATGGGCCGCCTGCTGCACTGAGCCGCGTCGCGGACCTCTGTCAAACGGGGCCCGGCCTTTGGCCGGGCTCTTTCTGTTTGAAAGGCAGGGGCTTCGCCCCTCTGGCCTGCGGCCATTCACCCGAGGATATTTCGGGCAAGAGGAAAACGCAGGCTCAGCGCACCGCCCGCTGCGCAATTTCCAGCATCAGCCGGGTGGCCTGCGCCATGTCCTGCACCGAGACCCACTCCAGCGGACCGTGAACGTTCTGCATGCCACAGAACAGGTTCGGCGTCGGCAGGCCCAGTTCCGTCAGCCGCGAGCCGTCCGTGCCGCCCCGGATCGGCACCGAGATCGGCGTGATTCCGATGGCGCGGGCAGAGTCCCGGGCGAGGTCCACGGGCGTCATGTCCTCTTCCAGCCAGTAGCGCATGTTGCGGTACTGCGGCGTGATCTCGCAGGTGATGCGCGCGCGCGGCTCCGTCGCCTGCACCGCCTCGCAGATGCTCTGCAGCATCGCGCCCTTCGCCGCCAGTCCGTCCCGCTCGAAATCGCGCAGGATCAGCGTGATCTCCATCCGGTCCGCATCGCCGCTCATCTGCGTGACGTGCAAAAAGCCGTCGCGATCCGCGGTGTTCTCCGGCGCCATGGTGGCATGCGGCAGCATCGAGACGATCTTCGAGGCCAGGGTCGTGGCGTTCACCAGCTTGCCGGTGGCCCAGCCGGGATGGATCGACACCCCCTGCACCACCACCTTCGCCCCGTCCGCAGAGAAGCTCTCGTAGGTGATGTCGCCCAGATCGCCGCCGTCGAAGGTATAGGCAAAATCGCAGGCCAGATCCTTCGGCAGGTCCGCATGCACCCCGCGGGCGATCTCCTCGTCCGGCGTGAAGGCCACGCGCACCGGGCCATGCCGGAGACCCGGCGTCGACAGCAGATGCCGCGCCGCCGTCATCACGATGCTGATGCCCGCCTTGTCATCCGCCCCGAGCAGCGTGGTGCCGGAGGCGGTGACGATGTCATGCCCCACCTTGCCCGCGAGATAGGGAAAGGCCTCCGGCGTCAGCGACAGGTCCGGCGCATCGGGAAAGCTGATCGCCCCGCCGTTGTAGCCCCGCACCACGCGCGGCTTCACGCCCGTCGCGTTGAACTGCGGCGCGGTGTCCACATGCGCGAGGAAGCCGACAGTCGGGCCCTCGACGGTTCCCGGGATCGTGGCGATCACCGCGCCATACTCCGTCAGAACCACGTCCTGCGCGCCGATCTCTTCCAGCTCGGCCTTCAGCATCCGCGACAGATCCAGCTGGCAAGCCGTGGACGGCACCGAGGGCGAGGCCGCATCGCTCTGGGTATCCACGGCGCAATACCGCACCAGCCGCGCCTCCAGTTCCGCGTCGAACTGCCCTGTCATGCTGCGCACCCTCCTGCTTCTTTGGTCCACAAATACCTGGGGGAGGCTCGCCAGAGCCGTGGGGGCAAAGCCCCCGAACAAAATTTTCGCCCCGGAAAATTTTTACCCGCTCAGAGGTAATCCGCCCGCTGCAGGCCATATTTGGCCATCTTCTCGTTCAGCGTCCGGCGCGGCAGGCATAGCTCGTCCATCACCTGCGCAATCGAGCCCTTGTGGCGGCGCATGGTGTTGTCGATCAACATGCGCTCGAAGGCTTCGACGTATTCCTTCAGCGGCTTGCCCTCGGTGGTCATCACCGGCTGCATCTGGTCGTGATCGCTCATCAGCAGCGAGGCAATCGTGCCCTGTCCGCGCCGCGACTGCAGCACCGCCCGCTCCGCGAGGTTGATCAGCTGCCGCACGTTGCCGGGCCAGGGCGCTTGCAGCAGTTGCGCCGCCTCCTGCGCAGACACCTTCGGTGCGTCGCAACCGTACTCATCCGCATATTGCTCGGACAGGCGCGTAAACAGCGTCAGGATGTCCTCGCCCCGTGTCCGGAGCGGCGGGACCACGATCTTCAGCGCCGCGAGGCGGTAATAGAGGTCAGGGCGCATGGTGCTCTCGCAGGTGCGGCCCTCGTCCTGCAGGTTGCAGATCGCCACGATCCGCGTCTCCGGCGGGTTGCCCTGTTCGTCCAGCACCGACAGGAGCCGCGCCTGCGCCGCGTCGCTCAGCGCCTCGATGTCTTCCAGCACCAGCGTGCCGCCGCGAGCCTCCTCGATGGCCGGAAGGCGCGTCTCCTCCGGCTGCATCGGGCCGAAGAGACGGTGCAGCAGCGCGTCCTCGTCCAGGGCCGCGCAGCTCACCAGCACGAATTTCTTGCCCGCCCGCGCCCCGACCGCGTGCAGCGCGTGCGCCACAAGCGTCTTGCCGGTGCCGGTCTCGCCTTCGATCAGCACATGGCCATCCGCCTGCCCCAGATCGAGAATGTCCTCGCGCAGCCGCTCCATGATCGGCGAGCCGCCGATCAGCTTGCGCATGATCTGCTCGCCCCCCGCCAGCTCCCGGCGCAGCGCCCGGTTGTCCAGCGTCAGCCGCCGGGCATTCGTCGCCTTCTTCGCCAGTTCCGACATGCGGTCCGGGTTGAACGGCTTTTCGAGGAAGTCGAAAGCCCCGATCCGCATCGCCTCCACCGCCATCGGCACGTCGCCGTGGCCGGTGATCATGATCACGGGCAGGGCCGAATCCGCGCCCATCAGCTTCTTGAGGAACTGGATGCCATCCATCCCCGGCATCTTGATGTCGGAAATCACGATCCCCGGGTAATCCGCGCCAAGGCTGCCGAGCGCCTCTTCGGCGCTGGCATAGGTCTCCGTGTCATAGCCGGACAGCGCGAGCCATTGGCTGATCGACTGACGCATGTCCTTCTCGTCGTCGACAATGGCGATCTTCATGGCTGTGGACATTTGTCGTTCCTTCAAACTCTTCATTCCGCCGCCTGCGATGCCTCGTTGAGCACCGGCAGCTGCATTTCGAATACCGCGCCACCCCGTTCGGAGTTGCGGGCTGTCAGCCGGCCGCCCAGGTCGGCCACGATCCCCGAGGAGATCGCCAGTCCAAGCCCGACGCCGTCACCCGGCTGCTTGGTCGTGTAGAATGGCTCGAAAAGCGAATCGAGATCCTCGATGCCGTGGCCGTTGTCGCGGACCGCCAGTGTCGCGGTCTCTCCTGCCGCCAAGATAATCTCCACCTGCGGGTCGTCCACCGACTTGGTGGCGTCGAGCGCATTGCGCAAGAGGTTGACCAGCACCTGTTCGATGCGCATCCGGTCGCCCATGACCTTCACCGGCTCGTCCGGCAGGATGCGGGAGATCTTCACCCGGCGCGATTTCAGCTGCGGCTCCATCATCGACAGCGAGGAGGCCAGCGCCTCCGCCATATCCACCGGGCTGAGCGCCTCCTGGCCCTTGCGGGCATAGCTCTTCAACTGCCGCGTGATCGCGCCCATGCGCTCGATCAGGTCGTCGATGCGGTGGAAGGCGGTCAGCGCCTCCTCGGGTCGGTTGCGGCGCAGCAGCAGCCGCGCACCAGCCAGATAGGTCTTCATCGCCGCCAGCGGCTGGTTCAGCTCGTGGCTGACGGCGGCGGACATCTCGCCCAGGGCCGCCAGCTTGGAGGACTGCGCGAGCGATTGCTCCGCCACCGCGAGGTTCTCCTGCACCCGCTCCCGCTCGGCCATTTCCGCCTGCAGCCGCGCGTTCAGCGCCCGAAGCTCCGCGCTTTCCCGCTGGAACAACGCCATGCGCAGCGCCGTCTTGCGCGACAGGAAGTAGAAGGCCAGCGCCGCGAGGATGGCAAAGCCCATGATCTCCAGCGCCAGCACCGCGTTCACTTTCTCCCGCACGGAGGCGTAGGTGGTGAAGGTGGTCAGCGTCCAGCCCCGGAACGGGATACGCCCGTCGATCCGCATCACCGCCTCGCCCGACAGGTAAGCGTCCGGCTGTTCGCTGGTCCAGTCCGAGGTCGCCCGGATCGCCCGCTCGATGGCGGTCTCTGCCGGCTGGCGCTGCAACGCCTCCGGCGTGGTCAGCCCGCGCCAGCGCGGCTCCGTCGCCAGGATGATGCGCCCGTCGCTGTCGGTCACCATGACCGCGTCGGAAATCCCGGCCCAGGCGCGTTCGAACTTGGCGAGGTCGACCTCCACCACGATCACGCCGATGGCCTGGTTCTGGCTCTCGACCCGCCGCGAATAGGTAAAGCGGAAGCCCCCGGCCTCGCGCTCGATCACCGTGAACACCGTGGTCGAGGAGCGCAGAGCATCGACGAAATAGCCCAGCGTCTTGTGGGTCTCGCCCAGCCGGTTGCGGTCCGTCGCCGCCACCGTCCGCCCCTCGCCGTCGAGCAGCATCAGGGAGGCCGCGCCGATCTCGTCCACGAAGGAAATCAGCCGCTGCGACGATTGCGTGTAATCCGCCGCGTTCAGCGCCCCGATCAGCGCCGCGTCCCGGGCCAGCAGCTGCGGCACGATGGCGTTGCGGCGCAGCTCGGAAATCAGGTTGCCGGAGTAGAGCGCGAGACGCAGCTCCGCCCGGTTGCGTGTGGTCTCGGTAAACCGGGCGGTCAGCAGCGTGTTGGTGGTCCAGATCGTCGCGATGGCCGCCACGACGAGAACGCCAAGCGCCAGCCGCACCCGCCAGGAAAGCGGGCCGGAACGCCGGGCACGGGCCCGGGTCAGGGAAGAGCGGCGGTCTGACATCTTGCCGCGCAGGATACGCGCCTGCCTGCGCCGCCTCAAGTCAGGCTTGGCTGAGCACCTGCGTCAGATGAGCGAAAAGACGCGCACCATCCTCGTTGCCATGGGCGCTTTCCGCCGCCCGCTCCGGATGCGGCATCATGCCCAGAACCCGGCGGTTGTCCGACAGGATACCGGCAATGTCCCGCGCCGAGCCATTGGGGTTGTCGGTGTAGCGGAACGCCACCCGGCCCTCGCCCTCCAGCCGGTCCAGCGTCGCGTCGTCGGCGAAATAGTTGCCATCGTGGTGCGCGATCGGCACGTTGATCGTCTCGCCGAGGCCGTAGCCTTCGGTGAACACGCTCTCGGTGGTCTCGACGGTCAGCCCGATGGTGCGGCAGATGTACTTCAACCCCGCGTTGCGCAGCAGGGCGCCGGGCAGGATGCCGGTCTCCGTCAGCACCTGGAAGCCGTTGCACACGCCGAAGGCATAGCCGCCGCGTTCCGTATGCTTGATCACTTCGCCGCAGATCGGCGAACGGGCCGCGATGGCCCCGCAGCGCAGGTAATCGCCAAAGGAAAAGCCGCCGGGAATGCCGACGATATCCACCTGCGGCAGCGCCGTGTCCTTGTGCCAGACCATCTCGACCTCCAGCCCGGCCTTCTCGAAGGCGCGTTTCAGGTCACGGTCGCAGTTGGAGCCGGGGAAGACGATGACGGCAGCTTTCATGGCTTACTCCTGGGGGCTGGCTTGGCTCTGCTGCTACAGCCTTGTGGGCAGCGGTGCAAGACCGCTCAGGCCGCCCCGCGCCGCTTCCAGCGCCAGAGCAGCAGCGACAGCACCAGCGACGGCAGAACGAGCATTACGCCAAGTTTCAGCACGATCCACCCGGCGGCGTAGACATGGCTACCCGGCACGATCGCATCCCGGTCTTCGCCGGGGAAGACGATGATCTCATGCTGGCTCCCGACCGCGAGGTTCAGCGAAGGGTCCGACATATGCGAGGACGCCCCGGTCTCGCGTCCGCCCGGCTCGGTGTAGCGGAAAACCGGCGAATAGGTCTTCGGCGCGTCCGACAGGAACTTCGGGATGTCATTGTCCCATTCGTAGACCCGTTCCACCGTCCCGGTGACCGTCACACCCCGCCGCACGTGCCAGTCGGACAGCAGCAGCTCCACCACGCCGCCGCCCATCATGCAGACCGGCAGGACCCAGACCAGAACCCAGACCCGCCAGCTGATCTGGCGGGTGCCGTCCGGATTGGTCCGCACGAAATAGGGCTTGGCCACGGGACTACCCTGCGAAATCGGTGATCACCGCCACTCCCGGCGGCGCGGCATGATCGAAGGCAGCCAGCTCTGCCGTCGCATCGCTCAGCGCCACCCGGCGGGCCACGATGGGCGAGAGGTCGACAAGCCCGCCCGCGACCATGTTGAGCAGGTCCGGATAGCGATGCGCGGGCATGCCGCGCGTGCCGTAGATCGCCAGTTGCCCGGAATAGACCACGTCCCAGGGCAATGTCATGTTGAGGTGTTCCCCGGCGGGCATACCCACCTGCACCATCCGCCCAAGCTTGCGAAGGGAGCGCATGGCAGCCTCGGTTGTGGCGGGAATGCCGAGCGCTTCGACGGCCACATGAGCACCGCCGCCGGTGATCTCCCGCACCGCCTCAGCCGCGTTGCCCGAAGCGGCATTCACCACCGCATCGGCGCCCAGACCCTTGGCATGGGTCAGCTTTTCCTCGACCACATCGACCACCACGACCCGCGCCCCAAGCGCCCGCCCCAGCAGCATCGCCGACAGGCCGACACCGCCGCAGCCGAACACCGCCAGCCACTCGCCAGGCCGCAGCGCCGCCCGCCCGGTCAGCGCCTGCCACGCCGTCGTCACCCGGCAGCCAAACGCCGCCGCAAGGTCCGGCGCGATGGTCTCGGGCAGCCGCGCGAGGTTCTCGTCGGCAAAGGCCACGGCGACATATTCGGCAAAGGAGCCGGGCGCGGTGAAGCCCGGCAGCACCTGGTTGGCGCAGATCGTCTGATGCCCCGCCGAGCAATCCGGGCAGGCCCCGCAGGCGAGGATGAACGGCGCGATGACCCGGTCTCCGACCTGCCAGCGTGTCACGCCCGCGCCCACCGCGACCACCTCGCCGCAGAATTCGTGCCCCGGCACATGCGGCAGCACGACTTCATCGCCGCCGGTCCAGACGTGCCAGTCAGAGCGGCAGATGCCGCTCGCCAGCACCCGCAGCACCACCCCGCCCGGCGCAGGCGCCGGGTCCGGCACCGTCACAAGCTCCAGCGGCGCACGATAGGCGGTCAGCCGCGCCGCCCGCATCAGCTCAGCTCGATGGTGTAGCTTTCGATCACCGTGTTCGCGAGCAGCTTCTCGCACATCGCCTTCACGGTCTCCTCGGTGGTGCCGTCGGCCAGGTCGAGCTCGATCACCTTGCCCTGCCGCACGCCGCCCACGCCGTCGAAGCCGAGCGCACCGAGCGCATGACGCACCGCCTCACCCTGCGGATCGAGAACCCCGTTCTTGAGCATGACATGTACCCGGGCCTTCATGGCGTCGTCCTTTTCCCAGAGCCGCGACAGCCGCGCGGCGTTGATCCCATGGCCCCGGGTGAAACCCTTTCGACAGGGAAAATGCAAGCGCAAACCTGTTCTGCAGGCCCCGGAGGACATCCGGGCCTAGCGCTGCCCGACAAGGTCCGCCCGCGGCATCCCGGCGGCGAAGACCTCTACCCGGTTGGTCCAGACGAACCCGTCGAAGCCCTCCGGCACCGCGGCCCAGTGCGCGGGCGTGTCCACGCCGGACGCCCCGCCGCCGCCGCTGCGCGGTCCCAGCAGGATCACCTCCGTGCCCGCCTTCGCCATCCGCCAGGTGAACCGGTGCGGCCAGCCCCAGAGCCACGGCCCGACATCCACCGGCACCGCCACCATGCCGCCGCTGCAGCTCTGCGGGACATACCCCGCCCAGCCGAGCAGCATGTAGAGTTTCAGGCATTCCTCCCCCCGCCCGGCATCATGGCCCCGCAGCCCGGGCAAGGCCGCCTCCGCCGCCCGCACCGGGATCGCGCTGCCGGAGACACCCCAGACCTGCCGCCGCCACTCCGGCCGCGCCAGCAGCGCTGCCAGCGCCGTGCCCTCCTCGATGCGCTGGCTGGCAAAACGGATCATGTAGCGCCCGCCCAGCTCCGCCTCCAGCACCTCGCGCAGCGTGGGCATCATCCCGACGCCGGTGCCGCGCAGCGGAAAGGTCTCGCCATCGGCGGTATAGCCATAGCCCACGTCGAGCGATTTCAGATAGGTCAGCGGCTGCGCCCCGGTCAGCCCGGAGCCCTCCGTCCGGCACTCCAGCCGCTGGTCGTGGAACACCACGAAACGCCCGTCCGGCACCAGCTGCACGTCGAGTTGCACCACCGCCGCGCCCGCGTCGAACGCCGCACGTATGGCGGGAATCGTGTTTTCGATATACGGATGGGCAACCGGCGCGATCCGCCGCGCGGTGCAGGCCGCATCGCCTGCAGGCCCCGGGCGCGCGATCTGGTGGACACCGCGATTCGACAAGAGCCGCAGGCCCGGTCCCCGGTCGGGGTCGAACAGCAGGGACGTGTTGTTGAGCCAGCCCAGCCCGAGGCCGATCAAACCCAGTTGAAACAATCGCTTGAGTATCGTCATCCGCCATCCGCGTGCCATCGCGGTTCCTGCCTCCTGCCCCATGACCGGGTCAGGACGGAGCATCGCGCCGCCAGTGGCCTCCTCGCCCCGGCGCGTGTCGCTCCTGCCTGCCCCGACGGTCTGCCTGCGCCGTTTTCCTTCAACTTAAGCGATAGTTTTCCGGGCTGACAAGGGCCGGTTTGTACCAGCATGCCAAGGCTCGGCGGGTTCCGGCGCGCCGGGTGGCAAAGGCCCGCCGACGCCGTGGCGGGCGCTGTCTTCTGCCCCCATGGGGAGGGTCAGGAGTCCAAAGCGCCCGGGAAACCGTCCGGTGGACGGTTTCCAGCGCAGGACGGGCGAAGCCCCGGGGGGGACTCCCTCCCCTTCGGGGAGGGTTGGGGGTCCGGAGCGACCGGGAAACCGTCCGGTGGACGGTTTCCAGCGCAGGACGGGCGAAGCCCCGGGGGGACTCCCTCCCCTTTGGGGAGGGTTGGGGGTCCGAAGCGCCCGGGAAACCGTCCAGTGGACGGTTTCCAGCGCAGGACGGGCGAGGCCCCGGGGGGACTGCCTCCCCCTTGGGGAGGGTTGGGGGTCCGGAGCGCCCGGGAAACCGTCCGGTGGACGGTTTCCAGCGAAGGACGGGCGAAGCCCCGGGGGGACTCCCTCCCCCTTGGGGAGGGTTGGGGTGGGGGGAGGAATGCACCGGAAGACGACGACGCCCGTGCCACTTCCCCGCAAACGAAAAAGGGGCGCCGAAGCGCCCCTTTCCCCAATCCATCCGGATCAGCGGCCCAGTGACCACCAGCCGCGTTTCTTCGGCTTGGCGTCTTCCTCTTCCGCCGCTTCGCCCGCGGTCTCGCTCATCGGCTCAGGCTCCGGTTCCGGCGCGGCCTCCGGCTCGGCGACCGTTGTCCCGGCCTCAGACTCCGCCTCTGCCTCGACC
The DNA here is from genome assembly GCF_049803835.1 of Tropicibacter sp. S64. NCBI lineage: Bacteria > Pseudomonadati > Pseudomonadota > Alphaproteobacteria > Rhodobacterales > Roseobacteraceae > Tropicibacter > Tropicibacter sp. S64. The sequence goes on along the minus strand of NZ_JBNAGK010000019.1, from coordinate 33,719 downwards.
GCCACGTCGGCCTGCGAGGTCTGGTCCGCCGACCCGACCACCTCGGCGATCACGTCAGCCGCCTTGCGCCGGGTGCGGCGCGGCTTGGCAGGCGCGGCCTCTGCCGTCGCTTCGGGATCGGCCACGGAAGGCGTTTCCTCAGCCGCGACCACCTCGGCCACGGCAGGCGCGTCCTCCGCCACGACCGGCTCGGCTGGCTCGGCCTGCTCAAGGGCCGGAGCCGCCTCGGGTGCTGCCGCTTCGGCAGGCGCTTCGACCCCGGCGGGTGCTTCTGCGGGCGCCTCTGAGGCCTCCTCGTCGGTCTTCTTCTTGCGGCGGGTGCGCGTCCGCTTCGGTTTCGGGGCCGCTTCCGCAGCCTCACCGGATTCGGTCTCCGTCACCGGTGCCGCCTCGGCAGCAGGCTCTGCAGCCGCGCCATCGGCAGCGGCCTCCGCCCCGGTTTCGCTCTCCGCGTCCCGGGCCTTCGACCGCGATCCGCTGCGCGAGCGCGTCCGCTTCTTCTTCGGAGCCTCCTGCGCGGCCTCCTCCGTCTGCGCCCCAGCCGCGGCGGCCTCCGCCTCGGAGTCGGTCCCGGCATCGGCACCGGCCTCAGCCGCCGCCTCGTCGGCGTCGGCGTCACTCTCGTCCGACGACTCGTCGGCACTGTCGTCCGAGCCGGACTCCGCCCCGGATTCGCCACCGGATTTCGACTTCCGGCGCCGACGGCGGCGGCGTTTCTTCGGCTTGTCATCCGACTCGCCCGAGTCCTTCGCGGCGACCGGAGCCGCCTCCTGCGCCTCCTCCTCGTCGGCCTCCTCGACCTCGTCGAGCAGCGCCTCCTCGTCAATCTCGTCCATCAGCGAGGTATCCACCGACACCACATGCACCGGGGCTTCCGGCACCGCTCGGGTCGCGGTCTTGAACTTCTCCATGGAGAAATCCGGGGCGATCAGATGCACGTCGCCCTCGATGCGCACGGCCATGCCGTACCGCGCTTCGATCATCGCGATATGCTCGCGCTTGACGTTCATCAGGTAGTTGGCGATCGAGACCGGGCACTTCACCAGCACCTCGCGGGAGCGGCGACGGGTGCCCTCCTCCTCGATCTGCCGCAGCACGGCCAGCGCCATGTTGTCGTCCGAGCGAATGAGGCCGGTGCCGTGGCAGGCGGCGCAGGGCTGCGTCGTCGCCTCGATCATCCCCGGGCGCAGACGCTGGCGGGACATCTCCAGCAGGCCAAAGCCCGAGATGCGGCCCACCTGGATACGCGCCCGGTCGGTCTTCAGCTTGTCCTTGAGCTTCTTCTCCACGGCGGCGTTGTTCTTGCGCTCGTCCATGTCGATGAAGTCGATCACGATCAGACCCGCAAGGTCGCGCAGACGCAACTGACGGGCCACCTCCTCGGCGGCTTCCAGGTTGGTCTTGGTCGCGGTCTCCTCGATGGAGCCTTCCTTGGTCGCCCGGCCGGAGTTCACGTCGATGGCCACCAGCGCCTCGGTCACACCGATCACGATGTAACCGCCGGATTTCAGCTGCACCACCGGGTTGAACATGCCCGACAGGTAGCTCTCCACCTGATGGCGGGCGAAAAGCGGCATCTGCTCGTTGTAATGTTTCACGTTCTTGGCGTGGGACGGCATGATCATCTTCATGAAGTCCTTGGCGATGCGGTAGCCGCGCTCGCCCTCCACCAGCACCTCGTCGATGTCGCGGTTATAGAGGTCGCGGATCGAGCGCTTGATGAGGTCGCCTTCCTCGTAGATCTTCGCCGGGGCGATGGACTTGAGCGTCAACTCGCGGATCTGCTCCCAGAGCCGCTGCAGGTACTCGTAATCGCGCTTGATCTCGGTCTTCGTGCGCTTCGCCCCCGCGGTGCGGATGATCAGGCCCGCGCCCTTCGGCACGTCGATCTCCGTGGCGATTTCCTTGAGCTTGGAGCGGTCGGCGGCATTGGTGATCTTGCGCGAGATGCCGCCGCCCCGGGCGGTGTTCGGCATCAGCACGCAGTACCGGCCCGCCAGCGACAGGTAGGTCGTCAGCGCCGCGCCCTTGTTGCCGCGCTCCTCCTTGACCACCTGCACCAGCAGGATCTGGCGCACCTTGATGACTTCCTGGATCTTGTAACGGCGCGCGCGCGGCTTGCGGCGCGGACGGATGTCCTCCTCGGTGTCGTCATCCGCCACCGACTCGATGGTCTCGTCCTTGTGGACGCCGTCATCCTCGTCCTCGTCGTCGCCTTCGTCCTCGTCGTCGGAAGTGTCCTCCTCGTCCGACGCCGCCTCTTCGGCTGCCTCGTCCGACGCCGCATCCGAAACCCCCTCGACCGGAGCCTCGACAGCCTCGGCGACGATCTCGGACGGCAGCGCGATGTCCGCCTGCCCCTCCGAAACCACCGGCTCCGCAGGCTCCTCGACCGGCGTTTCCGCCACGGTCTCCATCGGCGACAGGCCCTCGCCCGGCGCACCCGCCTCGGTGTCCTCGCCCGCGTCGTCCGACAGGTCGATGGTCTCCATGCCGGAGATCTCGCGCGGCGCGTCCTTCGGCTCCGCGGTCACCACCACGTCATCCGACTTCGCGCTCTCCGCCTTGGCGTTCGACGGCTTCTTGCGCGACCGGGTGCGCGAGCGCTTCTTCGGCTTCTCGCGCTCTTCCTCTTCCTCGGCGGCAAGCGCCGCCTCCTCCTCCATCAGCGCCTTCCGGTCGGCGATGGGGATCTGGTAGTAATCCGGGTGGATTTCCGAGAAGGCCAGGAAGCCGTGCCGGTTGCCGCCGTAATCCACGAAGGCCGCCTGCAACGAGGGTTCGACCCGCGTAACCTTGGCTAGATAGATATTTCCTGCAAGCTGGCGCTTGTTTTCGGATTCGAAGTCGAACTCCTCGACCTTGTTTCCGTCCACCACCACGACGCGGGTCTCTTCCGCGTGGGTGGCATCGATGAGCATTTTCTTTGCCATTGAGTCCAATTGCGCAGCATGGCGCCCCCCGTCCCGGGCGGGGCGGAGGTCCGCGTGCTGTGTCTTGTCAGTGCGAGGGGATGCGCGTGGGCATGGCGGGCGCTGTGCACCCTTGCCTCATGCCTCATGTGTGTCGCGCGTTTCATCGCGTTTCTTCTCCGACGCCTCAGCCGGCTGAGCCGGGGGCGCCCGTTACAAAGCCCGTCGCTTGTGGCGGTCCGGACAGCTACTTCGGCCTTTTGAGGGGCCTGATCGGCCTGACGGGATGTTTTGTCCTTCATCCATGTCAGCGAAATCTTCGGTGCCAGCCCGAGGGGCAGCATTCCGTCCGCTAACATAGGGGTATGAAGGGACCATTGACAATGGGCAATCGCCCGCCGCCCCGCAGCATTGCCCGCAATTGAATCAAATGGAGGGTGTCAGGGATGGGATGCGAGCCGCGGCGCACCCACGCGGAGCGTTGCGCCGCTCACCTGCGGCCGGTTCGGTAGTCCTTTGGACGAACGGCGGCAAAGGCGTCGGCATCGATCCCTTCCAGCGCAGCTTTGATCCGGTCCGAGATCAGCAGCAGGCCCGTAGCCTCGTCCCGGACGAAGTCGTGGCCTTCCATGCAGCCGGCCTTCAGCACGAGGCGGTGAACCCTGCTGACATAACGCCCCTTCCAGAGCCAGTCGATCCGACTCGCATCCCGGTCAAGACACTCCGCAATGACCAGCGGCTTGACCAGGACAGCATCGCTGCAAACGCCGTTTTCGGCGCGCAGCGTCGCCCGCTTGATCGACACCGCCGGTCCAAGCTCCCGGAACAGGTCCGAAGCCGGGCCCCGCAGGAACAGGCAATGCGACGTACAGGAGAGGATCGACCGCCCCGCGATGGCCTCCAAGGAACAGTCCACCGTCAGCATTGCCTCGCCCTCCTCGGGAAAAGGCTCGCCGATCAAGGTGTTGTAGCTCTCCATGCTCGAGCGGTCATGGTCATATTCCGCCATGGGATACTTCGACGTTTCGATACTCTCGATCACCCAGATCGCGTCGCTCACCGCACAGCCTCCACAAATGCCCCCTGACAGCGCCAGCCCGAAGCCGCACATCGGGACATCGAACGCAAGAAAAGCGCACCGCCCTCAAACCCCGCCTGCGTGGCCTGCGGCAGCGTTCCCGTCAATCCCGCCCCCAGCTTCTTCTTGGCAAAAATACCCAAGACCCGGCCCGCCACACGCGCGCCGGGCCGCACTCTTAATCGAACGCCCGCAGCCGTTTGATCAGGCTCGACGTGTCCCAGCGCCCGCCGCCCATCTTCTGCACGTCCTTGTAGAACTGGTCCACCAGCGCCGTCACCGGCAGCGAGGCACCGGTCTCGTTGGCGGTCTTGAGGCAGATCCCGAGGTCCTTGCGCATCCAGTCCACGGCGAAGCCATGCTCGAACTGGTCGTCCAGCATGGTCTTGTAGCGGTTGACCATCTGCCACGACCCGGCCGCGCCTCCGCCAATGACATCAACCACCTCGCGCCCGTCCAGCCCCGCCTTCTCGGCGAAATGCAGACCTTCGGAGAGCCCCTGCACCAGCCCCGCGATGCAGATCTGGTTGACCATCTTGCACAGCTGCCCGGCGCCGCTCTCGCCCAGCCGCTTGCACAGCTTGGCATAGGCGTCGATCACCGGCTCCGCCTCGCTGTAGGCGCCCTGATCGCCGCCGCACATGACCACGAGCTGGCCATTCTCGGCCCCCGCCTGCCCGCCGGACACCGGCGCGTCGACGAACTCGATGTTCGCCGCCTCCGCCACCGCGTACAACTCCCGCGTCACCTCGGCGGACACCGTTGTGTGGTCTACGAAAATGCTGCCCTTGGTCATCCCTGCAAAGGCCCCGTCCTCGCCAAGGCAGACGCCGCGCAGGTCGTCGTCATTGCCAACGCAGCACATCACGAAAGCCGCGCCCTTCGCCGCCTCGCGCGGGGTGGCCGCCATGGCGCCGCCGTGTTCCTTCACCCAGGCCTCGGCCTTCGACGCGGTGCGGTTGTAGACCGTCACCTGGTGGCCCGCCTTGGCCAGGTATCCGGCCATCGGATAGCCCATGACGCCCAGCCCCAGGAATGCAACCTTTGCCATTCGTCCTCTCCCTCTCTAGGTATTGTCGTGACATCGCGGGCCGATCCGCGAAACACCGCCTGCCGCGCCCCTTCACATCGGACGCGAAGGCGGCTAAGCCCGCTTCACCCCTCGTGTTAGCGCAAGAAAAGGGCAAGGGAAATGGCGCTTGTGTTCCGATGGCTGCTTCGGCTGGTCACCTTTGCGATCGTGCTCGCGGTGCTGGGCACCGGCCTCGTCTATTATCTCGCCTCGCGCTCCCTGCCGGTCTACGACAAGAGCATGCCCGTCGCCGGCATCACCGCCGACATCGAGATCATCCGCGACAACGCCGGCGTGCCGCATATCATGGCGCTCTCCGACCGCGATGCCTTCTTCGGGCTTGGCTATGTGCACGCGCAGGACCGGCTGTGGCAGATGATGCTGCTGCGCCGGACCGTGCAGGGGCGGCTGTCGGAGGTCTTCGGCACGCGCACGGTGGAGACCGACACGCTGATGCGGCGGCTCGACCTCTACCCGCTTGCGGTGCAGTCGGTGCCGCATCAGGACGCGGCGACGCTGGATGCGCTGGAGGCCTATTCCGCCGGGATCAACGCCCGGCTCGAAGAGATCAACCGCGGCGGCAAGGGCCGCGGTGCGCCGGAATTCTTCATGTTCAGCGGGCCACTTGCGCCCTGGCAGCCCGCCGACAGCATCGCCATCGCCAAGCTCATGGCCTTCCAGCTGACCGGCCACCTGCGCGACGAGGTGCTGCGCGCGCGCACCTCGCTGCTGATCCCGGATCAGGCGCGGCTCCGGGACATCCTGCCGGACATGCCCGGTGCGGCGGTCGCGGCGCTGCCGGGCTATGCCAGCCTCGTGCCCGGCCTGCACCCGCGTTTCGCCCCGGAGCGCACCGAGCAGGCCTTCCTGCCCGCCTCCCCGCCGCGTGGCCTTGCGGGCGCCTCGAACGCCTGGGCCGCAGATGCCTCGCGCTCGGCGGGGGGTGGCACGTTGCTGGCGAATGACCCGCACCTCGGGCTGACCGCGCCGACGATCTGGTATCTGGCGCGGCTGCAACTGACCACCGGCGGCGTCATCGGCGGCACCATTCCGGGGATGCCGCTGATCATGGTGGGCCGCTCGGAGCGGCTCGGCTGGGGCATGACCACGGCTTATGTCGACGATCAGGACCTCTATCTGGAGGAACTGAACCCGGACAACCCGGAGGAATACCGCACCCCGGACGGCTTCAAGCGCTTCGTCACGCGCAAGAGCATCATCACCATCAAGGATCACGAGCCCGCCACGGTGACCCTGCGCTGGACCGACAACGGCCCGGTGCTGCCCCGCGCCACCTACAACCTGGAGGACATCACCCCGCCGGGGCATGTGGCCGCGCTGGCCTGGACGGCGCTGTCGGGCGAGGACACCTCGCTGACGGCGGGCATCGGGCTGATGATGGCCGGTTCCGTCGAGGAGGCGATCGAGGCCGGGCGCAACCACGTCGCCCCGGCGCAGAACCTGACGCTGATCGACGAAGACACCGTCGCCATGCAGATGATCGGCCAGATGCCCTCGCGCGATCCCGCGCACCAGAGTTTGGGGCGCTTCCCGTCCTTCGGCTACATGGCGCAGAACCGTTGGCAGGGAATGCTGCCCTACTCCGCCAACCCCGCTTTCCTCGCGCCGGAGGGCGGCATCGTCGGCAACACCAACAACAAACTCACCGACGCCCCCTTCCCGCGCCACGTCAGCTTCGACTGGGGCGACAGCCAGCGGGTGCAGCGCTGGCAAACCCTCATGACGGGCCGCCAGGTGCACACAAGGGACAGCTTCATCGAGGCGCAGCTCGACACCGTGTCCGTCACCGCCCGCACCCTGCTGCCGCTCATCGGACGCGACCTGTGGTACACCGGCGAGGCGGCGCCCGAGGGCACACCGGAGCGGCAACGACAAAGGGCGCTGGCGCTGCTGGCGGACTGGAACGGCGAGATGAACGAGCACCTGCCGGAGCCGCTGCTCTACGCCGCCTGGGTGCGGGCACTGCAGGAGCGGCTGATCCGCGACGATCTCGGCACGCTGGCGGACGCCTACCGCCACGTGGAGCCGCTGTTCATCGAGCGGGTCTACCGCGACGTGGACGGCGCCTCGGCCTGGTGCGACATCATCCGCTCGGCGGTGGTCGAGACCTGTTCGGACATCGCGCGGCTGGCGCTGGACGACGCGCTGCTGTGGATCGACGAGCACTACGGCGACCAGCTGGAGAGCCTGCGCTGGGGCGACGCGCATCAGGCGCTGCACGACCACCCGGTGCTGGGCGACGTGCCGCTGCTGCGCTACTTCGTGAACATCCACCAGAGCACCTCCGGCGGCGACAACACGCTGATGCGCGGGCGCACCTCCGGCGATCCGGATGCGCCCTTCGAGAACGTGCACGCGGCGGGGTATCGTGGCGTCTATGACTTCGCCGATCCGGACAGCTCCGTGTTCATCACCGCCACCGGCCAGTCCGGGCACTTCCTGTCGCGGCATTACGACGACCTCGGACAACTCTGGCGGCGCGGCGAGTATATCCCGATGTCGCTGGACGTGGATCTCGCCCGCGCTGCCTCCACCGGCATCACCCGGCTGACCAAGCCGTGAGGCAGGCCGCCGAAGCGGTGCGCGGGCTCTGGCCGGGATGGGCCGGGGCGCTGGTGCCGCTCGGCACATCCGGAGAGCGGGCGGTCTTCCGCGTGAAGGACGCCCCCTGCCCGGCGGTGGTCAAATGCTGGCCGGAGGCGCAGCGCGGCAAGGCTTTGGCCCAGGTGGCGCGGCAAGGCGCATTGGCGGAGGCGATGGGCGACGGGCGGTTCCGGGTGCCGGAGGTGCTGCACGTCGATGAAGACCGGCTGGCGCTGGTCATGCACGATTGCGGCGGGCGGGACCTCGGCGCGGCGCTGGAGACATCGGACGAGACCGCGGCGGCGCGGCTGCTGAGCGCGGGGGGCGGCTGGATCGCGGCCTTGCATGGGCTGACCCGGCGCGAGGCGCCGTTCCGTCCGGCCCCGCACCTGAACTGGCTGAACAAGCTGGTGGCGCAGGCCAAGGCCGGGACGCGGCGGATCGACGATCTGCCCCGGTTCAAGGCGCAAGTCACGGCGCTGCAGGCGATGGTCTCCGAGGTGCGGCGGCGGCCCTCGCTGCGGGCGGTCACCCACAAGGACCTGAACGCGGGCAACCTGCTCGTGGATGACGGCGGAACGCTTTGGGGAATCGATGTCGAGAACGGCGCGGAGGACGAGGCGCTGCGCGATCTGTTCTCGCTGGCGCTGGACGGGATGGGTTTCGCCTCCTGCGGAGGCGACCGGCGCGCCCTCGCTGCGCTCGGGCGCGGCTATGGTGTGGAGCTTGGCGATCCGCTGGTCAGGTTGTTCCTGCAGCGGACCTTTGCGCTGGGTTACTGGGCGCGAACACCGTTGCCGCACTCAAGGCGGCAGGCGACGCGGATGCGGGCGGCGCTGTGGATCCTGGCACAGGACGGCGCGGTGTTCTGACGCGGGAGGAGGGCTCTGCCCTCGCCCCTGCGGGGCTCACCCGGAGGTATTTGTCAAAGAGAAGAAACAGGGGACCGTCCGCCCCCGTGCCTACAGCGCCTCGAAGCGGGCCTTGTCGGTGGCGGTCCAGTTGACGGTCAGGGCGTAGCCGTCTTCGGTCTGCTCCTCGCGTTCGACGAGCCCCTTCTCGAAGAGCCAGGCGCGTTTGCGACCCAAGGCAAAGGGGAGCAGCAATTCCTCGATACGCTTTTCCTCGCCAAGCGCTTGCGTGACCGCCTCGAGGAAGGCGTCCAGCCCCTCGCCGGTGATGGCGGAGACGGCGAAGATGCCCTTGTCGCGGTCGGCGCGGGTGCGGATCGCCTCGGCGTGGTCCGGCTCCAGCCGGTCGACCTTGTTCCAAAGCTCGATCTGCCGGGTTTCGTCCCCGACACCGAGCGAGGCAAGGATGGTGCGCACGTCGCGGGCCTGCTCCTCGCTCTCCGGATGGGAGATGTCACGCACGTGCACGATGACGTCGGCGGCGAGCACCTCCTCCAGCGTGGCGCGGAAGGCGGCGACGAGTTCGGTCGGCAGGTCGGAAATGAAGCCCACCGTGTCCGACAGGATCACCGTCGCCCCGGTGGGCAGGTCGACCTGCCGCATGGTCGGGTCGAGCGTGGCGAAGAGCATGTCCTTTGCCATCACCTCCGCCCCGGTCAGACGGTTGAACAGCGTGGATTTGCCCGCGTTGGTATAGCCGACGAGCGCCACGATGGGGAACGGCACCTTGGCGCGGGCGGCGCGGTGCAGCTCTCGGGTCTTGACCACCTTGTCGAGCTGGCGGCGCAGGCGCACCAGCTGTTCGTCGATGGCGCGGCGGTCCGCCTCGATCTGGGTCTCGCCGGGGCCGCCGACGAAACCGAGCCCGCCGCGCTGGCGTTCGAGGTGGGTCCAGGCCCGCACCAGCCGGGTGCGTTGGTAGCTCAGATGCGCCATCTCGACCTGCAGCACACCCTCGCGGGTGGCGGCGCGGTCGGAGAAGATTTCGAGGATCAGCCCGGTGCGGTCGAGCAGCTTGACCTTCCATTCCTTCTCGAGGTTGCGCTGCTGCACGGGCGAGACCGGCCCGTCCACGAGGACAAGCTCGATCTCCTCGGCCTTGAAGCGGTTTTTCAGTTCCTCGATCTTGCCGGAGCCGAAGAGCATGCCCGGATGCGGGCGTTGCAGGGGCACGACGTTGGCGCCGATCACCTCGAGATCGGGCAAGGCATGCGCCAGCGAAACGGCCTCCTCGAGCGCCCGCTGCCCGTCGCGGCGGTCCCTCTCGGCCTTCATGTCAGGATGCAGTACCCAGGCGCGGGTGACCGGCTTTGCGTGGTCTATGCCGCTCAAGAAGCGTCTTCACCGTCATAAAGGTTGATCGGCTGCGACGGCATGATCGTGCTGATCGCATGTTTGTACACCAGCTGGCTCTGACCATCCCGGCGCAGAAGCACGCAGAAATTGTCGAACCAGGTGATCACACCCTGCAGCTTGACACCGTTAATCAGGAAGACTGTTACCGGAACCTTTGTCTTGCGCACATGGTTGAGAAATGCGTCCTGCAGGTTCTGTCTGTCCGAAGCCATTGAAATTGCCTTTGTTCTTGTATCGCCTCCCGCGGGGGGCGCCCCTATCTCGACTGAGTATGTCTTGCATGCGCCGGAGTTTCCAGCGCAAAAATCAGCGGCCTTCGGAAATCACCGTGCAGTCGCGGCAAGCGCCGTCAATTGCGCCACAGGTCCGGCGAGAGCAGGACCACGATGGCGAGCAGTTCCAGACGTCCGAGGATCATCCCGGCGGAGGTCAGCAACTGCACCCCGGCAGAGGCGTTGGCGAGGCTGATCGGCTCCGCCCCGGCAAAGGCGATCAGCGGCCCGGTGTTGGACAGCGCCGCGACGGTGAGGATCATCGCCTGCTCGAACCCGATGCCGAGGATGCCGTAGACCATGGCGAAGAGCGCCAGCGTCACGGCGAACATCATGAAGAAGACCCAGGCGATGAACGCCCCCTCGCGCCGGATGCGGCGGCTGACGAGGCCGACACGGCCGACGGAATGCGGGTGGATCAGCCGTTCGATCTCGCGCGAGCCGTTGAGGTAGAGCGCGTAGACCCGCATCAGCTTGACCCCGCCCGCGGTGGTGGCGACGCCGCCGCCGACCATGGCGAGGCCCATGAGCACCGTGCCGGGCGTGGCGAGGCCGGACCAGTTCTGCGCGGTGTCCCAGTCGTTCGACAGGAAGCCTGTGGTCGACAGGAAGGACAGCGCGGTGAACAGCCCGCCCCAGAGCGCCCGGATGCCGGCGATGTAGTCGAGTTCCTCGCCGACGTCGAAGGAGGCCAGCCAGTGGCGCAGGAAGAACAGCACAGGAACGATGGCGATGATCACGAGCCCGAGGCGGAATTCCGGGTCATAGCCGAGGCCGGGGCGGCTGGCCTGGCTGGTGGTGTCGGTCGAGAAGGTCAGGCGCGAGAGGGCGAAGAACATGAAGCAGAAGAGCACCATCTCTCCGGCCAGCCCGCTCTGCGCACCCGCCATGCCGCCCGCGGGGGAAATGCCCGAGGTCGCCATGACGGCCATGGCGTGCATCAGCGCGATCAGCGGCGTCTCGCCCGCCACCAGCAGCATCACCGCCAGCGCCAGGGTCAGGCCGGTGTAGACCGGGATCAGCACGCGGGCGCTGCGCTCCAGACGCTGCATCGGACCCGTGCGCACGCCCCGCGCCGCGCCCTGCGCGATGCTCTGGCCCGGCTCGCTGCTCGCCGTGACCTCGAAGCCGCCGAGGGTCATGGGCGCGAGGATCGCCGAAGCGGCGACCCAGACGATCAGCCCGCCCATCCAGCCAACCTGCCCGCGCCACAGGTGCTCCGGCCCCGACAGCCGCGCCGGATCGAAGAGCGTGACGCCGGTGGTGGTCAGGGACGAGACCATCTCGACATAGGCTGACAGGAAGGAGGTCGTCCGGACCGCCTCGAAGAACGGCACGGCGAGGAAGACCGGCAGCACGATGAAGGCGGCGAGATAGGCCAGCAGCTGCCGCAGCCCGCTGGTGCCCGGCGTCCGGTTGGCCAGCGCCAGCGCCACCAGCGCGGTCAGCACCACCCCGACGATGCCACTGTAGAAGAAGGCGCGTGCGTCATGGAACTCCTCGATGGCCAGCGCATAGCCCGCGGGCAGCAGCATGGAGACGGAGACCATCCCCAGCAGCAGGAGGAACAGGGGCAGACGCAGGAGAACGGCAGCCATGGCTCAGAAGAAGTCGATGGAGACCTGCAGCAGGCGCTCCACCTCCGGCACGTCCTTGGCCAGCGCAAAGAGCACCACGTGGTCCCCGGCCTGGATCTGCAACCCGCCTGTGGGTTTGACGATCTTGTCACCCTGCCGGATCGCGCCGACGAGGACGCCCTCGGGGAAGTCGATCTCTCGCAGGCGCGCGCCCGCCATGGAGGAGGTCGAGAGCACCTCCGCCTCGATCACCTCGGCCTCGGCGTCGCCGATGGAATAGACCCGGCTGACGCGGCCGTGGCGGATGTGGCGCAGGATGGAGCTCACGGTGGTGGCACGCGGGTTGATCCAGGCGTCGATGCCCATCGGGTCCATCAGCTCCACCAGCGTCGGATCGTTGACGAGGCTGATCGCCATGGGACAGCCCGCCGCCTTGGCCCGCACCGCGGCGAGCATGTTGGACTTGTCGTCGTCGGTCACGCAGAGGATGGCGTCCGCCCGCTCCACGCCCGCCTCGCTCAGCAGCGCCGCGTCGAGACCGTCGCCGTGCAGCACGATGGTCCGCTCCAGCGCCTCCGCCGCCCGCTCCGCCGACTTGCGGTCGCGTTCGATGACCTTGACCCGGACGCGCTCCTTCGCCCGCTCCAGCCGCTGCGCCACCGCAAGGCCGACGTTGCCGCCGCCGAGAATGACGATGCGCTCCTGCTTGCGCTGCGACTTGCCGAAGATCTCCAGCGCCCGGCGCACGTCGTCCACATGCACCATGATGTAGCAGCTGTCGCCGACGAAAAGCTGGTCCCGGGCCTCGGGCGCGAACAGCGTGCCATCGCGGCGGATGCCGACCACCACGGAGCGCAGGGTGCTGAACAGGTCGGTCAGCTGCCGCAGCGGGGTGTTGACGATCGGACAGTCCTCGTCGATCGACAGGCCCATGAGATGCGCCTTGCCGTCGAGGAAGGTCTCGGTGTCAAAGGAGGCAGGTGCACTGAGCCGCTGCAGCGCCGCCTCCGCCACCTCCCGCTCGGGGCTGATGACCACGTCGATGGGCAGGTGCTCGCGGCGGTAGAGGTCGGAATAGATCGCGTTGAGATAGCTCTGCGAGCGCAACCGGGCGATCTTGCGCGGCACGGAGAAGACCGAATGCGCCACCTGGCAGGTCACCATGTTGACCTCGTCGGAATAGGTCGCGGCGATGATCATGTCCGCATCGCGGGCGCCGGCCTTGTCGAGCACGTCGGGGTAGCTGGCGAACCCCGCGATCCCCTGCACGTCGAGCGAGTCGGTGGCCCGGCGCACGAGGTCGGGGTTGCTGTCGACGACGGTGACGTCATTGCGCTCGCCGGAAAGATGCCGCGCGATCTGCCAGCCAACCTGCCCGGCCCCACAGATGATGACCTTCATGGCCGATCCTTATGCTGTCTGGCCCTTGGCATGGCATGGGTGGCGGCGGGGGTCAATGTGTTGCGGGGGATGGCAGGGGTTTGGCGGGCCTGTCGCGGACGTCTTGATCTGCTTCACCCTGACCTTCTCCCACCCTGCCCCTGCCCCACCCTGACCCTCCCCACGGGGGAGGGACCGCGCTCCGTGCCCTGCGCCGGGACGCCCTCCCCCGTGGGGAGGGTTGGGGGTCCGGAGCGCCCGGAAAACCGTCCGGTGGACGGTTTTCAGCGAAGGACGGGCGAAGCCCCGGGGGGTGGAGAAGGACCGAAAAAGACACGCCAAACGCCCGCCGCGGCCATCTGCCGGACGGGGCGTTGCCCTCACATCTGCTGTCTTCAACACGAAGATCGGCGGCCGCCAGTCACGGAAAGCCTGTGCCGGGGTGTCACTCCCGGCCCTGTTCGCCTGATTAGATCGAACAGCCCCGAAGGGCTGGCCCTGCCCCGGCCTTGCCAAAGGGCCGCGCAGGGAGATCCGTTTGTCTTCATCGGTACCGGGGCTCACACTGCCGCGCATCGGTTAACGAGGCCTTGCGGGACCGCGCGGTGCCGGTTGTGCGAAGGCTACCGCCCCCGCCGTGCATCCCGCGCCCGTTTGAAGGCAAAGACCTCCGCCCGCTCGACCCAGCGATACTTCGGGTCCTCGGGCACGCGGACATAGAACAGCCGACCCATGCCGAGCCGCCAGGGGTCGAGCACGATCCCGTCCTTCATCCCTGCCCCCCTGGCCGAGACGATCAGCGTCGAATGCTCGATCAGGATGCTGTCGTGATTGGCAATCGCCCGGTGCCAGTCCAGCGTCCGGAACGCCTCGCTGCGCATCCGCGCCTCCAGATCGTCCGCCCATTCCTTGCAAAGGCCCCGCGGGCGCAGCCCGGAATTGACCTTCATGTTGTGCACGATGGGCGGGTCGGTCATGCCCCATTGCACCGCCCACTGCGGCGGTTCGGTCAGGGCGATCCGGGCCACCCGGGCCGCCTCGCCCGGGTCCACGTCCGGCCCCAGCGCCGCGATCATGGCGGTCAGATCCGCCATGCGCTGCGCGTCCGTGCCGCCACCGCTGGAGACGACGCCGGTCGAACAGGCGGCCAGCGGCAGCGCGACCAACCCGCAGAGCAGCGACCGCCTCAACATGGTCAGGACACCCGCTCGACCGCGTCCTCGTCGATCATCGCGATCCGCGTGCCCGCCTTCTGCGAGGTCACCACACCGAGCGACTTCAGCTTGCGGTGCAGCGCCGAGCGCTCCATGCCGACGAAAGACGCCGTGCGCGAGATGTTCCCGCCGAAGCGGTTGATCTGCGTCAGCAGGTATTCGCGCTCGAACGCCTCCCGCGCCTCGCGCAGCGGCAGCGTCGCCAGCGTGCCGGAGAGCACCACGCGGTCCTCTTCCGCCTCGCCCGGGGCGGTCTCCTGCGGCAATTCCCGCGCGGCGATCGGGCCTGTGCCGTCGCCGAGGATCAGCACGCGTTCGACGAGGTTCTTGAGCTGGCGCACGTTGCCGGGCCAGACCATGGTCTGCATGAGCGCCGCCGCATCCTCGGAAATCGCCCGGATCGGCAGTCCCTGCGAAGCATGGCATTCGGCGATGAAATGCTCGGCCAGAACCGGAATGTCCTCGCGCCGCTCCGCGAGGCTGGGCACCGCGATCGGCACCACGTTCAGCCGGTGATACAGCTCCTCGCGGAAGCGCCCGCCGGCGATCTCCTCGAGCAGGTCACGTCCGGTGGAGGAGATCACGCGCAGGTCGACGCGCACCTTGTCGTTGCCGCCGACGCGGGTGAACTGCTGGTCGACCAGCACCCGCAGGATCTTCGACTGGGTGCCGACGGGCATGTCCGCAACCTCGTCGAAGTAGATCACCCCGCCGTGCGCCTGCTCCAGCAGGCCCGGTTCCACCCCGCGCTGCGGTGTCTCGCGGCCGAAGAGCATGGCCTCCATCATCTCCGGCTCGACCCCGGCGCAGTTGACCGTGACGAACGGCGCATTCGCCCGGTTCGAGCGGGAATGGATGTAGCGTGCCGCCACCTCCTTGCCGCTGCCCGCCGGACCGGTCAGCATCACCCGGCCGTTGGACTTCGTCACCTTGTCCAGTTGCGAGACCAGCGCCCGGAAGGCGGCGCTGTCGCCGATCATCTCGGACACCTTGGTCTCGCCACGCTTGAGTTGCGTGTTCTCGCGGCGCAGGAGCGAGGTTTCCATGGCGCGGCGGATCACCACAAGAAGCTGGTCGATGTTGAACGGCTTCTCGATGAAGTCGTAAGCCCCCTGCTTGATCGCCGCCACGGCGATCTCGATGTTGCCATGGCCGGAGATGATGACCACGGGAATATCGGGGTTGTCGCGCTTGACGGTCTTGAGGATGTCGATCCCGTCCATCTTGCTGTCTTTCAGCCAGATATCGAGGATCAGCAGCGCCGGGGGTTCGGCGTTGATCTCGTTCATCGCCTCCGTGCTGTTGCCCGCGAGGCGCGTGGTGAAGCCCTCGTCCTCGAGGATATCCCCGATCAACTCGCGAATGTCGCGCTCGTCGTCAACGATCAGAATGTCGCTCATGTCGTGCCCTCAGCCATCTTGTCCTTCAAACCTCCTGCAATTTTCTTGCCTGCTCTTCTCTTTCCTTCCGGGCCCTTGCGGCCTCTCCCGCCTCCGGGCTCAGCGCCAGCCGGATGACCGCCATGGCTCCGGCGTGCGCCCCTGCGGCAAAGGCGGGTGCGTCCTCGAGGGTCAGCGTGCCGCCGTGCTCCTCGATGATCTTCTTGACGATGGGCAGACCGAGGCCGGTGCCCTTGTCGCGCGTCGTCACATAAGGCTCGAACAGCCGGGCGCGGTCTTCCGGCAGGCCGATGCCGTTGTCCATGATGCGGATTTCGGCGCGCGGGCCGTCGATCTGGTCCAGGGTCACGCGGATGGTCGGCTCATGCCCCTCCGGTGCGCCCTTTTCCTGAAGCGTTTCAATCGCTTCTCCGGCGTTCTTGATGAGATTGGTCAGTGCCTGCCCGATCATCGTGGCATCCAGCTCGGCAGGCATCGGTTCGCCCGGGATCTGCACGTCGAAACTGACCCCCGGCTGGCCGCTTTCCTGCAGCAGCACGATGCCGCGCAGCAGATCGCCGACATCCTCGGGCTTGCGCTCCGGCTCCGGCATCCGGGCGAACTTGGAAAACTCGTCGACGATGCGGCGCAGGTCGTCGGTCTGGCGGACGATGCGTTCGGTCAGGCTCGACACCTTCTCCGCGTCCGCCTCGCCCAGCCGCTTGGTAAAGCTGCGCTGGATGCGTTCCGCCGACAGCTTGATCGGGGTCAGCGGGTTCTTGATCTCATGCGCGATGCGCCGGGCCACGTCGCCCCAGGCGGCCATGCGTTGCGCACTGACGAGATCCGTCACGTCGTCGAAGGCGACCACGAAGCCCTCCAGCGAGCCATCGCCGCGCCGCCGGGTGGACAGGCGCACCAGCAGGTGTTCCAGTTGCCCCTCGCGGCTGACCTTCACCTCCTCCTGCAGGACCTCCCGCCCCTCCTCGCGCATCCGGTCGAACAGCGCTCCAAACTCCGGCACCGCCACGGAAATCGGATCGGCGCGGTGGGTCTCGCTCCAGCCGAGCAGACGCTGCGCCGAGCGGTTGACGAAGGTGACACTGCCGGTCTCGTCCAGCCCGACCACGCCGGAGGTCACGGAGGTCAGCACGGAGTCGAACAGCCGCTGGCGGCGTTCGATCTGGCGGGTGTTCTCCAGCAACGTCTCGCGCTGTGCCTTGAGTTGCCGGGTCATCTGGTTGAAGTAGCGCCCGAGCATGGAAATCTCGTCGTCGCCCTCGTCCTCGATCACCTGAACGTTGAGGTCGCCCGAGCCGACCCGCTGCGCCGCGCCCGCCAGCCGCCCCACCGGCTTCGACAGCCGTTCGGCGAACCACAGACCGGCCCAGGTGGCGGCGAGGATCAGCAGCAGCGCGAAACCGAGGTACAGGAGCGCGAAATCGAACAGGCGGCGGCCGCGTTCGCTCTCCTGCTGCTGGTAGAACTGCGCGGTCTGCTGCGCCTCGTCCAGCAGGCTCAGGATACGCCCGTCCACGGCCCGGCTGACGTAGAGATAGCGGTCCACGAAAGCCGCCAGCGGCACCAGAGCGCGATATTCGTTGTTCTGCCAGTCCGCGATCAGCGCCACGCGCTCGGCATCGGCGCGGGTGAAGTCGGCGGCGGACGGGCGTTCGTAATCAAAGAGATAGGAGCGTTCACCCCGCGCCACGATCTCCCCGGCGCTGTCGATCACGAAGGCCTCGCGCAGGCCGCGCTGGATCTGGCCCTGCCCTTCGGACAGGAGTTCGCGCAGTGTCGCGGTGGGGTTGAGCAGCAAGAGCCGCCGGTTCTGGTCGACGAAGCCGCCAAGCGCCCAGGCGTCCTGCTTCAACGCGGCGCTCTGTTCGTTTTCATAGGCTTCGGCGGCGGCGCGGGAGGCGGAGACCACGTTCTGGACGCGGCTGGAGAACCACGTCTCCAGACCGATGTTGATGGTGATGACCGCAAAGACCGCCACGGTGATCGCCGGCAGGAGCGCCATGAGCGCAAAGGCCCCGGTCAGTCGCAGGTGCAGCCGCGAGCCCGCCGATTGCGCCCGCCGGTCCGCGATCATCCGCGCCACCCGGCCCAGAACCAGCGTCGCCACCAGCAGGACATAGACCAGGTCGGCCAGCAGGATCAGCCGCAGGCTCATCTGCGATGGCCCGCCGCCCAGAGGCCCGAGGATCGCGAAGGTCGCCAGCGCCAGAATCGGCCCCAGCGCAACCAGCGCGAGTGTCATCCAGTTCTGCACCCGACGCGCACGACGCAGGCGATTGAGCCTGGCCCAAACGCTGCCTGTGTCATCGGGGCGTGCTCGTGTGGACACAGCCTGCCCCCGGAAAGATGTGCTGCCTTTTGACAGCGACCGCCATATTTTGTGGTCTCCCTCCGCTTCGGTGCGCAGGTGCCACAGTTATGTGGCCCTTTTACATCAATTTCCGGCGCCGTGTCACGCGAATATCAAGGTCCGTGATTTTTTTCCTGAGCGTATTGCGGTTGATCCCGAGCAGGTCGGCGCATTTCGCCTGATTCCCGCCGGTCGCCTCAAGGGCGATCTCGATCAGCGGGCCTTCGACCTCCTTGATGATCCGCCCGTGCAGCCCCGGCGGCGGCAGCATGGCCCCGTGCAGGTCGAAATACCGCCGCAGATGCCGCATCACCGACGCGCCCAGCTTCTCGGTATCGCCGCTGTGCATCACCGGGCCGGTCTCCGGCTGATTGCCGAGCACCGCCTCCACCTCCGCGCGGGAGATTTCCTCGGTCATGCTGGTCAGGCTGAGGCGCCGCACCGCGTTCTCCAGCTGCCGTACGTTGCCGGGCCAGCTGTAGACGCGGAACAGTTCGGCCGCGTCCTTCGACAGCCAGCGCTTCGGCGCACCCTCGCGTTCGGCCCGGGCAAAGAAGTGGTCGGTCAGCAGCGCGATGTCCTCGACCCGCTCGCGCAGGCTGGGCACGGTGATCGTGGCCCCGTCGAGACGATAGAACAGGTCCTGCCGGACCTTGCCGCCGTCCATCAGCGAGTTGGGTTCGTATTGCGTCGTCGCCATGAAGCGCGGCGCATGTTCTCCCGGCACGTCCATCATGCGCACGATCCGCGCCTGCACCTCGTCGCCGATGTCGGCGATCTCGTCGATCAGGAGCGTGCCGCCCTTGACCCGCGCCAGCACCTTGGCCGGGCCTTCCAGATCGGCCAGATCCGCGCCCGTAACGGTGACAAACGGCAGGGTGCGGCGGTCGGAGAAGTCATGAATCGCCTTGGCGATCAGGCTCTTGCCGGTGCCGCTCTCACCGGCGACCAGAACCGGCAGGTCGGTGTTCATCACCCGCGCCACCAGCCGGTAGAGCGCCTGCATCGCCGGGGTCCGCCCGACCAGCGGCAGCTCGTCCGGCTCGTCGGCGCCCACCACCTGCTCGTCCCGGCGCGGCTTGCGTCCCCGGCTTTCCAGCGCCTTCGCCGTGCGCTTCATCAGGTCCGGCAGGTCGAAGGGCTTTGGCAGGTAGTCGTAAGCCTCCGCTTCGGCGGCCTGGATCGCGGTCATGATGGTGTTCTGCGCCGAGATCACGATCACCGGCAGGTCGGGCCGGTCGGCGCTGATCTTCGGCAGCATCTCGAGACCATTGCCGTCGGGCATCATGACGTCGGAGATCACCACGTCGCCTTTCCCCTCGCCGACCCAGCGCATCAGCGTGGTCAGGCTGGAGGTGGCATGAACCTTGCACCCGGCGCGGGTCAGCGCCTGGGTCAGGACGGTGCGGATCGTGCGGTCGTCGTCAGCAACCAGGACAGTGCCATCCATTATGCTTTCTCCTTGGTCTCGCCACGGTAGCGGGGCAGTGATAGTCGGAAGACGGTGCGGCCCGGGACGCTGTCCACGGAAATCCAGCCGTCATGGTCATTGATGATCTTGCTCACCAGCGCGAGGCCGAGGCCCGTGCCGTTCTCCTTGCCGGAGACAAACGGATCGAAGATGTCGCCCCGGATGTCGTCCGGCAGGCCGGGGCCGTCGTCGATGATCTCGATCTGCAGCGGCAGCGACTGGCCGGAGCCATCGGCACGCCGGGTGCGGAAGCTGTGGTCATAGAAGGTGTGCAGGCGGATCACCCCGCCCGTCTTCGGGTCCGCCGCCTCGCTGGCGTTCTTCACGAGGTTCAGCACCACCTGCAGGAGCTGGTCCGGATCGCCCACCGCCATCGGCAGCGAGGGGTCGTAATCCTCCATGATCTTCATGTGTGCGCCAAAGCCGAGCGCCGCGGAGCGCCGCGCCCGGTCGAGCACGTCATGGATGTTCACCGGCACCCGGTCCGGGGCGGAAAGGTTGCCGAACTGCTCCACCTGCTCCAGCAGCTTCACGATGCGGCGGGTCTCCGCGACGATCAGGTCGGTCAGTTCGAGGTCTTCCTTCGGCAGGTTCATCGACACCAGCTGCGCCGCGCCGGCGATGCCCGCCAGCGGGTTCTTGATCTCATGGGCGAGCATTTCCGCCATGCCGATGGCGGATTTCGCCGCCGACTTCACCGAATGCGATTGCGTCATGCGGCCCGCAAGCTCGCGCGGCGAGATCAGCATGATCATCCAGCCGTCCCGCCCCTGAAGCGGCGCGATCTGCAGGTTGCACACCAGTGGCGGTCGGCTGCCGGTGCCGACGTCCACATCGTTGACGAACAGCGGTGTGCCATGTTCGCGGGCGCGGGCGAGGCTCGCCTCGAGCGGCGCATCCACCGCCAGCCGGTCCCAGATCGGCTGCCCGGTAAGCCACTTGGCGGAGTTGTTGAAGAAGCCCTCGGCGGCGGGGTTCATGTCGCCGATGTTTTCGTCTGGGTCGATCAGGATCGCCGGAACCGGCAGGGAGGACCAGATCATCGCTTCGGTCTCGTCGTTCATCACGCAACTGCTCCCGCAGGAACAAACGGGCGGTTCACTGCCTCGGGGATCAGGGACAGCACGGTCTTCGGGGATTTCTCCGACAGGATCGCCTTGCGCAATCCCGCCCCGGTGCCGACCCGGTCCATGTACCAGCCGAGATGCTTGCGGGCGACGCGGTTGCCCAGTTCCGGCCCGTAGAAGTCCAGCATGGCCTCGTAGTGGCCGCTGACCATGTCCGCCAGAGCCGCGCCCTCCGGCACCACCGGCTTCGGTGAGCCGTAGAGCTCCGCCGCGATCTCGGACAGCACCCAGGGGGCGCCCTGCGCCCCGCGCCCGACCATCACGCCATCGGCACCCGACTGCTCCAGCGCGGTCCGCGCGGTGCCGGAATCCACGATGTCGCCATTGGCCACCACCGGCACGCCTACTGCCTGCTTGACCTCCGCGATGGCCGCCCAATTGGCGCGACCCTTGTAGAACTGACAGCGGGTGCGGCCGTGGATCACCACCATCCGGACCCCTGCCCCCTCGGCCCGCTTCGCCAGATCGGCGGCGTTCAGGCAGTCGTCGTCCCAGCCCAGGCGCGTCTTCAGCGTCACCGGCACGTCCACGGCCTTCACCACCGCCTCGATCAGCGAGAGCGCATGGTCCGGCACCTTCATCAGCGCCGAGCCGGACCAGCCGCCCGTCACCTTCTTTGCCGGGCAACCCATGTTGATGTCGATCACCTTCGCGCCCATGTCCGCGACCATCTTCGCCGCCTCCGCCATCGGCTCTGCGGCGCGGCCGGCGATCTGCACGCTGGTATTCTCGATCTGCGCACCCAGCTCCGCCTTCTCGCGCGTGCCCGGACGCTCGGTCAGGAATTCGCCGCTGGCGATCATCTCCGACACCACCAGACCCGCACCAAAGCTGGACACCAGGGTGCGGAACGGCAGGTCCGTGATTCCGGCCAGCGGAGCCAGCAGGACCGGCGGCGTTATGGTCTTGTTATTGAGGCAGAAGCTCAAGCGCCTGTTCCTTGTGCTTTTGTTCATGGAGTATCCCTTGCCCCAACCCCGTTCAATGAGTCGGCAGCCGCTTTGCGCCCTGTTAAATAGCGGTTGATTAAAAAATGGGCAAACAGGTGTGGTCGATTGCGGCGGCGCCCCCCGCGGCTTAGACAGGGCCCGACAAATGTGAGGGCGGCATGACAACAGCGGTCATTCTCGTGGCAGCGGGGCGCGGTTTGCGGGCGGGCGGCGGGTTTCCCAAGCAATGGCAGGACGTTGCGGGCCTGCCGGTGGCGCGCTGGACGGCGCTGGCCTTTGCCCATGTCGGGCCTCTGGTGATGGTGATTCACCCTGACGACCGGGCTCTGGCGGAGGCGGCGGTGGCGGGCCTGCCCGTGACCCTTGTGGAGGGCGCGGACACCCGCGCCGGGTCGGTTCACCGGGGTCTGGAGGCGCTCGAAGACCTCGCGCCGGATCACGTGCTGATCCAGGACGTCGCCCGCTGCTGCACGCCCCGCACGGTGATCGCCGCCGTCCTTGACGCCCTGCGGACCGGCCCCGGCGCGGCCCCGGCTCTGCCGGTGACGGATGCGCTGTGGATCGGCGCGGAAGGCCGCGTCGCGGGGACGCAGGATCGCAGCGGGCTTTACCGCGCCCAGACCCCGCAGGGCTTCGACTTTGCGCAGATCCTGCACGCCCACCGCACCGTCCCGGAGGCGGCGCAGGCCGCTGACGATGTCGCGATTGCCCGCGCCGCAGGGCTGGACGTGGCCATCGTTCCGGGCGATGAGAGGAACCTCAAGATCACCACGCCGGGCGATTTCGCCCGCGCCGCCACGATCCTCAAGGGAGAGACCATGGACATCCGCCTCGGCAACGGCTTCGACGTACATGCGTTCGAGGAGGGCGACCACGTTGTCCTCTGCGGCGTCCGCGTGCCCCATGAGCGCAGGCTGAAAGGACATTCCGACGCCGACGTCGGCATGCACGCCCTGACCGACGCCATCTATGGTGCGCTGGCGGAGGGCGACATCGGCCGCCATTTTCCGCCCAGCGACCCGCAGTGGAAAGGCGCGGACAGCCACATCTTCTTGCGTCACGCGGTGGACCTCGCCCGCGACAAGGGCTTCGCGATTTCCAACGTCGACGTCACGCTGATCTGCGAGCGGCCCAAGGTCGGACCGCATGCCGGTGCGATGATGGACGCGCTGGCGGCCGTGCTGGGCATCGAGCGTAGCCGCGTCTCCGTCAAGGCGACCACCTCTGAACGGCTCGGCTTCACCGGCCGCGAGGAGGGCATCGCCGCCATCGCAACCGCCACCCTGGTGAAGCCATGAACGTGAAGACCGCCCGCCTGATCGCGTCCTTCTTCGGCTCCGGCTACCTGCGCCCCGCCTCAGGCACCTGGGGCACGCTGGCCGCCCTGCCCTTTGCCTATCTGATCCTGCTGACCGGCGGCTTCTGGCTGCTGCTGGTGCTGACCCTGCTGACGTTTTTTGCCGGACTTCAGGCCACCAAGGTCGCCACGGCGGCAGGCGACGACCACGATCCTGGCTGGATCGTCATCGACGAGGTCGTCGGCATGTGGATCGCGCTTTTCCCGGTGGCCTACGGGGCGCAGATGATGGGGGTCGAGGTGCATCGGCTCTGGCCGGGCTGGGTCTCCGGCTTCCTGCTCTTCCGCCTCTTCGACATCTGGAAACCCTGGCTGGTGGGCCGCGCGGACCGGCTCGGCACGCCGCTTGGCGTCATGCTCGACGACATCATCGCGGGGCTTTTCGCCGCCGTGGTCAGCACCATGCTCGCCGGGATCGCACACGGGGTGCTGATGTGACGGAGGCGCTGGCGAAAACCCTGCTTCAGAAGGCTCTGGCGGCGGGCAAGACCGTCACCACCGCCGAAAGCTGCACCGGCGGCAAGGTCGCGGCGGCGATCACCGACATCGCGGGCAGCTCCGCCATCTTCGAGCGCGGGTTCGTCACCTATTCCAACATCGCCAAGCAGGAAATGCTCGGCGTCGCGGCGGCCACGCTGGAGGCGCATGGCGCTGTGTCCGAAGAGGTCGCGCGGGAGATGGCGCTCGGAGCGCTGTCCCGGGCCAAGGCCGATGTTGCCGTGGCGATCAGCGGCATTGCAGGACCCGGCGGGTCGGAGTTCAAGCCCGAGGGGCGGGTCTGCTACGCCTGCGCCACCACAGAGGGCGTGACCACGCAGACGATCGAGCACGGGGCTTTGGGACGCGCCGAGGTGCGGCAGGCCGCGACGCAGGAAGCCCTGCGCCTGCTGATCTCCGGGCTGGGCTGACCGCACGCGGCGCCGTCCGCGCCCTGCTCAATTCCCAAGCAATAGCGCGGCAAGCCCCACCCCGATCCGCCCTGGAATTGAGCGAAAAAGATTCGCACACCACGCGCCGCACCAGGCGTTTGCGCGGTGAAATCGTTTCCATATCGCCCAAAAATCCATCAATACCCGCATTGTTCGCCTAATATTCCATCAGTTCGCAAACCGCTCCCGATTTAATCCCGGACCCGCGCAAGAATGTTGCACCGCTCAGCCCCGGTTTCCGTCACAACCGCGCGCAATCCGAAAAAGGGACAAGGGAAGGACAAGAAATGAACGGAGCGGATACCGCCTGGATCATCGTCGCGACGGCCCTGGTGCTGTTCATGACCCTGCCGGGGCTGGCGCTGTTTTACGGCGGCCTCGTGCGGGCGCGGAACGTGCTCAGCGTCTTCATGCACTGCTACGCCATCGCCTGCCTGATGAGCGTGCTCTGGCTGGCGCTCGGCTATTCCATCGCCTTCGGCGAGGGCAACGCGGTCTGGGGCGGGCTCGGCAAGGCCTTCCTGAGCGGCATCGACGCGGAGACGGTCTCGGGCACCCTGCCGGAAGTGCTGTTCTTCGCCTTCCAGATGACCTTCGCGATCATCACCCCGGCGCTGATCGTCGGCGCTTATGTCGAGCGCATCGGCTTCGGCTTCGTGCTGCTGTTCTCGGCGCTGTGGATGCTGCTTTGCTATGCGCCGGTGACGCATTGGATCTGGGGCGGCGGCTTCCTCGCGGATGGCGGCATCTTCGGCGAGACCGGGGTGAAGGACTTCGCGGGCGGCATAGTGGTGCACGAAACCGCCGGTCTGGCTGCTTTGCTCATCGCCATCTTCCTCGGGCCGCGCAAGGATGCCAAGCATCCGCCGCACAACCCCGGCTATGTCTTCGTCGGCGCGGCGATGCTCTGGGTCGGCTGGTTCGGCTTCAATGGCGGCTCGCAGCTGGCGGCAGACGGCGGTGCGGCCATGGCGCTGACCGTCACGCATATCTCCGCCGCCACCGCCTCGCTGACCTGGGCACTCTGGGAGAAGATCAAGTTCGGCCGCGCCAGCCTCGTGGGCATCGTGACGGGGACCATCGCGGGCCTCGCTTCCATCACCCCGGCGTCTGGTTTCGTCGGCCCGGTGGAGGCGCTGGTCATCGGCGCGATTGCCGGCGTGATGTGCCAGGAGGCGGTGAACTTCGTGCGCCACAAGCTGAAGATCGACGACACGCTCGACGTCTTCGCAGTGCACGGTGTCGGAGGCATCTTCGGCACGATCATGATCGCCGTCTTCGGCGCGGGATCGTGGGCGGCACAGCTTGGCTCTCTCGTGATCGTCGGGGTCTTCACCGCGATGGTGACCGTTGCACTGATCTTCGTGGTGAAGGCCATCACCCCGCTGCGCGTCGATGCCGAAACCGAGCACAACGGCCTCGACATCACCACCCACGGCGAGCGCGCCTACGACCACGCCAGCTGATCGGGCCAATCGGGACAGACAAGCCCCTCGCAGCCTCGCTGCGGGGGGCTTTTGTTTTGGCATTGCCGAACTTCGGGAAGAGGATAATCTCCCGGTGTCGAAAGCCGTGACACGCCATATCCGGGAGAACGATGGTGATGAATACCCTGAAACGGACAGCGCTGGTCGCCTGTCTGTCCCTGCCGCTCGCGGCGGAGGCTGCGACCATCCAGTTCACCGCCACCAGTGCAACCTCCGGTGGGCTCGGCTGGATCCAGCTTGACGACGCGATCTTTGGGTCGGGCGAATATTGCGAATTCGGCTGCTGGATCGACAACACGCTGCTGACCGCGCTGTACTTTGCCGACCGGCCGACCGGACTGCAGTTCACCATCGCGGATGTGAACCCCGGTGGCGAGATCCGGTTCGTCGACAACGGCGGGCCGCTGCCCCTGCCGCTCGGAGGGCGGTTCGACCTCGCGTACAACTTTGCCCTGGACTCGGCGATCGGCATCCAGAACGGCGACGGCAGCCTGCTTTTCCAGCAATTTTCCCCGGACTACACCGACGCTTTCTACGACGACGTGACGTGGACCGCCACCTACACGCTGTCCAGCGTACCGGCGAGCACCGTGCCCCTGCCCGCGACCGGCCTGCTGCTGGCCGGAGCGCTGGGTCTGGTCACGGTGGCGCAGAGGCGGCGCGGGGCCTGAACGGTCAGAGGACCTTGTCCAGCATGGCGCCCGCGGTCGCCCGCCCTTCCGCGGTGGCGATGGAGAACATCTCATGCGCCTTCGCCAGCATGGCGAGGCGGCGGATCACGGCGACGGGATCTTCCTCGGCGGTCGCCATGGCTTTCTCCAGCCCCTGCTTCGGTGCCTCGCGTGTCTCGCCGGTGACAAAACCGGTGCCCGGCGCGTAGGGATCGGGATAGCCGACCTGCACGACCTCTTCCTCCGAGCCGCGCCCGAAGTCGAAGATGACGTCCGGGGCTTCGAAGGTCTCCGGGTTGACCCGCGCCGGGTCCTGCGCGGGTTTCGGCATTGCCGGGGTGGAGGTGACGGCGGACCGGGTGGCGGGCGTGGGGGCGACCGGCGCGGTGGCGCCGAAGGTTTCGATGGACATGGATTGGCTCCGGGTAACGGGATCTGACCCAAAGGATGCCGCTCAAATTTGTCCTAAATCTGGCAGGGTGGCGGGAACCTTGACAGCTGGTTAACGCAGCCTTCGGAGAGGCCCGCGCTCAGCCATACAGCTCCGCCGCGCGGCGCTCGAAGGCCTTTACGATACGCTGCATGGCCTCGTAGAAGAACATCCCCGCCGCGCCCTGCAACAGGCGGTTCTTGAACTCGAAGTCGACGAAGAAGGACACGTCCACGCCGCCGCCTTCCGCGTCCGCAAAACCCCATTTCGAGACCATGTGCTTGAACGGGCCGTCGAGGTACTCGGTGTCGATGCGCTTGTCCTGCGGCCAGAGCGTGACCTTGGAGCCGAACCGTTCGCGGAACACCTTGAAGCTGATGACGAGGTCCGCCAGCATCACCTCGTGATCGCCCTCGTCCTCGCGCGAGCGGATGCGTGCGGCGGACGTCCAGGGCAGGAACTTCGGGTAATTGGCCACGTCGGCGACGAGGTCGTACATCTGCTGGGCGGTGTACGGCAGGTGGCGGGTCTCGGAGTGGGTCGGCATGTCGCCCCTTTGGTTCGTGACAATGGGGTGTGATGTCGTATGTTACGGACGAAATTTCAAGGGGATGGTCATGACAGGGCGACCTTATGTCGTGGACAGGATGATCTCGGCCAAACAGATCGCGGCCCGGATCGAGGCATTGTGCCGCGAGATCGAGACCGAGTTTGCCGAGACGGACAAGCTGGTGGTGGTGGGCCTGCTGCGCGGCTCCTTCGTCTTCATCGCGGATCTCGTGCGGGAGCTGGATCTCGACGTGGAGGTGGATTTCCTCGAAGCCTCGTCTTACGGCGACGCGACAGAGAGCAGCCGCGAGGTGCGCATCCTCAAGGACCTGCGCGGCGGGATCGAGGGGCGTGACGTGCTGGTGGTGGAGGACATCATCGACACCGGCTTTACGATGAAGCACGTGCTGGGGCTCTTGAAGGCGCGAAAGCCGAAGCGGCTGCGCTCGATTGCCCTGCTGGACAAGCCGTCGCGGCGGGAGGTCGCAGTGAAGGCGGACTGGACCGGGTTCGAGATTCCGGACGAGTTCGTCGTCGGCTACGGCATCGACTATGCCCAGCGGAACCGCAACCTGCCGTACATCGGCAAGGTGCGCTTTACGGAGTGATCCCGCCCGCCCGGTTTCCCGGGAGGGTCTCGTAGGGCGGGGCTTTGCCCCGCATCCCGCCGGGGAGGGTCAATCGCCCGCCTTCAGCCCGTCCGCAAACGCCCTCGCCGTCGCACGCTCTGCGTCGGTGAAGCCCTCCGCCATCTCCTCGCAGTTCGCGGCAATCTCGCCGTCATCCACCGTATGCCCCCAGTCGATGGCGAGCAGGCAGTAGCCATATCCCTGCACCCTGTCATGCCAGTACCCCTCGTATCCGGCCCAGGCGACGAAGCCGCCGAGGTCGTAGGCCGACCGCGCATCGCCCCGCCGCACGCCTTCGCGGTACAGCAGGTAGGCCTTGACGAGATCGCGCTGGACGCCATCGTTGCCCTCGTAGAGCCAGGCGAGGTCGCGGATCGCGCCCTTGTCCCCGGCCGCCACGGCGCGGTCGAGATACAGGCGGGCGAGGCCGACGTCCTCGTGCACCCCCTCGCCGCGGTAGTAGGCGTAGCCCACGGCTCTGAGCCCGCCCGGCACCCCGGCATCGGCGGCCAGCCGGTAGTGATGCAGCGCGGTCTCGTAGGATTGGTCAACCCCCTGCCCGCCGTGGTACAGATCGCCAAGCAGCGTCTGCCCGGCGTCATAGCCAGCCCTCACCGCCGCCTCCGCCAGCGCCTTCTTCTTCCCGTAATCCGGCCCGAACCCCGGGTGCGCCTCGCCATAGACCATGGCGAGGTTGTAGGTGGCCCGGAGGAACCCGGCATCCGAGGCCGCCTGCAGCATCGCAAACCCGCGTTCGGGATCGTAGGCGATGCCCTGCCCGCCGTCCTGTTCGGTGAGGCCGACCCCCAGGAGGTTCTGCGCCACCGGGCTGCCCGCCGCCGCCTCCGCCTCGATCACCGGCCAGATCCCGTCATAGCGCCCGGCGAGCCAATTGTCCCGCGCCTGCTCCAGCGCCGGGGACATGGGCAGGTCGATCTCGCCCTGCGCCGCAACAGCGCCCGGCAGCCCGAGCCAAAGACAGAGAAAAACCGCGCGCATCACCCTGCTCCTTCAAAAAACCTTTGCGAAAGCATGGCCAAATCCGCCAGACTTTCCCTTGTTTATCCGTGCTCACGACACTGTGCACAAGTCAGGGTATACCCCCATGGTGCCCTTGCGGCACTCTGGTCATAGTGGCGGCACGGCCCGTCCGTTCAACGTAGACGAAGCAGAAACAGTCAGGGAGATCACAATGTTCAAGACGACGGCGGCCCTCGCGGCCTTCGCCCTTCTCTGTGCCGGTGGCGCGACCGCGCAGGACACCGCGCAGGTTCTGAAGGCCCGGCAGGGGCAGTTCAACATCCTGGCCTTGAACCTTGGCGTGCTCGGCGGCATGGCGAAGGGGTCGATCCCCTACGATGCCGAAGGCGCGAAGGCCGCGGCGGATTCGATTGTCGGCGTCACCATGGTGCACCAGGCGACGCTGTTCCCGATGGACACCGACACCATGAGCGTCGACGGCACCCGGGCGGAACCGGCGATCTGGGAGAACTTCGGGGATTTCGAGGCGAAATGGGCGGCGCTCGGCGAGGCCGCGGCAGAAGCCCAGAGCACCGTCGCGGGTGGACAGGAGGCCGTCGGCCCGGCGCTCGGCAAGCTCGGTGGCGCCTGCAAGGCTTGCCATGATACCTACAGGGCTCCGGAGTAACCACGCATGAAGCGCATTCTGACAGGGTTGGTCCTGCTGGCCGTGGCCGGCGGGGCGATCGGCTGGGTGCTGACCGCGCCGCAGACGGTGGAGGCGGCACGGCTCGAAGGCGTCACTGGCGACGCGGCGCGCGGCGAGGCGGTGTTCACCGCCGCCGGCTGCGCCTCCTGTCACCATGCGCCGGAGTCGAAGGACAAGACGGTGCTGAGCGGCGGGCAGGCTTTCGCCACGGCGTTCGGCACCTTCTACGCCCCGAACATTTCGCCCGACCCGGCGGCGGGCATCGGCGGCTGGGCTTTCCCGGAGTTCGCCAACGCGGTTCTGAAAGGCACTTCGCCCGAGGGCCAGCACTATTACCCCGCCTTCCCCTACAGCGCCTATACCAAGATGGAGGTGCAGGACCTCGCGGACCTCTGGGCCTACCTGCGGACCCTGCCGGCCGACGCGACGCCGTCCAAAGCCCATGACGTGGGCTTCCCCTTCAACATCCGCCGAAGCCTCGGCGGCTGGAAACTGCTGTTCTTCTCGGATGACTATGTCATGGGAGCCTCCGAGGCGGCGGGCGGCGAGCGCGGGCGCTATCTCGTCGAGGCGCTGGCTCATTGCGGCGAATGCCACACCCCGCGCAACCCTTTGGGCGGGCTGGAGACATCGAAGTGGCTTTCGGGCGCACCCAACCCCTCCGGGCAAGGCACTATCCCGGCGCTGACCCCGGACAAACTCGACTGGTCGGCGCAGGACGTGGCCTATTACCTCGAAACCGGCTTCACCCCCGACTTCGACAGCGTCGGCGGGCATATGGTGGAGGTGGTCGAGAATTTCTCGAAACTGCCCGCCGAGGACCGCGCCGCCGTGGCGGCTTACGTCAAGGCCCTGCCCGCGCCGGACTGAGGGATTTCGCCCCGCTTGCGCGGGGCGACCGACGCGCTTCGCGCGCGGAACGCGCCTGCGGCGCGTGATGGGGCTCTGTCCCAACGCGCCTCTGCGAGGCGCTGCCCCGCGGTATTTCCGGACCAAAGAAGTAGGCGCGGCGCGTGTCCGGCCTTGCGTCGGCGCAAGGCCGCGATGCTCCCAAGTCCGAGAAGCAGCAAGGGCAGCCCGGCGGGCAGCGGCACCTCGGAGGTGGCGGTGTTGAAAGTGAACTCCGACAGGAAGGTCCACTGGAAACCGCGATTGACCGTCACGCTCAGCGTGTCGGTCGGCGCAAGCGCGCTGAGGTCCATGCTCACGTCCCAGCCGGTGATGTCGGTTGTGCCATTGCCGGTCAGTGTCGGCGAGGTCAGGCCGTTCACCGTGATGCTGTTTGCCAGACCAACGCCATGGGCGCCCTTGCCGTCCTGCATGTTCACGATCATCGTGCCGAAGTCGTAGGCCTGATCGAAGGTGAAGACGATGACCGGATTGACGTTGAGCCATCCGACGTTCGGCCCAGCAGCGCCGCCGCCATCGGTGAAGTGCCAGTCGAGCGTGGCGCTGACACCGTCCGTCAGCTGGCCGGTCGTGCCGTTGTAGGTGTCGTCCTCATAGGCGGAGCCGGAGGAGTTCGGGCCGACGGTGTAGGTGTAGCCGGTGGGAGTGATAACGGTGGCGCTGGCGGCAACCGGGATCAGGGCAAGGGCGGACAAAGCAATCGTGCGAAGCATCTGGGGTCGATTCCGGTAATCTGAGTTCGTTGAAAGTGGCTTTTGGGTAATCGCCTGAACGGGTTTCGTCAATTCCGGGCCGCTCAGTCCTGCGCCGCCCGGGACCGGACTGTCACGCCCTGCCCAGTTTCGCGGCGCGGGCGTCCCAGAGCCGGGCGAAATCGTCGCCCGCGTGGTAGGACGAGCGCGTGAGCGGCGTGGCGGAGACCATCAGGAAGCCCTTGCCATAGGCGCTCTTTTCATACGACGCGAATTCCTCCGGCGTCACGAAACGGTCGACGCGGTGGTGTTTCGGCGTCGGCTGCAGGTACTGGCCGATGGTCAGGAAATCGACGTCGGCGGCCCGCATGTCGTCCATGACCTGTCGCACCGACTGGGCATCCTCGCCGAGGCCGACCATGATGCCGGACTTGGTGAAGATCGACGGATCGAGTTCCTTCACCCGTTGCAGCAGGCGCAGGCTGTGAAAGTAGCGGGCTCCGGGGCGCACCGTCGGGTAGAGGCCCGGCACGGTTTCGAGGTTGTGGTTGAAGACATCCGGTCTGGCCGCCACGACAACCTCCAGCACCTCCGGGGCGCATTTCAGGAAGTCTGGCGTCAGGATCTCGATGGTGGTGCCGGGCGAGCGATGGCGGACGGCGCGGATGGTCTGGGCAAAGTGCTCCGCCCCGCCGTCCTCCAGATCGTCGCGGTCGACGGAGGTGATGACGACGTGATTGAGACCAAGCTTCTGCACCGCATCCGCCACCCGCCCCGGCTCGAAGGCGTCGAGCGTGTCGGGCTTGCCTGTGGCGACATTGCAGAAGGTGCAGCCGCGGGTGCAGATCTCGCCCATGATCATCATGGTCGCGTGGCCCTGGTTCCAGCATTCGCCGGCGTTGGGGCAGCCCGCCTCCTCGCAGACCGTGACGAGTTTGTGCTCGCGCATGATCTTGCGCGTCGTGTTGTACCCTTCGCCGCCCGGCGCCTTGACGCGGATCCAGTCCGGCTTCTTCGGCTGGGCGTTGTCGGGACGGTGGGCCTTTTCGGGATGGCGTTCGGACGGAATCTTGAGATCGCGCACGGTATTTTCCCCGCGAAGATGTGACGTTGCGTTCCGTATTAGAGACTTGCAGGGGGTTTTACCAGTACCACGGGGCCGCAAGGCCATGTGACGCATCCCACCCGTTGCCGAGTGCCCCCTGCACCTACTGCTCGTTTTCAGGGGGTTAGAGGGGGAGTTGTGGATTGGGCATGGCGGGTATGCGGGGCAAAGCTACCCTTGAATGCAACGCACGCACCGCCATGAATGAGGGGATGGAACAGATCAGTCGTCAGTTGCTTTATCAGCGGCTCCGAAACCGCGTTATTGAAGTCTTCGAGACTATTTCATCCTTCGAATACATAGCCGAAGCTGGCGCTTGAGCTACTCCCCATCTTTTGGCCAGTTTCCGGGGTGGTTTAAGCTACTCTCTGCCCCTGCTGGTCGGTTTCGATCTGGTTGAAGTAGACCACGGCGGGCGGCTGTCCGCCATGGGCGGCGTGAGGCCGCTGGTGGTTGTAGAAGGTGATCCATTGGCCAACCCCGGCCTTCGCCTGCGAGCCCGTCTCCCAGGCGTGCAGATAGACGCACTCATACTTCAGGGACCGCCAGAGGCGTTCGATGAAGATGTTGTCGAGACACCGGCCCTTGCCGTCCATCGAGATCCGGGTGCCGATCCGTTTCAGCCGGTCGGTCCAGGCGAAGGACGTGAACTGCGACCCCTGATCGGTATTCATGATCTCGGGCGGGCCGAAGCGGTGGACCGCCTCGTTCAGCGCCTCGACGCAGAAGTCGGCTTCGAGCGTGTTCGAGATGCGCCAAGTCAGCACCTTGCGGGTGAACCAGTCCATGATGGCAACCAGGTAGAGGAAGCCCCGCCGCATCGGAAGGTACGTGATGTCGGCGCACCAGACCTGGTTGGGCCGTTCCACCCGCAGGCCACCCAACAGGTAGGGGTAGGTTTTGTGCCCCTTGGCCGGTTTGCTGGTGTTCGGCTTCTGATAAATCGGCATCAAACGCATGAGCCGCATCAGCCGCCGGATACGCTTCACGTTCACAGCGTGGCCCTCGTTCTGCAGGTGCCAGGTCATTTGTTGGACGCCGTAGAACGGGGTTTCGAGGAACTGCCGGTCGATCAGTTGCATGAGCGCCAGGTTCACTGCGGTCTCGCCCAGCGGTGCGTAGTAGAACGACGACCGCGAGATCGACAGCAGGCGGCATTGCGCCCCGACCGACAGCGTGGGGTGAGAGCGTTCGATCATCCCGCGCCTCACTTGCCGGTCCAAGGCTTGAGCTTTCTGGACAAAAAATCGTTGGCGACGGCCAGTTCCCCGATCTTGGCGTGAAGCGACCGCACCGTCTCCTCGTCGACCTCGGCCTTCTTCTTCCCGCCGCGCTCGAAAATGTCAGATGCGCCTTCAAGCAGCGCGCTCGCCATTGTTCTTGAACCAATGGCGCACAATGGCTCGCTCCACTGATGGATCATGGTCGGATGCACGCCGTATTCCGCGGCCAGCTCCGACACCGTGCGCTCGCCCTTCAGGGCTTCCAGCGCCACGCGAGCCTTGAAGCCCGCGTCATGGTTCCTGCGTTTCGACATGTTCTGATCTCCTCGTTCTTAGAGACCAGCAGACGTCAGATAGTAGCTTCCGTCACTGTCCGATTTTCGGGGAGGAGCTCA
>NZ_JBNAGK010000018.1:0-97053 GCF_049803835.1 Tropicibacter sp. S64 | reverse complement strand
TTTCCGCTATCTCAGTTTCATCATCTCGGCTCTGAAGGCCTCGGTGGGGGTGCGCCAACCAAGGCACTTTCTGGGCGTACCGTTCAGGCGGTCGCAAATCGCCTTCATCTTGCGATTTGACAGCGCCGCGAGTTGGGTATCACGCGGCAGATACCTGCGGGCGCGTTTGTTCAAATTCTCAACTGATCCTTTTTGCCAGGGCGCTTGCGGATCGCAAAACCAGCTTTCCGTTCCAATGCCGGATTTCAACTTGCGCCATTCGCGGAACTCGAAGCCCCGGTCGAAAGTGATCGACTTCCGCGCGGGTTGGGGAAGGGGCTCCATCACATCCATCAGCTTGTTAATGAAGTGTGTCGAACTGCGGTCGTTGTTGCGGAACAAGACGGCAAACCGGGTCTTCCGCTCGACCAGCGAGGCGACGTTCATCTTGCCCTGAGACCGCTCGAAGATCATCAGATCGCCTTCCCATTCGCCAAAGGTTTCACGGGTGGCGACGTACTCAGGGCGTTGATGGATGGACCGATCCGGCGGGAAAACCTGGCCTCTGGGTCGCCTGGCATAGCGTAGCCTGCGTTTCCTGCGTCGGCTGGGAAGGTGGCGTGCCAGGTCTTCCGACTGCCCCTCCTTGCTGTAGACATAGGCGTAAATCGTTTCGTGGCTGACCCGAACAGGCTGGTCTTCGAAACCGAGACGGCCCGCGATCTGTTCTGGCGTCCAGCCTTCGATGAGCCGACCGACGACGTGCGTGCGCAATGCTTCCAGGCGGATCAATTTGCGTCTGCGAGCACGGCGCTTTGATGCTTCACGCTGCGCGACCATGCCATAGTAGCCGTTCAGATACGGCAGCTCTTCGTCGGTGAAAAAGTTCCGTTTGATCTCGCGATAGACGGTCGAACGATGCCGACCGATCTCTGCGGCGATCTTGCTGACCGGTACTTTTGCATTCAGCATGTCTTCGATGGCGCGTCTCTCACGCAAATCCAGCTCTGTGTGGGCCATGTCCGTTCTCCTTGCTTTCCAGCAAGATAGGGCATTTGTCGCAACCCATTTTAGAATCTGCCCTGGCCCGCCGGGTATATCTTATAATCTGTATTATGGTATTTAAAATACCGGTTGGCTTCGGCATACATGCAGATACCCGGCCAACCCGCCTGCGGCTCCGGCAGAATCGGAAACCGAAACGCCGCGTTCTCCCACAGGTGTAAAGACGCCTGAACTGTGCGTCTGTTTCCAGCGCACACACAGATCCGATGCAACCATCGAGCGCATCGCGCTTGGGGTTGGCGGAACCGCGATAAAAATTTGACCGTTTGGTAATAATATCTGGAAATTTGGACAGGTTTGACGCAACCTTGCTCTGGACAGGCGCACGATTGAGCGCGTAGCTATCCTCAAGTGTAGCATATGGCGCATATTTCGCGCTCTGCACGGTCTGGCGCTACTGCTTCTCGTCCGGACTGACCTGCCAAGGAGACACCGGGGACATGAATGCCGATCTGCGCGACTATCTGATCGACCTGACGAACAAGGATCGCGTCGAAACACTCTGGCAGGCGCACTGCGAACGCATGGCGTCTTATGGCTTCGATCGGCTGATCTACGGGTTCACGAACTTCAAGACCGAAACGTCGCTCGGCGATCCGAACGATTTCGTCGTGCTGAGCAACCACACGCCCGCATACCGCAAGGGTTTCGTCGAGGGCGGCCTGTATCGCCACGCGCCGATGGTCCGCTGGGCGCTCGCCAACGAAGGGTTCTGCAGCTGGCGCGTGATGGCCCCGCGCGTAACCGCCGGCGATCTGACGGACAACGAGCGCAAGGTTCTGGAGTTCAACCTCTCGCACAAGGTCCACGCCGGTTACACCATCAGCTTCAAGTCGGTGTCGAGCCGGGCCAAGGGCGCCATTTCCCTGACCACGCGGGCCGAGCTGTCGCAGGATCAGGCGGATGAAATCTGGGCGAAGCATGGCCCGGACATCGTTCTGCTCAACAACATCGTGCACCTGAAGATCCTGACCCTGCCGGTGCCGCTGCAGAACCAGACGCTCACACCGCGCCAGCGCGAGGCGCTGGAATGGGTCGGTGACGGCAAGACCATGCAGGACATCGCGCAGATCATGGGGCTGACCCAGGCGACCATCGAAAAGCATCTGCGTCTCGCACGCGAAACGCTCAATGTCGAGACCACGGCGCAGGCTGTCGCCAAGGCGGCGTTCCACAATCAGATGTACATCATCGAGGCCAGCTGACCGCGGTCAGCGCCGTCGCGGACAGGGATTCCCGGACGCCTGTCCAAGGCCCGCACGCGGCTGTCAAGGCACCGCCATGCGGGGCGCACCG
This sequence comes from Tropicibacter sp. S64, assembly GCF_049803835.1. NCBI lineage: Bacteria > Pseudomonadati > Pseudomonadota > Alphaproteobacteria > Rhodobacterales > Roseobacteraceae > Tropicibacter > Tropicibacter sp. S64. The sequence continues at coordinate 94,713 of NZ_JBNAGK010000018.1, read as the reverse complement.
GCCCCATGGGCCGAGGCAGGTCACGACATGAAGTACGACGTGCAAAACTTTGAAACCATGTGACAAAGATCACAGGTCCGTCGTCCGTGAACGGCCCGTGAAAAGCGACGGAAAACCGGAAGGTCGGGAAATCCCGACTTTTGTTACCTCACGTCATTTGCCAATCTGTCACTGTTCCGTGAGTGGTGGCTTTATGCCATGGAACACAGAGGTCCCAATCCCGGTGATTTCCGGGCTCTGAGACTTTGCCGGTGCAAGCCGGTGTCGGTTTCGGCGGGGCAATTTCAGCCTTTGCCGGGCCGGCATTCTTCCGGGGCTCCCGCTTCATCCCCAATGTCTCAACGTGGGGGCCCCGGATTTGTTATTCCTGACCGAATGAACCAAAGCGCCCTGCCCCGGCACCGCACCCCATGAAAAACGGCGCGCTCCGCACGGAACGCGCCGCTCTGTGCAATCGGGTCGGGACTGGCGTCAGCCCTGGGCGGCCTTGGCCACTTCCGCGGCGAAGTCCTCGGCGACCTTCTCGATGCCTTCGCCAACCTGCATGCGCACGAAGCCGACGATCTCGGCACCGGCGTCCTTGGCCGCCTGGCCAACGGTCCGGTCCGGGTCCATGACGAAGGCCTGGCCGGTCAGGGTCACTTCGCCGAGCCACTTCTGCATACGGCCGACGATCATCTTCTCGATGACCGCTTCCGGCTTGCCGGATTCGCGGGCGATGTCCATCTGGACCTGCTTTTCCTTCTCGATGGCCGCCGGGTCGAGCGCGGCTTCGTTCAGGGCTTGCGGGTTGGAGGCAGCGATGTGCATCGCGACCTGCTTGCCGAACGCCTCGTCACCGCCCTTGAGGGCCACGAGCACGCCGATCTGGCCCATGCCGTCAGCGGCGGCGTTGTGCACGTAGGTGGCAACCACGTCGCCCTCGACAGAGGCCATGCGGCGCAGCGACATGTTCTCGCCAATGGTGGCGATCTTGTCGGTGATCAGGTCGGCGACCTTCTTGCCGCCCGCGTCTGCGTCCTTCAGCTCCTCGACGGAGTTCACGGACAGCGCGGCACCGGCGATGGCAGCGACCATGGACTGGAAGTCGGCGTTCTTGGCGACGAAGTCGGTCTCGGCGTTCACCTCGACGGCGACGCCCTTGCCACCCTCGACCTTGACGGCGACGAGGCCTTCGGCGGCGGTGCGGTCGGCCTTCTTGGCGGCCTTGGCGAGGCCCTTGGTGCGCAGCCAGTCGACGGCGGCTTCGATGTTGCCGTCGGTCTCGACCAGCGCCTTCTTGGCATCCATCATGCCTGCGCCGGTCATTTCGCGCAGTTCTTTCACCTGTGCAGCAGTGATCGCCATGGTTGGCTCTCCTCGAATTGGGTCATGTCTCATGGGGCGGTTCGGACACCGCGCGCCGGACAAGGAATTGTCTAAAGGGGTCCGGAGCAGGCCCGGACGGCCTGCCCCGCTGTGTCACGCAATCATGTCGCCTGTGCGACAGACGCGCTTATTCCGCGTCTGCCAGCAGTTCTTCCGCCGGAGCATCTTCCAGCGCGCCGAGGTCGACGCCTGCGGCTTCCATCTGGCCGGTCATGCCGTCGAGGGCCGCGCGGGAGATCAGGTCGCAGTAGAGGGCGATGGCGCGGGCGGCGTCATCGTTGCCCGGGATGATGTAGTCGACGCCGACCGGCGAGCAGTTGGTGTCGACAACGGCGACGACCGGGATGCCCAGCTTGTTGGCTTCGGCCACGGCGAGGGCCTCTTTCTTGACGTCGATGACGAACAGCATGTCCGGCACGCCGCCCATTTCGCGGATGCCGCCGAGGGAGGCCTGCAGCTTCGCCTGGTCACGCTCCATGCCGAGGCGCTCTTTCTTGGTCAGGCCTTCGGCGCCCTGCTCCATCTTCTCGTCGATGGTCTTGAGGCGCTGGATGGACTGGGAAACGGTCTGCCAGTTGGTCAGCGTGCCACCGAGCCAGCGGTGGTTCATGTAGTACTGCGCGCATTTCTCGGCGGCTTCGGCGATCGGCTGGGCTGCCTGGCGCTTGGTGCCGACGAAGAGAACGCGGCCACCCTTGGCGACGACGTCGCGGACGGCTTTCAGGGCCTGGTCCAGCATCGGCACCGTCTGGGTGAGGTCCATGATGTGGATGCCGTTGCGCGCACCGTAGATGAACTCGCCCATGCGGGGGTTCCAGCGCTGCGTCTGGTGGCCGAAGTGCACGCCAGCTTCGAGCAGCTGACGCATGGTGAACTCGGGAAGAGCCATGCTTTCTTATCCTTTCCGGTTTAAGCCTTGGCGGGGGATCAAGGCGTGTGCCTCAACCGGTGGACACATGGGGGATGTCTGTCCCATGGCCCGCCCCCGCCTGCGGGGTTCGTGCCGGGCCTTTAGCGGGCTTTGAGACAAAGCGCAAGTCCGGTTGCAGGATTTTGCGTGTGCCGGATTGTCGGCCCACGAAATTCGCGCGGGCGCGGTCAGCCGGACCGGCGCCTCAAGCGGACAAAGCCCAGCCCGCCAAGCGCCGCGAGGATCATAGGCAGCGTCGCAGGCAGGGGCACGGCAGCCAGTGTCCCGATGAAGGAGATTTGCACCGAGCCGCTGGCAAAAGGGCTTAGTCCGGTGCCGACATCGGCGAACAGCGGGATTTCATTTCTTGCAATGTCCTGCATTGAAAACGGCGCACCTGGCAGCACAACGCCATTTTGCGCGGACTCGTGCAAGAAGGACGATCCGCCGAAGGCCGGCACAAAGGCGTTTGTGGACAGGTTGAAATAACCGCCATCGCCACCATAAAACCCGCCACCACCGCCACCACCACCGGCGGATCCGGCGCCGCCGCCGCCAAAACCGCCAAAGCTGAGATACCCGTCGCCAAGCCCGCCATAGGCCCCGCCGGACAAGCTGACCGCAGGGCGGTACGGACTGCCGAGCGCCGGTCGAGAGCCTTCTCCGTCTACGTCGGTGCCCGAGCCTCCGCCGCCACCATTGACTTCCAAAGAGCGGCCGCCGCCATTCCGGAAGCCACCCACTCCCGCCGATATATCCACGTCAGAGCCCGCCGAAAGCCCGCCTTGTCCGCCAGACGTCGCAGGCCCGGCCCCACCGCCGCCGCCCGCAAGGGCCAGTACGGTCCAGGACTGGAAACCGTCACCGATGGCAACCCCGCTCGCCCCGCCGCCGCCCGCGCCATAGGTGTCAGACGTCGATTGCCCCCAATCGCCGACCAGAATGCTGAGCGTGGTGCCTTGGCTCAGCGAAAACACCCCGCTGACCTGCCCGCCAAGCCCGCCGACCTCCACCCAGCTGGCGAAGGATTGGGGCGTTCCGCCCAACACATACCGAACACCGCCCTGTCCACCGACGGCGTCGATCCGGTAGGAGCCGGACTGCGCGACGGTGCAGGTCTGTATACTGGGCATGAAAGAGGAATATGTCCCGACGCACCCAAGAGCCTGCGCGGATGCGGGAAAAGTCGCCAATGCGGCAAAAGCAAATTGCCTGATCTGCGGTATGTTCATATCTCCCCCCGGGGTCCGGTCTTGTCACGCCTGCAACATAGCACCTGACATAGCCTGTGACGCGGACAATATCCGGTCAGCGGCGGCCGGCGGCCTAGAGGAACACCCGCTCCACGAACCAATAGGCCCCAACCAGCGCGATGCCGACCGAGGCCGGCACGGCCACGAACCGGCGGTAGGCGTCGAGATGGTCCAGCAGCGTCACCGAGGCGAAGCACAGCAGGCTGACCAGCGCCAGCGGCCAGAGGAACACCGGCGCCCCGGCCCCCATGGTCTCGACAAAACCCGGCCCGTTGACGGCGAAGCTCAGCCCGACGAAGGCCAGCGTCAGCACGCCATAGACCACCTGCCCGGTGCGGATGTCGGCTGCGCCCTCGTCCACCCGTTGCGCCAGCACCACCAGCAGGAAGGCCAGCGCGATCACCGTCAGCTGCCCGATCTCGACCCCGACGTTGAAGCCGATCAGCGCCGGGAAGAACTGGTCCTGCGGCAGGCCGAACTCACCGAGCACGCTGGCAAAGCCGAGGCCATGCAGCAGGCCGAAGACGAAGATCACCACGGGCCGCCAGCGGTGCAGCTTGTCCGAGACGATGTTCTCCACCGCGACATAGACGATGGAGGCGGCAATGATCGGCTCGACGATGCTCCCGGGGATGTTGACATAACCCAGCGCGCCAAGCGCCAGCGTGACGGTGTGCGCGAGGGTAAAGGCCGACACCTGCCAGAGCAGCGGCTTGAGATGAGTGGAGAGAAAGAACAGGCCAAGGACAAAAAGGATATGATCCAGCCCCTTCGGCAGGATGTGGTCGAAACCCACCGGGATATAGCCTGCGAAGGTTGCGAGTGCCCCCTTGGCATCGCCGCCTGAAACCGTAATCGGCCCGCTGCTGCCCCCCGCGAGATAGCCGGTATAGCCGTCCTCCACACCCTGCTGCCGCAGGATCAGCGTGCCGAAGCGGGCGGGCCAGCTGACCTCGACGCTTTGCGTGCCGGACGGCAAGGGCGCGGTGAAGGTCACCCGGGTTTCGCGCGGCAGGGCCACGTCACCGACCGGCGGCACCTCGATGGCGGCGAGGGTCAGCGGGACCGATGTCTCGCCCGCCCGCACCGCCAGCGCCTCCGCCAGCACCCCGGCATCCATCCGCAGACGCTGTTCGATCTGCTCCGGTGCCATGGCCCGCAGCGCGTCCACGTCAGCCGCGGCCGCTGTCTCGTTGGTATCGGTCACGCCTTCAAGGTCGACCCCGGCCAGAATCGCCTCGGCGTTCAACTCGATGTCCAGCGACAGCTGCCCATCCGCAACGGTCAGATCGCCGATGGCGGGCTGAACCTCATGGGCAACCGCTTGTGAGACCGAAACCAGCCAGACGAGGACCGCAAAGATGACGCGCATCGTTTTCTCCTTGAACACCAGATCAGGAAAGTGACGCAGCCGCGCGGGAGTTCAAGGCAAAATCAGTCGCGCACGCGAGGTTTTCAGAGCTCGATCACCTGAACGCTGCGCCCTTTGGCTGCCAGCGCCAGCTTGCCCTCGCAAAGTCGCAGCGCGTCCTCGCCGAACACCTCGCGCCGCCAGCCGGAGAGCGCCGGAACATCGCGCAGCCCGGCGGCGATGGCGTCGAGGTCGGCGGCGGGGGCGATCAGCTTGGAGGCCACGCCGCTGCTTTCGGTCTTCGCCTTCAGCAGCACCCGCAGCAGATCCGCCAGCGCCGGGTTGACCTGCAGCTTCTCGCGGCTGTCGTCGACTTTCGGCAGCTTGTCCTTCGGGCAGTCGATCCCGTCTTTCACGGCCTTCAGGATGCCATCGGCAATCTCGCCCTTGCGCGCCTCGCGCAGCAGCAGGCGCGAGCGGCCGAGATCGTTCATGTTCATTGGCTTGGTCGAGGCCAGTTCGACCAGCGCGTCGTCCTTGAACACCCGGTTGCGCGGGATGTTGCGGCTTTGCGCGTAGTCTTCGCGGAAGGCAGCCAACTCCCGCACGATGGCGAGGAATTTCGGCGTGCTGGATCGGGTCCGGATGCGCTCCCAGGCCTGTTCGGGCCGCGAGATGTAGGTCTCGGGATCGGTGAGCGTGCCCAGTTCCTCCGCAACCCAACGCGCCCGCCCGGTCTCCTGCAGCTTGCGGTTGAGGAATTCGTAGATCTGGCGCAGATGCGTGACATCGGCCAGCGCATAGACCTTCTGCGCGTCGGTCAACGGGCGGCGCGACCAGTCGGTGAAGCGCGAGCTTTTGTCGACCGAGCCCTTGGCGATGCGCTTGACCAGCGTCTCATACCCCACCTGCTCGCCGAAACCGCAGACCATGGCGGCAACCTGCGTGTCGAACAGCGGTTTCGGGATCACCTTGTGGTCGATGAAGAAGATTTCGAGGTCCTGCCGCGCGGCGTGGAACACCTTGACCACATTTTCGTCGCGGAACAGCTCGATCAGCGGATCGAGCGCCAGACCGTCCACCAGCGGATCGACCAGCACGGCGCGCGAGTCGTCATTGCCGGGCAGCGCCAGCTGGATCAGGCAGAGTTTGGAGTAATAGGTCCGCTCGCGCAGGAACTCGGTGTCGACGGTAACATAAGGCTCGCCTGCGGCCTCTTTGCAGAACTCGGACAGCTCCGCCGTGGTGGTAATCGTTCTCATGAGCCGCTGTTTCGTCCTTTTTCCGTTAGGCCGCGCGCCGGTTCGCGCAGACTAACCCTTTTCCCGGGCAAAGAGCAATTGACCGGATTGCGGTTGGTCGCTGCGCGCGCAATCATCACGCATCGTTATGGCGCCAGTCAAAATCATTCGTTTCATGAATTGATCGCTACTGCCTATATCCGGGGTCATCCACCGCGAACAGGAGATTTACGATGGCTTTTCTCGACCTGCCCCGAACCGCCCAACCCGGGACCGTGACCGCCCCGGGTCTTGCACCCATTGCGGGCCTTGTCCTGCTGATCGGCCTCGGTCTGCCCGCGCTGATGGCCCCGGCGCCGGAGGCCGCGCCCGCGTGGCACGGCAACAGCGGCACCGTGAGCCTGTCACAGGCGCAGCAGTGACCGCTCGCCCATCGCAAACCGCCTGAGGACCGCCGGGTAGAGCCGGTGTTCCTGTTCGAGCACCCGCGCGGCCAGAGTGTCGGCATCGTCCCCGGCCTCGATCGGCACCCGGGCCTGTCCGAGGATTGGGCCGTCGTCCAGCAGCGGCGTGACTTCGTGCACGGTGCAGCCCGCTTCGGAATCGCCCGCGTCGAGCGCCCGCTGATGGGTGTGCAAACCCTTGTACTTCGGCAGGAGAGACGGGTGGATGTTGAGCATCCGCCCCCGGTAGGCCGCGATGAAGGAGGGCGTCAGGATGCGCATGAACCCGGCAAGGCAGAGGATATCCGGCTCGCTCGCGTCGATATGCTCCCGCAGCGCGGCCTCGAAGGCTTCCCGGTCGCCCTTGAACGGCCGGTGATCCACCGCCGCCGTGGCAATGCCCATGGCGGCGGCCTTCGTCAGGCCCCCGGCGTCCGGATCGTTGGAGGCGACGAGGCAGGCTCGGGCCGGGTGATCGCCGGTCATGCTTTCCACCAGCTTCACCATGTTCGAGCCGCCACCGGAAATCAGGATGGCGACGCGCTTCACGAAAGGCTGCCCTCGTAGGCGATGCCGACCGGCCCGCCGACGGTGCCGAGCGTGCAGACGGTCTCGCCCGCCTCCGTCAGCAGCGCGGTCAGCGCCTCCGCCCGGTCCGCCGCGACCACCATCACCATGCCGATGCCGCAGTTGAAGGTCTTGAGCATCTCGGCGCCGTCGATATTGCCGGTCTCCTTCATCCACTTGAACACCGGCGGCAGGTCCCACGACCCAAGGTCGATGGTCGCGCCAATGTCCTCGGGCAGCACGCGGGGCAGGTTCTCCGTCAGACCGCCGCCGGTGATATGGGCGAGCGCATGCACGCCCCCTGCCCTGACCGCCTCAAGCGCCGGTTTGACATAGAGCCGTGTCGGGGTGAGCAGCGCCGCGCCGAGGGTGCCTTCGGCGAACGGGCACTCCGCCTCCCAGCCCAGACCCGAGACCTCGACCAGCTTGCGCACGAGGCTGTAGCCGTTGGAATGCACGCCGTTGGAGGCGAGGCCGAGCAGCACATCGCCCTCCGCCACACCCGCCGGCAGGTCGGAGCCGCGTTCCATGGCGCCCACGGCAAAGCCTGCAAGGTCGAAATCGCCCGCCGGATACATTCCCGGCATTTCCGCCGTCTCACCGCCGATCAGCGCACAGCCGGACAACACGCAGCCTTCCGCAATGCCCTCTATCACCCGCGCCGCGCTCTCCGTGTCGAGCTTGCCGGTGGCGAAATAGTCGAGGAAGAACAGCGGCTCCGCACCCTGGCACACCAGGTCGTTGACGCACATGGCGACAAGGTCGATGCCGACGCCGTCCACATGGCCGGTGTCGATGGCGATACGCAGCTTGGTGCCGACACCATCCGTTGCGGCAACGAGGATCGGATCGGTGTAGCCCGCGCCCTTGAGGTCGAACAACGCGCCAAAGCCACCGAGACCGGACATCACGCCGGGCCGGTTTGTCCGTTTCGCCGCCGGTTTGATGCGGTCCACCAGAGCGTTGCCCGCGTCGATATCCACGCCTGCCTGGCTATAGGTCAACCCGTTCTTGCCGTCGCTCATCTGGACTCTCCTGTCGCTCCACGGATGCAATGCGAGGCGCTTACCGCAATCGCACAGCCGCTGCAACGCATGGCCAACGGCGTCTTGACGCCGCGCCCTGCCGGACATACTCCACGTCCTACGGTGGGCCTGTAGCTCAATTGGTTAGAGCAGGGCGCTCATAACGCCTTGGTTGGGGGTTCAAGTCCCTCCGGGCCTACCATTTCCCCACACCGAACAGCCCCCTCAAGATCTAGAACCAAGGTCGCATATCCGCCTGTGTGCCCGCGTTCTAGGGTCGCCCGCATGGGAGGACTGTTTCGGATATGCGCGGCCATCTGGCTGCTGTTGGCGTCGGCTGTTGTGGCCGAGCCCTTGCCGCGCGAGGAGATCGCGGCCCGCATCTTTGCGCCCATGGCCCTTGGCGATTTCGACGAGGCGAGCGGCGTCTACGACCTCCTGAACTCCGGTGGCGCGAAGGCGGGCTATGTCTTCGAAACCGAACCCCTCGCCCCCCTGCCCGGCTTCTCCGGCGCACCGATCGACATGCTCGTCGTGCTCGACCTCGAAGGGCGCTTCCTCGACGTGCAACTCCTGCACCACAACGAGCCGATCTTCGTCTCCGGCCTGGGCGAAGCGCCGTTCCACGCCTTCATGGAGCAGTACCGCGGCCATTCCATCTCCGACTCGCTGGTCGTCGGCACGCCCTATGGCGACGCGGGCGCGGGCTCCGGCCTCGTCTATCTCGATGGCGTGACCAAGGCGACGGCCTCGGTGCGCATCGCCCACGAATCGATTCTCGCCGCCGCGCTGCACGTCGCCCGCGAGAAACTCGGTGGCATCGCCTCCGGCCCGCCCGCCTTCCCCGATCCCTCCGTCGACGAGGCGCTCGACTGGCAGGCTCTGGTCGATCAGGGCCTGATCACGCGCTACACCGTCAGCAACGCCGAGGTACAGGCGATGTTCGACGGCACCATCTGGGAGGACGACGACCCGGAAGCGCAGGACGAGCCCGACGCGCCCTATCTCGACCTCTGGATCGCCGACCTCGGCCCGCGCAGCATCGCCCGCGCCCTGCTTGATCCCGGCACGCTGTCCGAACTCGACCATTTCACCGAGATTTCCACCTTTGACGAGCCGATCCTCGTGGTCGAAACCGCGCGCCATGGCCTCATTTCTGAGGACTTCGTGCGCAACACCGCCCCCGACCTGATCGGCGCGGAGCAGGGTGGCTTTCCGGTGGCGCTGCGCGACGCTGACATCTTCGTCGATCTGGCTCAGGACGTGCCCGAGGCGCTTCATGACGGCACCGCGCTCATCCTGCGCACCGACCGCCGTCTTGGGTTCGATCCGGCAAGCCCCTGGCAAGTCTCCGTCAAATCGGTGCGCGAACACGGCATGTTCCAGCCGGACGTCGGCTCCGTCACGCTGACCACGGAATTGCAGACGCCCGAGCGCTTCTTTACCCGTCCGGAGCAGGTCCGGCGGCTGTCGCCTTTCGAAGAGGCGGTCCGGAACCGCGAGAGTGACATGATGCTCCTCGGTATCTTCCTCCTTGTGCTGCTGCCGCTGCTGTTCTTGGGTCAATCCTGGCTCGCCGGACTGCGCCTGTTCACCCCGATCCGGCTGACCATCCTCGCCTGTGTGCTCGGCTTCATCGGCTGGTGGGGGCAAGGCCAGCTCTCCATCGTCACCCCCCTTGCCACCCTGCAGGCGGCGGTCTCTGGCGGCGCCTTCGCCTTCCTGCTCTACGATCCCTTCTCGCTGATGGTCTGGGCGGCCGCCATTGCCGGATTCGTGCTCTGGGGGCGTGGGCTGTTCTGTGGCTGGCTCTGCCCGTTCGGCGCATTGCAGGAGTTCGCCCACCACCTCGGCCGCCTGCTCCGCCTGCCCCACATCGAACCCTCGGCGCTCTGGGACAACCGGCTGAAATCCTTGAAATACGTGGCCTTGGCCGGGCTCGTCTCCGTGACCGTCATCGCGCCAGACCAGATGGACAAGGCCGTCGAGATCGAACCCTTCAAGACCGCGATCACCACCTTCTTCATCCGCGAGTGGTACTACGCCGCCTATGCCGCGCTCTGGCTGATCCTCGGGACAGTGGTGTTCAAGGGGTTCTGCCGCTACCTCTGCCCGCTCGGAGCGCTCATGGCGATCGGCGGACTGCTGCGTCTGCGCCGCTGGATTCCGCGCCGCGTCGAATGTGGCTCGCCGTGCCAGCTGTGCCGGGTGAAATGCAACTATGGCGCCATCGAGAAGTCCGGAAAGATCCAGTATGACGAATGTTTCCAATGCCTTGACTGCGTGACCATCCACGATGACGCGGACCGGTGCGTGCCGCTCGTACTGGAAGCCCGCAAGGCCAAACGCCCGCCGCGCCGCACCGGCCATCCCAATGAGGTGCCCGCAGAATGAACCGCCGCCGATTCCTCACGCTCTCAGCGGCCTTCGCCTGCGCGCCGCACATCGCCATTGCCGATGTCTGGCGGGGACAGGCGCTTGGCGCGGATGTCTCGGTGAGCTTGCAGGGACCGAAGGAGGCCGTTCAGGCGGCACTGGCTGATATTCCGGCGTGGCTGGAAGACGTTGAAACTCATTTCAGCCTTTACCGCCCGGACTCGCGGCTCTCGCGACTCAACCGCACCGGCCGCCTCGTCGCGCCCGGCCTGTTCCGGGGTTTGCTCGATCAAGCCGACCGCGCACATCGCCTGACGAACGGCCTCTTCGATCCGACGGTGCAGCCCTTGTGGGACGCGCTTGCCCAGGGTCGAGATCCCGAGCCAGCCCGCACCCTGATCGGCTGGGATCGCGTAAGGCACGGATTTTCTGGTGAAATCCATCTGGGCCCGGGGCAAGAACTCACCTTCAACGGCATTGCGCAAGGCTATGCGACTGACCTCATACGAGGCGCCCTGCGCAAGCGCGGCTTCACACAGGCGCTGGTCAATATCGGCGAGTTCGCGGCGCTCGGCGGGCCGTATCGACTTGGTGTGTCCGATCCGGTGTTCGGCCTACAGGGTCACGTGACCCTGACAGAGAGCGCCGTCGCGACCTCCAGTCCCGGCGCGCTCCGCCTCGGCGATCAGGGGCATATCCTTGGCCCGCACGGTGAGAGACCGCTCTGGTCTACCGTGACCATCGAGGCGACCGAGGCCGCCGTCGCGGATGCGCTGTCGACCGCCGCGGTGTTCATGCCCCTGCCCCGTCTGCGGCAACTCAAGTCGGACGCGAGGCTCCGGCGCTTGATCGTGATCGACACCGAGGGAAATTTACGCACGATTTAGGGAATTTCCTGCATGAATGGCCAGATTGATGGTCCGTCTCGGCACGAAAACGGGCACTTGATGCCCGGGTCTTGCGCCGGTGCGCCGCGCAGGTCAAAACAGCCGCATGTCCAGCGAACCTGAAATCCTCTGCATCGGCTCCGCCCTCTGGGACGTGATCGGCCGCACGTTCAGCGAGATGAAGCCCGGCAACGATGTGCCCGGACGCATCACGCGCATCCCTGGCGGCGTGGCACTGAACATCGCCATGACCCTCAGCCGCTTTGGCATGCGCCCGATCCTTCTGACCGCCATCGGCAAGGACCCGGAGGGGGACGAACTCATGGCCCGTTGCGCCGGGCTTGGTCTCGAGACAGCGCATGTGCACCGTTCTGACGATCTGCCCACGGATATCTACATGGCCATCGAAGCGCCCGGGGGACTGGTCGCGGCCATCGCCGACGCGCATTCCCTGGAAACCGCAGGCGGGCGCATCCTGGCTCCGCTGCGCAATGGTGCGCTGGGCAGCGCGGAGAAGCCCTATCGCGGACAGATCGCCCTCGACGGCAACCTGACCGAGACATTGCTTGCCGAGATCAGCACCGATCCCGCCTTTGCCCGCGCTGACCTTCGCATAGCCCCGGCGTCTCCAGGCAAAGCTGAACGTCTGCGCCCGTTCCTGCTGGCCGGGCGGGGCACGCTCTATGTCAACCTCGAGGAAGCCGGCCTGCTGTGCGGAACCGCGTTTTCCAGCGCACCGGAAGCCGCCGCCCACCTTGCGGAACGCGGTGCCTTCCGCGCCATCGTCACAAATGGCCGCGAAAGCTGCGCCGACGCCAATGGTCAATCGGTCATCGCGGAACGCCCGCCGGAAGTCCATGTTACCCGCGTCACTGGTGCGGGCGACACGTTCATGGCCGCCCATATGGCGGGCGAGCGGCGCGGCCTGTCCCGGTCGGACGCGCTAGACTTCGCGCTCGAGACCACGGCCGCCTATGTCTCAGGAGAAATCGCCCTATGAGCCTTTATACTGCATCGCCCGAAGTTCGTGCAGCATTGGACGCCGGAGACCCGGTTGTCGCGCTTGAATCGACCATTATCACGCACGGAATGCCGTGGCCCCAGAACCTCGAGATGGCGAGGAAGGTCGAAGACACGATCCGTCGGGGCGGCGCGACGCCGGCAACGATCGCAGTCATTGAAGGCACGCTCCACGTCGGCCTCACCGATGCGCAGCTGGTCGCGCTTGCGCAGGCGAGGAATGTGGCCAAGCTCAGCCGCGCCGATATGGCGGTCTGCATGGCGACGGGCAAAACCGGCGCCACCACCGTGGCGGCGACGATGATCGCGGCAAGGCTCGCCGGAATCACAGTCTTCGCCACCGGCGGCATCGGCGGCGTGCACAAGGGAGCCGAGGAAAGCTTCGACGTCTCCGCCGATCTGCAGGAGCTGGCGCAGAGCCCAGTGACCGTCATCGCGGCTGGTGCCAAGGCTATCCTCGACCTGCCCAAGACGCTCGAAGTCCTTGAAACCCTTGGTGTTCCGACCATCGCCTTCGGACAGGACGACCTGCCCGCCTTCTGGTCGCGCTCCGCCGGTCACAAGGCGCCGCTGCGCATGGACAGCGTCCGCGACATTGCCCGCGCGCAGCTGATGCGCCTGTCGCTTGGCCTGCCCGGGGGGCAACTCGTAGCAAATCCGATCCCCGCAGATGACGAGATCCCGCACGCGGTCATGGCACCGATCATCGAGCAGGCGACCGCCGATGCCGACGCCCATGGCATCCGCGGCAAGCAGGTCACCCCCTACCTTCTCCAGCGGATCTTCGAACTGACGGAAGGCCGGTCGCTCACCGCGAATATCGCGCTTGTCCTCAACAATGCCCGGCTCGGGGCGGAAATCGCCCGGGAAATGTGCGGTTTGCGGAGTGAAATGAGCAGATCGGCATAACAGCCATTGTGGCGCGGGGGCGCAACGCTTAGCTATGTGACTGTTCTGCCAGCCGAGTACCACCCCGATGACGACCTCGCCGTTCGATCAAGAACCCAAACGCCCGGGCCTGTTTTCCAGCCTGCGGGCCAGCTTCCTGACGGGGCTCGTCGTGATCATGCCGATCGGTCTGACGATCTGGCTGGTCTGGAAGGTATTCGGCTGGATCGACGGATTCGTATTGCCGCTGGTGCCGGCAAACCTCAACCCCGAGGAATACATCGGCATCAACCTGCGCGGCATCGGGGTCATTTTCCTCTTTCTGTTCACGATCATCGTCGGCTGGGTCGCCAAGGGGCTGATCGGGCGGTCCCTGATCCGGTTCGGTGAAAGTCTCGTCGACCGCACGCCGGTCGTGCGCTCCATCTACTCCGGGATCAAACAGATCGCCGAGACCGTCTTTGCCCAGAGCGAACGGAGTTTCGAGAAGGCCTGCCTGATCGAGTACCCGCGTAAGGGTATCTGGGCGGTGGCCTTCATTTCCACGGACACCAAGGGCGAAATCGCGGAGAAGGCCCCGTCGATGGGTGGTCTTGTGTCGGTTTTCGTGCCGACGACGCCGAACCCGACATCCGGTTTCCTGCTGTTCTTCCCGCAGGAGGATGTCATCGAGCTGGACATGAGCATCGAGGATGCGGCGAAGCTCGTGATTTCGGCCGGACTTGTCTATCCGAATGGCGAAAAGGCCAAACAGGCGATCGAAGCGCAGCTCAAGAAGGCGTCCTGAGGACGTTTCGCGCATGATTGAGGGCTATTTGTAGCGGATCGAAGCGGAAACGGGTCAGTTTCTGCACGATGTCAGCCAAACATATCCCGCAGGTCCGCCGTCTGACGCTTGCCCAGATCGTCCATGTGGTTGTCCAGAAATGCCCCGGCGGCGCGGCGTCCGGCCAGCTTGAGTTGTGACAGGACCGACGCCACCGGCACGGTCTTGGTGGCAACGGAGAGCCTGTTCATCAGGGCATCGTCCGAGATCATGTGCACGCGCACGTTCTTCATGCGGCCAGATCGGATCGAGCCATCGGCCAGCAACCGTTGGACGAAATCGATGGCCCTGAGTTCCCGAAGAAGCGAGGAATTGAAACTGATCTCGTTGATCCGGTTCTGGATTTCCGGAGGCGTTACCGGGATGGCCTCACGGTGCAGCGGGTTGATGTTCACCACGAGAATGTCATCCGGATATTTCGCCTCGAACAAGGGAAACAAGGCCGGGTTGCCGGTATAGCCGCCGTCCCAGAACGCCTCGATCTCGCCGCTTTCCGGGTCCGGCAGTTCCACCGCCTGAAACAGTGTCGGCAGGCAGGCGGAGGCGAGGATGGCCGCGCCGGTCAGATTTTTCTCGTTGAATATTCGGATCTTGCCGCTACGCACCTGGGTGGCGCAGACGAAGAAGGCCGGGCCGTGGTGGTGGCAGACCTTGTCGAAATCGAACTGCGCGACGATGCGTTCCAGCGGATTGCGGTAGAACGGGCCGGACGAATACGGCGAGAAGACCCGCGTCAGGGCCTCACCCATGACATAGGGCAGTGAATATTCCAGACTTTTCGAAACCAGGCCAGGCTCCGGCAGAAAGGCCTGCATCCAGACCGGCAGCGTCATGTCGTCCAGCGCGCCAATCTGCTCCCAAAGCCATTCGAGTTTGTCCCGCGCCGCCTGGCGCCCGCCCTCCACCAGGCCGGTCTTGATGGCGGCACCGTTCAGCGCCCCTGCGGAGGTTCCGGACATCGCCGCGATTTCAATGCCCGTTTCCTCGAGCAGCCGATCCACGACCCCCCAGGTAAAGGCGCCGTGCGCCCCGCCGCCTTGCAGGGCGAGATTGATGCGGACCGGGCTGGTCATGGCCTTGCCTTTCGCTGTCATGAAAAATGGGCGGCCCGTCTGTCCGGGCCGCCAGCGCGGTCAGAGCGCGGTCCAGCCGCCATCGACGCTGATCGTGGTGCCGGTGATCTGTGCCGCGGCGTCCGAGCACAGGAAGACGGCAGTGCCACCGAGTTGCTCGACCGTCGCGAATTCCTTTGACGGCTGGCGCTCGAGCATGACCTTTTCGATGACTTCGTCGCGGTCCATGCCGTATTTCTCCATGGTGTCGGGAATCTGCGCCTCGACCAACGGGGTCAGCACATAGCCGGGGCAGATGGCGTTGGCGGTGATCGGCTCGCGCGCGGTCTCCAGCGCCACGACCTTGGTCATGCCGACGATGCCGTGTTTGGCGGCAACGTAGGCGGACTTGTAGGGCGAGGCCGTCAGGCCATGGGCGGAAGCGATGTTGATCACCCTGCCCCACCCGGCCTTGCGCATCAGCGGCAAAGCGGCGGCGGTGGTGTGAAAGGCGGAGTTGAGATTGATCGCGATGATCGCATTCCACTTGTCCATCGGGAATTCGTCGATCGGTGCAACGTGCTGGATGCCGGCATTGTTGACGAGGATGTCGCAGGCACCGGCCTGTTCGATCAGCGCGCGGCACTCTTCGCCCTTGGACATGTCCGCCTTGATGTAGCGCACATCGACGCCGTGCTCTTTCGCGATCTCGGCGGCAAGCGCATGATCTTCATCGCGATCGGTGAAGGAATTGATCACCACGGAGGCGCCGGCGCGGGCCATTTCGTGCGCGATTCCCAAACCGATTCCCGAGTTCGAGCCGGTCACGATTGCGGTTTTGCCTTTCAGTGTCATGGCAGTGCCTTTCTATGCTGCTTTGCGGCGAAGGTATGCGCAGCCATCCGCCTTGGGAAGGGAAAGCACCAATATTTGAAGGCATTCCCGCGCTTTTGACGAGGACGAACAACCCGCAACCCGGATAAGACGCGGACAGAAAAAAACCCCGGCCGAAGCCGGGGTTCAGTCATTGAGGCAGGTTTCATACAGGCAAGAAACCTATCGAGCAGTGAGTTCTTTATAAGCAAATCCGCGCCCGAGTCCAAGGTAAAAGTTTGAAAAGGCGTAAAAGCCCAGTTACGGTCAGCGCCAATAAACAAAGGGCGGTAGAGGATTGTCTTCAAAATGCAGCTAAACTTTTTCCGAAGCCTCGGTTTCGTCGGCACGGCTTTGCCGCTGATTCTCTCCGCCTCCTTCGCAGGTGCAGAACCGAAGCATGGCATAGCTATGTATGGCGAGCCGCAGTTGCCACCGGATTTTGTGTCCTTGCCCTATGCCAACCCGGATGCGCCCAAGGGCGGCACTATCGTTACCGGCGAGGTCGGCACCTTCGACAGCTTCAATCCGTTCATCCGCAAGGGCAAGACTCCGTGGCAATTGCGCTATCTCGCTTTCGAGAGCCTGATGGGCCGCAACTGGGACGAACCTTTCGCGCTCTACGGTCTTCTGGCCGAATCCATCGAGGTCGGGCCGAATCGGGAGTGGGTGGAGTTCACGCTCAGGCCGGAGGCAAAATTCTCCGACGGCAGCCCCGTGACCGTCGACGACGTGATGTGGACCTATGAAAGCCTCGGCACTCTCGGCGCCGATGGCGTGGCCCGTTACACCGGCGTCTGGGCCCAGGTCGCGAGCATGGAGAAAACCGGCGAGCGCTCGGTGAAATTCACCTTCAACGAGGACAATCGCGAACTGGCGCTCATCATCGGACTTTGGCCGGTGCTGCAAAAGGCGCAATGGGACGACAAGGATTTCACCGAAAGCGGTCTTGATGTCATTCCGATCAGCACCGCGCCCTACACCATCACCCGTTTCGAGGCAGGCCGGTATCTGGAGCTGACGCGTAACCCCGATTACTGGGGCAAGGACGTGCCGTTCATGCGCGGGCAGATGAACCTCGACACGATCCGGATGGAATTCTTCCTCGAAGGCACCGCGCAGTTCGAGGCCTTCAAGGCGGGAATCCTGAACTCAAACCGCGAGAGCAATCCGGTGAAGTGGGACGAGCAATACAGCTTTCCCGCCATCGAGAGCGGCGCGGTGGTGAAATCCGAGATCCCCAACGCCCGACCCACCGGCATGACCGGCTTCGTGATGAACACCCGCAAGGAAAAGCTGGCGGACTGGCGGGTGCGGCAGGCGCTGATCACCGCCTACAACTTCGAATACGTCAACGAGACCATCGTCGGCAGCCGCAAGAAACGCATCCAGAGTTATTTCGGCGGGTCGGTCCTCGGGATGGAACCCGGCGCGGCATCGGGGCGTGTGGCGGAGCTTCTGGAGCCTTACAGCGCCGAGCTTCTGCCCGGCACGCTGGAGGGTTACACCCTGCCCGTCTCCGACGGCACCGCGCGCAACCGCAAGAACATCGCCGAAGCCGCCGCCCTGCTGGAAGAGGCGGGCTGGACCGTGCAGGACGGCGTTCTGAAGAACGCGGAGGGAGACGCCTTCACGCTGGAGATCCTGCTCAAGCAGGGGTCCACCGAGGAAGGCTCGATGGCGGACAATTATGTCGAGGGGCTGAAGCGACTCGGCATCGAGACCACGGTGACCACCGTGGACGATGCGCAGTACCGGGGCCGGATGGAGAACTACGAGTTCGACGTGACCCCGACCCGCTTCGGCATGTCGCTCAGCCCGGGCACCGAACAGCAGGCCTACTGGTCCTGCGAAGCAGGCAAGGCACCGGGTGGGCGCAACACGGCGGGTGTCTGCGATCCGGCGGTCGACGCGATGATCGACGCAATGCTGAATTCGTCCAGCCGCGACGATTACATCGGGTCCGTCCGCGCCCTGGACCGGCTGCTGATGGCGGGCCGCTATGCGGTGCCGTTCCACGATCAATACGATGTCAGCTACATCGCCCATGTCGCCGAACTGCACTACCCGGAGGTGATCCCCGCCTATGGCGATTGGATCGGCTTCCAGCCTGATGTATGGTGGTGGGAGGGCCAGTAGGCCCTCACGGACAAGAAAAACACAGAGGCAGACATGAAACGAGCGGTGCTGTTGCTGGCGCTGGCCATTTCTTTGGCCGGTTGTGCCACCATCGAAGGCGTGGGCGAAGACATCTCGAACGGGGCGCGGCGGGTGTCGGACTGGATGTGATCCGGCACGCGCGACGGTGCGATCAACCACGTGCGGCGGATGCCGTAGTACTTTTCGCCTAGTTCCCTTGGCCCCGCCGCAATCTATGGTGGGGTCATCGGGAGGAAAGACAACGTGATGACCGAACCGGAGACCTCATTCCTGCAAGACGGCCAGACCACGGCGCTTGTCGTGGACGATCACCCGCTGTTCTGCGATGCGCTCACGCTGACGCTGCAGTCCATCGCCGATTTCGAGGAGATCCGCAGCGCGGGCACGCTCGAGAAGGCGTTGGAAGTAATCGCGCAGGAGCCGGGGATCGGGGTGATCGTGCTGGACCTGAACCTGCCGGACGTGAACGGCCTCGACGGTCTCGTGCGGCTGCGCAATGCCGCGCCGAAAGCGCCGATCATCATTGCCTCCTCCATGGCGGACAATTCCATGATCAGCCACGCGCTGAAGGCCGGGGCCGATGCCTTCGTGCCGAAACACTCGCAACGCTCGGTCTTCCGCCGCGCCTTCGAGGCGGTGGCAAAGGGGCAGGCCTTCGTGCCGGACGGTTACATCGACCCGCAGGCGGGCAAGGAGCCGGCCAAGGACGACGCGCTTGTCCGCCTCGCCAGCCTGACCAACCAGCAGGCCCGCATCCTGCACCTGATCTGCGAAGGCAAGCTGAACAAGCAGATCGCCTATGACCTCTCCATCGCCGAAACCACGGTGAAGGCGCATGTCACCGCGATCATGCGCAAGCTCGGCGTGCACAGCCGGACCCAGGCGGTGCTGGTGGCCCAGGAGGCGCGGTTCAACCGGGTCTTGCCAACCGGCGAGTAAGCCCGGTATCGTTCGGACCACTTTGAACCTTTGGGGAAGGTCAGGGATTTGGACGGAGCACAGACAGGCTCCGCACGGGAGGAGACCGGGTCCGGGACGACGCTGAGCGTGGCCCAGGCCTCATGCACAGGGCCCGACAGGGCCGGAACGCTGGCCATGCGACTGGGCCCGGGGCCGTTTTCGCTGGTCTGCCTGTTTGCCTCTCCCGATGCGGATTTCGCGGGGCTGACCCGCAATGCCCACCGCGCCTTTGGCGGGGCGGATGTACTGGCCTGTACCACCGCCGGAGAACTGGGCAAGAACGGTTACGAGGACGGGCAGATCATCGCCATCGGCTTTCCGGCCAGCCATTTCACCACCAGCACCTTCGCCATCACCGACCTTGGAAACCTCGACGAACAGGCGCTCATCGACCGGCTGATCCAGGAGCGCATGACGCTGAACCAGCGCGCGCCCGAGATGGCCTCGGAGTTCGCTTTCCTGATGGTCGACGGGCTGTCGCTGCAGGAAGAGCACCTGACCTCCGTGCTGACCGCCGGTCTCGGCCCGACGCCGCTGTTCGGCGGCTCCGCGGGGGATGGCGAGAACTTCCACGCCACATTCCTGTCGCGCAACGGCACGATCCGGCAGAACGCGGCGCTGCTGGCGCTGGTGCGCTCGCGCTGCCCGGTGCGGGTGTTCAGCCTCGATCACATGGTGCCGGGCGAGACCCGCATGGTTGTCACCGCCGCCGATCCCGGCCGCCGCGTGGTGCAGGAGCTGAACGCCGAACCCGCCGCCAAGGAATATGCCCGGCTGCTGGGCAAGGATCCGCACCAGCTGTCCCCGTTCACCTTTGCCGCGCATCCGGTTGTCGTGCGGCTCGGCGATACCCATCATGTCCGTTCCATCCAGCGGGTGGACGACAATGGCGACCTGGTCTTCTTCTCCGCCATCGACGAGGGCATGGTGCTCAGCCTCGCCGACCACCGGGACATCGTCGAACACCTGGAGGAACGGCTGAGCGCGATGGAGGCGGACGGCAAGCCCGACCATATCCTCGCCTGCGATTGTCTGCTGCGGCGGATCGAGAGCACCCAGCACCAGAAAAGCCGCGAAATCTCCGACATCCTCGTGCGCCACAACGTCGTCGGGTTCTCCACCTACGGCGAACAGATCGGCGCGTTGCACGTCAACCAGACACTGACCGGGGTGGCGATCTACCCCGCTCCCGAGGACGAGTAGACAGTCGTGAGCCTCGTTGACCCGAACGATCCCCTCGATCGCCAGAACGCCAAGCTGATCAAGATCGCCGAGTCGTTGATCAAGCGCGTCGAATACGGCGGCGCACCCTCCGGGGCGGCTTACGAGCAGTTCGAGCGGGCGGCGCTGCTGGAAAAGCGGGTGCGGGAGCGGACTCTGGAGCTTGAACGCACGCTCAACCTGCTGCACGAATCGAACGCGCAGCTGGCCCAGGCCAACCAGGAAACCGAGGCCGCGCGGCGCAACCTCGCGGATGCCATCGAGACCGTGTCCGAAGGATTCGCCCTGTTCGACAGCGCCGAACTGCTTGTCATGTGCAACTCGCGCTTCTGCCGGGATTTCCGCGATACCGTGCTCGACCTGCGCCCTGGCCTGCCCTTCGCGAATTATGTCGGCCGCGTCAGCCGCTCGCGCTACCTCGCGCTGCCGGATGGGCTCTCGCCCGATGCATGGGCCGAAAAACGCATGCGGCGGCACGAAGACCGGCACGTCATGTTCAACGTGCAGTTGGCGCATGACCGCTGGCTTCAGGTGTCGGAGCACCGCACGGCGAATGGCGGCACCGTGGTCCTGCAGACCGACGTGACCGACATCATCCGGCTGGAGCGGCAGGAGCGCACCAAGCTGCGTGACAAGCAGACCCGCATGATCCGCGCCACGCTCGACCACCTGAACCAGGGCGTCGGCATCTTCGACGAGAAGGCGCGGCTGGTGGGCTGGAACGACAAGATCGGCACCCTGCTCGCCCTGCCCGCCCGGCGCATGCAGCTGGGCGCGTCTTTCTTTTTGCTTATGGAGCAGCTGGGCGAGGATATAGTCTTCACCCGCGGGCTGAAGCGCGAGGCCTTCGCTCAATGGGCGCGGCAGGATGGCCCGCGCCCACCGGTCAGTTTCGAGATCCGCCGGCGCGGCAGCATGACGTTGCAGATCTTCGCGCGCGGCATGCCCGACGGCGGCTTCGTGATCTCCGTCACCGACGTGACGACGGAGCGCGAGGCGGCGCAGAAGCTGCATGAACTCAACGAGATCCTCGAACAGCGGGTGATGGAGCGGACGCTGGAACTGGAGGACGCGCTCTCAGCCGCCGAGCGGGCCAACGCCTCGAAGTCCCGCTTCGTCGCGGCGGCCAGCCATGACCTGCTGCAGCCGCTGTCGGCCGCGAAACTCTACATCGCCTCCCTCGCAGACCGCTGCTCCGACGCGCATGAAAGCGCGGTTCTGGCCAAGACGGAGAGCGCGCTGAACAGCGCAGAGGCGATCATCGACGCGCTTCTGGACATCTCCAAGCTCGATGGCGAGGGGGTGAATTTCGACGTCGGTGCCGTGTCCCTGCACGACATCCTGCGCCCGCTGGTGGACGAAATGGAGGTGCTGGCGCAGAAGAAGGGGCTGGCACTGACGCTGGTCGACTGTTCCCTCAGTGTCGAGAGCGATCCGGCCTACCTGCGGCGCATCGTGCAGAACCTCCTCGGGAACGCCATCCGCTATACGGAGAGCGGGCGGGTTCTTGTGGGCGTCCGCCGCCGCGCGGGCACCGCGCGGGTCGAGGTCTGGGACACCGGCCCAGGCATCGCCGAGGAGGATCAGAACAGCATCTTCGAGGAATTCAAACGGCTCGACGACACAGCATCGGACAACGACGGCCTGGGCCTCGGGCTTGCCATCGTCGAGCGTGCCTGTGCGCGGCTCGGCCATCCCATCGGGCTTTGGTCGCAGCCCGGCAAAGGCAGCTGTTTCATGGTCAACCTGCCGCTCGCGGGCCAACCCGTGCCGCGCGGCGTGAAGGCCCCGCGCATGCCGCGCCCGGTGTCGCTCAGCCAGGCGGGAATGATCACCCTGCTGGTGGAAAACGATCCGCAGATGCGGCGGGCGATCACCGTCCTGATGGAAAGCTGGGGCGTGCACGTGATCGAGGCGGAGGACGCCGGCTCGGCGCTGGCCCTGCTGGACGATCTGGAGATCGCGCCGGACGCCATGGTGCTCGACTACCAGCTTGGAAGCGGGGCGTCCGGGCTCGATCTCTATCGCGAGATCGCCGCGACGCTTGGCCCGCGACCCTGCGCCATCATCTCCGCCGACCGCGCACCGGAACTGGCGGAGGCCTGCGAGGAGGCCGGTGTCACCTTCCTGCAGAAGCCGATCGACCGGCAGCGTCTCAGCAGCCTGCTGGAGACAGCCGCCAGCCTGATGACCTGAACCTACAGCATGCCGCTGCAGCGCCCGCGCGGAGCGGGAAGGCCGATGCGCGTCGGGTTGATGATCAGGATCCAGCGCGGCGGATACCCCGGCGCCTGCGTGCGGCGATAGGTGCATCCGTTGGACAACGTGCGATAATCGCCCTGCGGGACAACCACACCCTGCGTGCTGATGTAGGGCGCCGCCTGCGCCAGCATCAGCTCCTTCGGCATGCGCAGATCCGAGGCGGGCAGCGAGACGAGGCCGAGCGTGGCGGCGGCGGCAAGGGCAGTGAAGCTCATGAAGGACTCTCCGTGTTTCAAGCCAGGGGTGTGGGCGGGACCGAGGCCCGGCGCCACGGTCCGATCCTGCGTGGCCCAATGCCCCAAACCGTGGTGGGTATGGGGCAGAAAGATGAACATCCGGTTGAATTTTAGGAGAACCCTGCCGAAGCCGCGGCGCACGTCCGCCTAGAGCGCGATCACGATGTCGGCCCGCAGGCCGCCCAGCGTCTCGCTCTCTCCCAGCCGCAGCACCCCGCCATGCGCCCGCGCGATGTCCGCCGCGATGGCGAGCCCGAGCCCCACCCCCGGACCCTTGTCCTGATTGCGCGCCGGATCGAGCCGCACGAAAGGCCGCACCGCCCGCTCCCGGTCCTCCGGTGCGATGCCCGGCCCGTCATCCTCGACCCGGATGCGCAGCGATTTTCCGGTGATCATCACCGAAAGCTCGCACCGCGAGCCATAGCGGATGGCATTCCCGGCAAGGTTCTCGATCGCCCGACGGAGCGCCCGGGGCCGCAGCGGAAAGCTGCCCTCCCCGATGCTCTCGACGACGCACACCGGCTGGCCCACACGCTGCGCCGCCTCGGCCACGGACCGGACCAACGCCACCGGATCGGTCTCTTCCACCGCCGCGGACTCCGCGTCGCCCCGGGCGAATTCGAGGAAGGCATCGACGAGTTGCTGCATGTCCTCCACGTCGCGCTCCAGCGGCTCGCGGTCGGCATCGTCCAGCAGCGACAGGCCGAGACGCATCCGCGTCAGCGGCGTGCGCAGATCGTGGCTCACCCCGGACAGCATCATGGTGCGCTGCTCGATCTGCCGCTCGATCCGGGCCCGCATGTCGAGGAAAGCATGTCCCGCGGCCCGAACCTCGATGGCGCCCGAGGGCGAATACGGCACCGTGCGCCCGCGCCCGAACGCCTCCGCCGCCCGCGCCAGCCGCGTGATCGGCCGCAACTGGTTACGCAGGTAGAGGAAGGCGATTACCGTCATCACCAGGCCGAAGAACACCATGTTCACCAGAAGCTGGTGCGGATTGCTGGCCGATACGCGCCCGCGCCCGAAGGCGACCTCGTAGACCGTATCGCCGCGCGAGACGTAGAGCATGACATCCCGGTCATTCGGCAGCGCCACGTGGGTCAGCCCGGTCACACGCGATTGCAGGGTCCGCACGACCACGATGCCGGTGAAGTCGTACCAGCGCCGCAGGTCCCCGGCGGGCAGCGCGTCAGGCGGGATCTCTTCCACCACGAGGTCAAGCGCCTGAGCGAGGTCCCTGCCCGCCTGCGCTTCGTCGATGGCGAGGTTGACGGAACGCGCCAGCTCGCGGCTCAACTGCACGGTGACGCCCTCGAAATGGCGCTGGACGAAGACCACAGACACCACCAGTTGCAAGGTGACGACGGGCAGAACGAGGATCAGCGCCGCACGCCCGTAAAGGCTGCGCGGCATGTAGCGTTTGAGCCATTCGAAAGACATGGAGCAAGCCTACCGTGTTTCGCCTCGGACCTGAAACACTCTTGGTCACAAGGTGCCCCCACTCCGACGAGCGGCCCGCACATTTGCGTTTCAGGTTTTCCCCGAAACGCTTTACTCCGGGTGGCGAAGCTGTGCCAGCCGCGAAAAGGTAGCCTGCCATGACCGATCCTCAGCCGGAGTTCCGTCCGGTCCCGGGTGTATCCGAGACCGTCGCCCCGGGCGTGCGCCGGATCCTTGCGCCGAACCCCTCGCCGATGACCTTTCGCGGGACCAACACCTACCTTGTCGGCGCAGGTTCCGGGCTCGCGGTGATCGACCCGGGACCGGATGACGCAGGCCATCTCGAGGCCATCCTCGACGCGGTGACTCCCGGTCAGCAGGTGACACATGTGCTGGTCACCCACGCGCATCTCGATCACTCTCCCCTGGCACGGCGGCTGGGTTTGGTCACCGGCGCGCCTGTCCTGGCCTTCGGCAGCGCCGACGCCGGGCGGTCCCCGATCATGGCACGTCTCGCCGAGCAAGGCCTCGCCGGGGGCGGCGAAGGGGTGGACGCTGCTTTTGTTCCCGACATCGTGCTGGCCGACGGTGCCGCGATCGAGGGCGATGGCTGGACCCTGACCGCGCTGCACACGCCGGGCCACATGGCCAACCACCTCGGCTTTGCCCTCGGCGAGACGCTCTTTTCAGGTGACCTCGTGATGGGCTGGGCGACGTCCCTGGTCTCTCCGCCGGACGGCGACCTGACGGACTTCATGGCGTCGCTGGACCGGTTGCAGCAACGCCGCTGGCAGACTTTCTTCCCCGGCCATGGCGCCCCGGTCACCGACCCCGGCAAGCGCCTGGCCGAACTGGTCGCACACCGCAAAGGGCGCGAAGCCGCCATCCTGCAGGCCCTCACGGCCGGCCCCGCCACCGCCCGAACACTGGCCGAGCTGATCTATACGGAAACTCCACCATCTCTCCTGCCGGCCGCCGAACGCAACGTCCTGAGCCATCTTATTGATCTTGTGTCAAAAAACCTCGTCAGCCCCGAGCCCGACCTCCGCCACGACGCCACCTTCCGCGTGGATTGAAAGGGAATGCCAAATTTCCGAAATTTTGTCACCAAACCCCCTTGCCGCCCGGAATCGACATGGCTATACAGCCCGCATGTTCCGGCGTAGCTCAGCGGTAGAGCAGTTGACTGTTAATCAATTGGTCGTAGGTTCGATCCCTACCGCCGGAGCCATAATCAACCTAACCAGTTGATACTGAAAGAAAACGGAGAATAGTTCCGTTCACTTTCTCCCTCGGGTGCGGCCCTGGCACACACAAGGGATACAAGCGGCTCACACCCTGTGTCTTGCAGTTCCACGACGGGACAACCCTCGAGGCCATCATGAGGAATTGCCGATATCGCCACCGCAAGGCTGGCCACTACCACTTCCGCTGCCGCCTTTCTGGACTTTTTGCGTCGGTGAACGCAAATTCCTTGCCGCTGGAGACGACAACGAAAATCCTGCGCCTACCTGGGTCAGACATCTGACGCAGGTGTTCGACAGTTTCGTATCCATGCCGCCGCCGCTGCCCGGAGATCTCGTGGCGCGGTTTTTCCGCCATGGCCTCGATGGCAGCGTGTTCACCCTGCGCCCTCAGGTACGCATGGCCCGGATGAGCGACAGGTTCGGGGCCGGCGATGACACCCGGCTCTCCCTGATGCCCATGATCCCGCAGAGCCTTCTGGAGGATGGCATCCGCGACAGCCTCCCGCTGCAGCGGGTCGATCCTAAATGGTCGCTGGAAACCCTGGGCATCGCGATGCAGCTGTGTTCGGTGGACGTCCGGCGGATCCCGTCAACGGAGGAACCGCGGCGGGTCCGGCAGATCTTTCCGGACATCACGACGCCGGATCCCACCAGCGCCGAGCATACCGGCCAGCGGCGCGAGGCCGACATCGCCGCCCGCCTTGGAAGGCCTCGCGCCGACAAGCTTCATCGTTCTTCGCGATGAGTTGCGGCACGAGCCAGCGATAGTGGCCCGCGGCTTCCCACGCGACGCCACGGAGCACGATCCAACGCCGACCGTTCCAACTGATATGACACCCGGCAGACTCGGGCACGCCGTTGACCGAGAAACTCCGCGAGTTTTTGAGGGCTTGTATTGCCTTGGGCAGAAGAGGCAGAGCAGCCTCCTTTTCGGCCAATTTTCTACGGAAAAACGGCCCTTCACGGGCGACCTGCAGCGACTGTCGATGGCGTCTCGTTGGCATTCAGGACGGGTTTACGGAAGCAGGTCCATGACTTTCACCTTGATACGCTGGCGACCGGAGACGCAGACCGAGGGGCGCCTGATCGTCGAGCGTCCCATTCCCTCACGTCCATGTCGGCTCCCTTCACGATTCATGTCGTGGGCTGTCGGCATCTACGCGCGGCGTTCGCGCGTCACGGACAGGGGCGGTAACGTCCTGCCGTGCGTCTCCTGGGGCCGTGTTCCGTAATTGAACCAGTACCGATGGACGTCCGTGTCCCGGCACCGCACGCTTTCGGGCAGATCGAGCGACGCAAGTCCGGCGCGGTCGGATGCCGTTTCAATGAGCCGCCGCATTGCCTCGGGATCAAGGAAGCCGGCGACATAGATCAGCTTGCCTTGGGCAACCACCACGGCCTCGCCGTCCGTCGTGGTCTCCAGAACCTCGGCACCCGTTTCCAGCACGTCCCGATAGCTGCGAATGGTTCCACCGCGCTGCAGTGCGACGGGCGTATCGGGCCGCAAGCTTTCGACATGGGTGACCGTGACATCGAGACCCGGCAAGTTCGGCGGCAAGGGCACAGGGATGCGCATGCCGTCATCGCGGGCGGCAGCACGCGGGCCGATCAACGCGATGGCGCCGCTAGCCGCCAAAGCGGCCTTCAAGGCGTCCGGCATATGCATCAATCCGGGCGCGACAATCAGTTTGTAGCCATCCAGCCCGGCGGGGTCAGGCGGCAGGATATCCACCGAGTGACCCGCCCTGCGAAGCCCGCGATACGTCTCGAAGACCAGTTCGAAATAGCTGAGTCCTGCGCAATGCGGCTGGATCGCCCAGGCCCACTCGGCGTCATAGTCGAAAATCAGCGCGACGGGCGCGCGCTCCGCGCCCACCTCCGGGGCGTCGGCCAGTTCCGCCGCAACCTGCCGCACCTCGGCAAGGCCCGGCGCCTCTGCGCTGTCCGGACGCAGCAACCCGGCATGCAACTGTTCCTGCGCCATGGGCGCCTGCCGCCAGCGAAAGTAGCAGACTGCCTCCGCGCCATGGGCAAAGGCCTCCCAGGACCAGAGCCGGACCATCCCGGGCAGCGGCGCGGGATTATGGGGGGCCCAGTTCACCGGCCCCGGCTGCTGTTCCATCACCCACCAGCGGCCCCGACCGACAGCGCGGTACAGATCGTGGTGGAAGGCCTGAAAATCCGGGTCGCCCTGACGGGCGTAGGTGCGCTGCCGTTCGACAGTCGCCGGAACGCGGTCTTCGAGAAAGCCGAGCGGGTAGCTGTCCCAAGACGCGATATCGAGATCGGCCCCGACCTTGTAGTGATCGAAGTCGGTGACCCGTCCCATGTAATTATGCGCAATCGGCGCACTGGAATGGGCGCGGATGATCTCGACCTGCAGGCGGTTGAACGCGACGACCTGATCCGACGAGAAGCGCCGGAAATCAAGCACATGACTTGGGTTCGGTTCGGTCACGGTCAGGTTGGGCAGGTCGATGTCATCGAAACTGCCATAGTCCATGGACCAGAAGACATTGCCCCAGGCTTCGTTCAACGCCTGGATGTCACCGTCATTCGCAGCCCCCGGATATCGCGTACGGAGCCAGCTTTGAAAGGCCTTCCGCGCCGCATCGCTGTAGGAGATCGTGGTGTCGTGGCAGCCGTATTCATTGTCCGTCTGCCAGGCGGCGACATGCGGATTTTGCCCGTAGCGCTCGGCCAGACGGGTGACGATCCGGGCGCATTCCGCCTTGTAGCCTTCGTGACTGAAGCAATAGTGGCGGCGCGAGCCGAACTTGCGCGGGCGTCCATCGGCATCCACCGCCAGCATGTCCGGGTGCCGATGGATCATCCAGCGCGGCGGCGTCGCCGTGGGCGTGCCCAGCACCACGCGCAGCCCGGCCGCGCCAAGCACCGCGATGGCCTCGTCCAGCCAGTCGAAGGCGTACTGGCCGGGCTCCGGTTCAAGCCGCGACCAGGCGAACTCTCCGATCCGGACCCAGGTGAGGCCGGCCTCTGCCATGCGCCGCGCGTCGTCCTGCCAGATGTCGCGTGGCCAATGCTCGGGGTAATAGCAGGTTCCGAGGGTGCGTTTCATGTCGTTTGCTCCGGCGTCCGAATGGCGCGTTTCGCCCTGTTTGCCATGCCGCCACGGGCGTGTCCCGTCAGCGAATGCGGGCTTCGGTTTCCTTGTCGAACAGGAAGGCGCGGGCCGGATCGAAGCTGAGCGAGACACGGGTTCCGGGGGCCGAACGGTGATCGCCGCGTTCCTCGACGATCAACCGCTCGCCGGTATCGGCCTGGATGTAATCGTAGGAGACGCCGCCAAGGGCCTCCGTCAATTCGATCGACATGGTGCCGCCCTCCGTGACGTCCACATGTTCCGGCCGGATGCCGAGGATCACCCTGGTGCCTTCGGGCGGCAGCGTGACCGGCAGCGCCACCGAAGTCTTGAGCGCCGGGACCTCGACCTTGCCGTCGCTCGTGACGGTGCCGTCCAGAAAATTCATTGCGGGCGATCCGATGAAACCGGCGACAAACCTGTTGTCCGGGTCGCGGTACAGGTCCAGAGGCGCGCCGACCTGCTCGATCCGGCCCAGCCGCAGGACCACGATCTTGTCGGCCAATGTCATCGCCTCGACCTGATCGTGGGTCACGTAGATCATCGTCGCGCCGATGTCCTTGTGCAACCGTGCGATCTCGACCCGCATCTCGACGCGCAATTCGGCATCGAGGTTGGAGAGCGGTTCATCGAACAGGAAGACCTCTGGCCCGCGAACGATGGCGCGCCCGATGGCCACGCGCTGGCGCTGCCCCCCCGACAGGGCGGCCGGCTTGCGCTTGAGGAAATCGTCCAGCTTCAGGATGCGGCTCGCCTCGGCGACCTTCGAGGCGATCTCGGCCTTGGGATGGCCGTTCATCTTGAGCCCGAACCCCATGTTCTCTTCGACCGTCATGTGGGGATAAAGCGCATAGGTCTGAAAGACCATGGCCACGCCGCGCTCTGACGGATCCATTTTCGTCACGTCGCGCTTGCCGATCTCGATGCGCCCTTCGGTGGTTTCCTCGAGCCCCGCGACCATGCGCATCAGCGTGGACTTGCCGCAACCCGAGGGCCCGACGAAAACGCAGAATTCGCCATCCTCGATCTTCAGGTCGATCCCGTGGATGACCTGTACGTTGCCGTATCTTTTGACGACCTTGTCGAGCGTTACTCCAGACACCGAATTCCCCCCTTGTTGCGTCTTATCTCGTCGTTCGATCCGGGAAACGCCAATCAGCGGCATCGCGGGCAATGTCCGCCGCGGTACGCTGCATGTCCGGGATGTGAGCCTTGAGATTTTCGAGGTCCGTCCGCCGGTCGCCCGAAAAGACACCGATCCCACCCAGAAGTATCCCGCCGGGTGACAGGATCGGCACGGCCACCGCGATGACACCGGGGACATGCTCGTCGTCTTCGACGGCGTATCCCCGTTCGCGCGCCTCGGACAGTTCAGTCCGCAGCGTCTGTGCGTCGGTGATCGTGGATTTGGTCAGCCGGTGAAAACTTTGCATCGTCAATGCGTTCTCGCGGGCCTGCTCCGGCAGGCTGGCCAGCATGGCCTTGCCGACGGCGGTGCAATAGGCGGGATAGACCCGGTCGACGTCCTGATAGACCCCGGCAATGACATCGGGCGTTCCACGCTCGAGCGAGACACACTGGCCGCCATCCAGTTTCGACAGATAGGTCGCCAGCCCGATCTTTCGGGCCAGGGCGTCCAGGTGCGGACGCGCCACCGGCGCGATCTGAAAGTTGCGCCAGGCCACCTGCGCCAGCCTGACCAGGCGCACACCCAGAAAGTAGACCCGGCGGTCGGCGTCATAGCTCAGCATGTTCTGGTCGGTCAGGGTCTGAAGAAACCGATACAGCGTGCCCTTTGGCAGGCTGCTGGCCGCCTGAATTTCCGAAGCCCGCACTGGCCGGCCAAACCGTGCGACGACGTCGAGAACGTCAAGCGCCTTGACGACGGTTCCGGAACCATCGGTCTCTCTTTGGGGCTTCTTGTTGTCTGCCAAATCCCTGACCTTCATTCCGTCCTTGTGCCCGAAATATGCGCGATTGACTCAAGTTATCTTTCCGAATACGTCTCAATAAATGGGATGTCAAACTCAATAAGTGGACCATTCCTGATAACATCTGGGAGGATACCGTGAAATCAAGGAAAACAACCGCCTGGGTTGCGCTTGGCGCAGCCACCCTGCTTGCCGGAACAGCCTTCGCCGAGTCGCATGGCATGGCTCTGTCGGGGGATCTCAGGATCATCTCGGACATGTCGAACCCTGCACCGCGCGCCGTGATGGAGGGCATGGTCGCCGATTTCGGAGCGATGCATCCCGACCTGAACATCGAACTGACCATCGTTGACCGCGAGGCCTGGAAAACCCAGATCCGCAACGCCCTGGGGGCAAACCCGCCGGACGTGGTGAACTGGTACGCGGCCAACCGGATGCTGCCCTATGTCAATGCGGGCCTCTTCGCCGATGTGTCCGATCTGTGGGAGGAACCCGCATTCGAGGCGCTGGCCTCCACCAAGGGTGCGATGACCATCGACGGCGCCCAGTGGGGTGTGCCGTACACCTATTACCAGTGGGGTATCTACTACCGGAAGGACATCTTCGACGAGCTGGGTCTGAGCGAACCCACGACCTGGGAAGAAGAAAAGGCCAACTGTCAGGCCATTCTCGATTCAGGGCGCAAGTGCTACACCATCGGGACCAAGTTCCTTTGGACCGCAGGCGGCTGGTTCGATTACATCAACAGCCGCACCAATGGCTATGATTTCCACATGCAACTGGCCCGGGGCGAGATCCCGTGGACCGATGAGCGCGTCCGCCAGACCTTTGCCAACTGGCGCGAGCTGATCGACATGGGTGCCTTCATCGACGATCACCAGACCTATTCGTGGCAGGAGGCGCTGCCCTTCATGGTCAATGGCGAAGCCGCATCCTACCTCATGGGCAACTTCGCGGTTGCGGCGATGCGCGACGGCGGACTGACCGACGATCAACTGGACTTCTACCAGTTCCCCAAGATCGCGGATGTCGATTATGCCGAGGACGCGCCGACGGACACGTTCCATATCGCATCGGGCGCGCAGAACATGGACGCCGCCAAGGAATTCCTGCGCTTCGTCGTGTCGGCCGAGAACCAGACCAAGATCAATGCCGGCGACGCCCTCGGCCAACTGCCGGTGAACGCAGAGGCCCAAATCGGCGACGACAAGTTCCTGCGGCAGGGCTTCGACATGCTGTCGAACAACGCGGGCGGCGGGATCATGCAGTTCTTCGACCGAGACTTCCCGGCGGAAATGGCCAGCTTCGGCATGGAAGGTCTGCAGGAGTTCATGGTCTTCCCGGACAACCTTGAAGATATTCTGGCCCGTCTCGAAGACGCCCGTCAGCGCATCTACAAGTGATTTGTCCCGGACGGGGGCGGCCTGCCGCTGCCCCCGTTTATCCCTTCCGAACGCCGCCGCGCCGCCTTTCGTCACGAAGGTCGCCTCTGCATTGAGGGAAGCCCGATGTCCCACGCCACCGTCCCCGACACGCATCCGCCAGCGCAGCGCGGCTGGTACAAGCGCAACGAAATCGCGGTCACGCCGCTGCTGTTCCTGGCGCCCGCGATCCTGTTCTTTGCGGTCTACGTCATCATCCCGATTGGCCAGAGCTTCTGGATCAGCCTGCACGAATGGGACGGCCTCGGCGAAGCCACCTGGGTCGGCACCTCCAATTACGAGCGGCTTCTGGGCATCGGCGACCAGAACATGGATCGCAAGTTCGAAACCTCTTTCTGGAACAACATCAAGTGGCTGGTGCTGTACCTTCTGGCGATCCCCGCAGGCTTGTTCATCGCCCTTTTCCTGAACCAGACCGTTCGCGGCATCCGCATCTACAAGTCGCTTTTCTTCTTCCCCTTCGTCATCAGCCAGGTCGTCGTGGGACTGGTGTTTTCGTGGTTCTATCTGCCGCGCGAGGGCCTGCTGAACGCCCTGATCGGCCTCTTCGGCTTTGGGCCGGTGAACATTCTGGGCGATCCAAGCATGGCGACCTACGGCATCATCGCGGCGGGCCTCTGGCCACAGACGGCCTATTGCATGATCCTCTACCTGACCGGCCTCAACGCCGTCGACCCCGAGCAGGTCGAGGCAGCGCGCCTCGATGGTGCCAAGGGCTGGCGCATGCTGTGGTACGTGATCCTGCCGCAATTGCGGCCCGCGACCTTTATCGCCTTCGTCGTGACGATCATCGGCGCGCTCAGGTCGTTTGACCTGATTTCCGTCATGACCAATGGTGGCCCGTTCGGATCGACGCGTGTCCTCAGCTTCTACATGTTCGAGGAATCCCTCTCCGAATTCGGGTTCCGGATGGGCTACGGCGCAGCCATCGCGGTGATCCTGTTCTTCATCATGCTCGGTTTCATCGTCTACTTCCTGTGGTCGATGTACCAGGACGAGAAAGGCGGACGCTGACATGTTTCCGACCCCGATCGAAAAGCGCTCTCGCTCCGCACAGATCAGTTACCAGTCGTTCCTGCCGTTGGCTCTGATCCTCTGGCTCCTGCCGTTGATCGCGGTGGCCAATTTCTCGATCAAGCCCGAGGCGGACTTCGTCAACGGCAATTACTGGGGTTTGCCGTCCTCTTTCGACATGGCCACCAACTACGGCCGGGTGTTCTTTGAATCGAACATGCCCCGCTACCTGCTGAATTCGCTACTGATCACCGTTCCTACCGTGATCGGCGCAGTGGCGCTGTCGGCGATGGCGGGTTTTGCGCTGGGAGTCTACCGGTTCAAGGGCAACCTGCTGATCTTCTTCATGTTCATCGCGGGAAACTTCGTGCCGTTCCAGATCCTGATGGTGCCGGTGCGCGATCTGACGATCGACCTCAACCTCTATGACACCAAGACCGGGTTGATCCTGTTCCACATCGCGTTCCAGACCGGCTTCTGCACGCTGTTCATGCGCAACTTCATCCGCGCCCTGCCCTTCCCACTGATCGAGGCGGCCCGGGTGGAGGGCGTCGCGGAATGGAAGATCTTCTGGTACGTCGTCCTGCCCTTGATGAAACCCGCGCTGGCCGCACTGGCGGTGCTGATCTTCACCTTCATCTGGAACGACTACTTCTGGGCCGTCGTGCTGACCCAAGGACCGGACGCACAGCCGGTCACGGCGGGCATCACCGAGTTCAACAGCCAGTTCCGCGCCGCCTATCACCTGATGAGCGCGGGCTCCATCGTGGCCGCCTTGCCGCCAGTGGCGATGTTCTTCCTGATGCAAAAGCACTTCATTGCAGGTCTGACACTGGGGGCCGTGAAGTGA
This sequence comes from Tropicibacter sp. S64, assembly GCF_049803835.1. NCBI lineage: Bacteria > Pseudomonadati > Pseudomonadota > Alphaproteobacteria > Rhodobacterales > Roseobacteraceae > Tropicibacter > Tropicibacter sp. S64. The sequence continues at coordinate 60,767 of NZ_JBNAGK010000018.1, read as the reverse complement.
TCCGATGCTGGCGTCTCGATGACGGTCGACAGTCTCTTGTCCTCGGTTCCCGCAATGATCATCTGGCCGAGGTGGTCTATTGGGGGCCGCGACTGCCCGACAAGGAAGATCTCGTGACGATCTACCGGGCGAACGAAATCGACGTCACCGGCGGGATGCTCGACATCAACCCGGAGTTGTCGATCTGCCCGGAAGCCGTGCGCACCTTCCCCGGCCAGCCCGGAGTGATCCTGCGCGACGGGTCAGGCATGCCGTTCCTGCCCAAATTCCGCTTTGACAGCGCCGAGCAGGACAGCAACGCACTGACACTGTCCTTCCGCGATGCAGCCCACGGGCTGACCTACACTGCCTCGTTCCTGATCAACCCCGTCACCCATGTGATCGAGGCCAAGGCCGAACTGGACTGCGACAGCGCCATTCACCTGCACTGGCTGTCTGCCCCGGTCTTTCCCGCGCCGCAGCTGGCGGACGAGATGATCGACTTTTCGGGGCACTGGTGCGGCGAATTCCAGATGAACCACATCCCGTGGTCGCCCGGCATGCGCTACCGCGAGAACCGCACCGGCCGCACCGGGCACGAACATTTCCCGGGTCTCCTTTTGCCTTGCCGGGGGGCGACCAATGCGGCGGGGGACGTGTACGCGTTCCATTACGGATGGTCGGGCGGCCACCGCATGGTTGCAGAGGAATTGCCCGACGGTCGGCGGCAGATCCAGTTCGGCCATGCCGCGCGGGTCGAGAACAACGCCAAGCAACGGTTCGAGACCGGTGTGCTGTACGCCGTCTATTCCGATGATGGGATCAACGGCTGCGCGGTGGCGTTCCAACGTCATCTGCGCGACGAGGTCGTGGACTTTCCCTTCCCTGCCCGGCCCCGCCCGGTGCATTACAATTGCTGGGAAGCGGTCTATTTCGATCATAACCTGGCGGAACTGAAGGAAATCGCAGAGCTCGCGGCAGACCTCGGCGCAGAGCGCTTCGTCCTCGATGACGGCTGGTTCGGCAACCGCGACGACGACACCCGTGCGCTCTCGGACTGGGAGGTCGATCCGCGAAAGTATCCTGACGGGCTGGGGCCGCTGATTGACCATGTGCACGCGCTGGGCATGACCTTCGGGCTCTGGTTCGAGCCGGAGATGATCAACCCCGACAGCGACATTCACCGCAAACATCCGGAATGGGCACTTGGCAGCGAGGACCAGATCCTCGGCCGTCATCAGAAGGCGCTCAACATGGCTCTGCCGCAGGTCCGGGATTTCCTGTTCGACCGCGTGGGCAGGATACTCGGCGAGTACGAGATCGACTACATAAAATGGGATCATAACCGGGTGCTGCCTCTGCCCGACGCAGCCCAGACCCGCGGCTCCTACGACTTGATAGACCGGCTGCGCGCCGCCTTCCCTGCAACCGAGATCGAAAGCTGTGCCTCGGGCGGAGGCCGGATCGACTTCGGAATCCTGAAACGAACCCAGCGGGTCTGGCTCTCCGACAGCAACGACGCCATCGAACGGTTGAGGATGCAGCACAACGCCGCGATCTTGCTGCCGATGGCCGTCACCGGATCCCATGTCGGCCCGCGCGTTTGCCACACGTCCGGCCGCACCATCGATATCCGCTTTCGCGCCTGGGTCGCGGCGCAGCGGCATATGGGGTTCGAGATGGACCCGCGCGAATTGACCCCGGATGAGGCGCACGTCCTCAAGGAGGTCACACGGTGGTGGAAGGACAACCGCGACTGGATGGTGCGGGCGGATATCCTGCGCCTCGACAGCCCGGATCCGGCGGTGACTGCCGAACAGCATCTGGCGCAGGGTGGTGGGCGATTTGTCGTGTTCGCCGGCAAGCAGGACACCTCGAAACAGATCGCCCCTCGGCCATTGTGCCTGACCCGGCTGACCCGGGACGCCATGTACCGCGTAACGTTGCGGAACCGCGCAGACGCACCGCATCTGTCGCGCGGCGATCCGCTCTTGAAATCGGAAAGCATAACCGTCAGCGGCGGCTACCTCATGAGTCATGGCTTGACCCTGCCCTGGAGCTTTCCCGAGACGATGTGGGTGGTCGAAGGCGAATTGGTCTGACTGGAGCGGAGGTCTCCGGGCATCGGCGCCCCAGTCCATGCGTCCCCCGGAAAATAGTGGGGAGTCCGCCGGTATATTGCGTGTCCTTTGTGAGGGGGGATGAGCCGTCAGCCCGATCGTCTGCCTCCGGGGCGGGGAGACAACGCGAAGACTCGCGAGGCCACGGCCTCCGTGCCCTATCGGAACGCCCATGCATGATCCGGGCGGCCAGACCGCCGCATTGCGGCTGCCTCAATTGCGATTGCCCGCACGAAACCCGTACGAAACGGCGACACACCGAGATAAGGGCCGCCAAACCAATCAGTGTGCCGCACCGACATGGAGGCCGATGTTCACCTCTTTCGGGTCACGGACGGGGTGGCGACCACGCTTCGCGCAGGCACGGACACCGCCCGAGGGACTGTCACCAGCACGAGTCCAATCCACCACGCCTGTGCGCGGTGCGTCACCGTGGGCAAGAATCCACGCCTTCGCGTTTTTCGGATTGGTTCCACTTCAAAGCCAGCAAGGGGGACTGGGCGCGGCAGATCGGCATTGCCATCCAACACCGCTCTCCCTCTGGCGCTGCACAGCCATGATCCGGGCTTCGGTGAAACATGTCTTCTTCACCGGATTCTCCCCGTTCATCCTGTCGAGGAAACGCTCCTTCCAAGATCGGGGGGATTACCGAGGCATCCTCACCCCCCGGGTCACCGCGCCCGGCAGGACAGGCCGCCGTCCACCGGGAGCAACACCCCGTTGATGTACTTCGCCTCCTTCGAGGCGAGGAAGACCGCCGCGTGGGCCACGTCCCAGGCGTCGCCCATCTTTCCCGTGGGGCTCATGGCGTCGCGCTCGGCCATCTGTTTCTCGGCGTCGCCGTGATGGCCCTTGAACCCCGCGCCGTTCCGCACCAGCGGCGTGTTGATGAGGCCCGGCAGGATGGCATTGGCCCGGATGCCCTTGGCGGCGTATTGCAGGGCGATGGTCCGGGTCAGCTGATTCACCGCGGCCTTGCTGGTCGAATAGGCGGCCATGTCGTAACCGGACACGCGGATCCCCGCGACGGAAGAGATGTTCGTGATCACGCCGTACCCGCGCTTTTCCATGTGCGGCAGGACGTACCGCGTGGACAGCAGCACGCTCTTGACGTTGACGTCCATCGCCCGGTCCCAGTCGTCCAGCGCCATGGTCACCGGCCCGCCGAAGGGGGTGATGCCGGTGTTGTTGTGCAGGATGTCGATCCGGCCGAACTCCGCCAACGTCGCGGACACCGCCTCGGCCACGTCCGCCTCCGCCGCCACGTTGCCGGTCAGGGCAATCGCGCGTCCGCCCTCTCCGGCGATGATCTGCGCGGTTTCCTCCGCGGCCACCGGGTTCAGGTCGACGCAGGCCACCCATGCCCCGGCGCGCGCGTAGGCCACCGCCGTCGCCTTGCCATTGCCCCAGCCTGGACCGGAGGAGCCCGCGCCGAAGACCAGCGCCACGTGATCGGTCAGGTCGAACATCGTTCGCTCCTCAATTGCCAAGCAGGACGTTGGGCAGCCAGGTCACGATACCCGGTTGCCAGATAAACAGCCCCAGCGCCCCCAACTGCACCAGCACGAAAGGCACGATGCCGCGGTAGATCTGCGCCATGGTCACATGCGCCCCGCCTGCGCCTTTCAGGTAGAACAACGCAAAGCCGAAGGGCGGCGTCAGGAAGGAGGTCTGCAGGTTCACCGCCACGAGGATCGCGAACCAGTAAATCATGTCCGCCGCCGCGACATGGTCGCCGAAGTGCATGATCTTCACGATGGGCGCGAAGATCGGCAGCATGATCAGGGTAATCTCGATCCAGTCGAAGAAGAACCCCATGATGAAGATCATCACCATCATCATGATCAGCAGGCCCCAGTCGCCGAAGGACAGGCTGCGGGCGGTCGTGACGATGAAATGCTCTCCGCCGATCAGGCGGAAGACGTAGGAGAACGCCGTCGCGCCGACGAAGATGAAGAACAGCATGGCGATGGTGCGCACCGAGCCGTCGAGCGCGTTGGACAGGGCGTCCCGGTTGAGCCGTCCCCGGACGAGACCGAGCACCAGCGCCGCCACCGCGCCGACGCCGGAGGCCTCGGTCGGCGTTGCGATGCCGCCGAGGATCGAGCCGAGCACCGCGACGATCAGCAGGAACGGCAGGCCGAGCGAGAGCAGGATCTCGCCCCAGCCGTCGAATTTCTCGGTGCCGTCACGGGGGGCCTTCGGGGCCATCTCCGGCTTCAGCGCGGCGATCACGACGATGTAGACGAGGTACAAGCCCGCCAGTGTCAGCCCCGGCAGCAGCGCGGCGACGAAGAGCTTGGCGAGGTTCAGGGTCAGCAGATCGCCCATGAAGACGAGCATGACGGAGGGCGGGATCAGGATGCCGAGCGTTCCGGCGCTGGCGATCGTGCCTGCCGCAAGCGCCGGGGAATAGCCGCGCTGGATCATCGTCGGCAGCGCCAGCGCGGTCAGCATGACCACCGACGCGCCGATGATCCCGGTTGCGGCGGCGAGGATCGTGCCCACCAGCGTCACCGCCAGCGCCAGCCCCCCGGGCACCGCCCGCATCAGTTTCTGCAAGGCGATCAGCAGGTCATCCGCCACCCGCGTCTTTTCCAGCACCAGACCCATGAAGACGAACATCGGCGCGGCCACCAGAACCGGGTTCTCGATGATGCCGCCATAGATCCGGTTCGGCAGCAGCGTCAGCTGCGCGGTGCGCATCTCGCCAAGGCCAAGCGCGATGGTGCCGAAGATCAGCGTCACACCCATCAGCATGATGCCCACCGGCAGGCTGGAGAACAGGCCGAAGACAAGCGCCAGGAACATGAAGCCCGGCAGGAAGTCGATGAGAATCTCCATCAGTCCGCCTCGAACGGGTTGGCGCGCAGGTCAGGCCGAAACAGCGCCACGACACAGCGCAACGCCACGGAGAGGCCACCGAGGATGGTCAGCACGGCGGCAATCGGAATGGTGGACTTGATGATCCAGCGATGCGACAGTCCGACGCCGCCGTTCGACGTCTCGCCGCGCTCGAAGGACCGGGCGGCGAAGTCGTAGCCGTACCAGAGCAGCAAAGCCATGAAGGGCAGCAGGAACAGCACGATGGCGAAAAGTTCGAGCCAGAGCCGCCGCCGCTCGCCGATCCGGGTCACGAAGATGTCGATGCGCACATGGGCGTCCTTGAGATAGGCATAGCCGAAGCCGAGCACCGCGATGGCGCCGTGCAGGTGCCATTCCAGTTCCTGCAGCTTGAACGAGCCGGTCGCGAAGAAGCGCCGTCCGATCACGTCATAAAGGATCACCGCCGCGAGGATCAGCAGCAGCGCACCGCATAGCGCCGCGAACCACCGGCAGGGCAGCGCCAGCCAGCGCGACAAGGTCAGGCAGGATTGCATGTCATTGCTCCGGGTTGCGTGCGAGGGTTGCCCCCCGCACGCAGGTCAGGTCAGTCGACGTAGCCGAGCTCTTTCCACTGGGCGTAATCGGCGCGGAAGGCCTGGATGTGATCCCAGACGCGCTTGAACTCCTCGCTTTCGGCGGTCTTTTCGGCGACGACCTCGTCCCAGGTGTCGGAGAAGGTCTGCAGCATCTCGGGGCTCCAGCGGTGCACGGTCACGCCATGCTCGTTCTGCATCTTGGCCAGCGGTTCCAGTTCGATGGCCTCGCCCTGCGCCGTGGTGCGTGCGACGTTCGCGGCGCAGACTTCCTGGATCGCGGCGCGGTCGCGGTCGGACAGGGCGTTCCAGCTGTCGGTGTTCATCATGAAGACGATCAGCGACGTCTGCTGGTGCCAGCCGGGGAAGTACAGGTGCTTGGCGTGTTCATACATGCCGAGCGCGTAGTCGATCGCCGGGAAGGACATCTCCGCGGCGTCGATGGTGCCGAGGTTGAGCGCGCTCATCGTGTCCGCGGGCGGCATCGACTGCGCCGCAACGCCCAGCTTTTCCATGACGGCGGCGCCAAGGCCGAAGATCCGCATCTTCTTGCCTTTCAGGTCCTCCGGGGAGTTGATCGGCTCCTTGAACCAGCCCGACGCCTCGGGCGCGAGGATCGAGCACAGCTCGGAATGGATGTTGTAGGGCGCGGAAATCTCGTTCCACAGCTCGTAGCCGCCGCCGTTGTACCACCACGCGGTGTACTCGCGCACATCCGGGCCGAAGGGGAAGGCGGTGAACAGGGAGGCCGAGGGCACCACGCCTTCGGCGAAGCCGGGGCTGTACCAGGCCGCCTCGATGGCGCCGGTCGAGAGCGCGTCCCAGATCTCGTTGCCGGCAACGATCTCGCCCGGATTCCGGAAGACGAAGTTCAGCTCGCCGTTCGTGATCGCCGAGACCCGCCCGCCGAGCTCCGCCCCGGACGAGCCGAGCAGCGGCAGCGTTCCGGGATAGATCGACTGCATCTCGATGTCCCGCGCCAGCGCGGGCACGGCCAGGGTCGACACGACCGCTGCGGTCGCCAGGAACTTGAGTTTCATGTGTTCTCCTCCACTGTATACCGGCTCCCCGCCGGCCTCTTCGTTGTGCGGCAGGCGCGGGTCAGACCCCGGCGACCTGCCATCCTCCATCCACGTTCAGGCAATGCCCGGTGATATGCGTCGCCCCGTCCGAGACGAGAAACCGCACCGCTTCTGCAATCTCCGGGGCCTGCGCGTAGCGGCCCTGCGGGATCGTTTCGAGATAACGGTGCCGCTGCTCCGGCGGGTGATGCCGCGCCAGCGGCCCCTCCACCGGCCCCGGCGCGACGGCATTGCAGCGGATGCCATGCTCCGCCAGTTCCACCGCCATCTGTTTCGTCAGGTGGATCAGCCCGGCCTTGGAGGTACCATAGGCCACCCTGCCCCGGCTCGCCTGTTGTCCCGACACGGACGCGATGTTGACGATGCTGCCACCGCCGGTCTCCGCCATCCGCCTTGCAACTGCCTGCGACAGCCGCATCGGCACGGTCAGGTTGACGTGCAGCATGGCGTCCCAGAGCGCCTCGTCGGTGTCGAAGAACGGCACCACGCGGCCGATCCCGGCGCAGTTGACCAGCGCCCCGATCTTGCCTACGGCTCCTACCAGCGCCATGCGGGCGTCGGCGTCGGTCAGGTCCGCCTGCCACCCCTCCGCACCGATGCGTGTTGCGGCCTCCGTCACGGACTCGGAGAGATCCACCAGCAGCACCGGCCAGCCCTCCGCCCGCAGCGCCTGCCCGATGGCAAACCCGAGCGTTCCCGCGCCGCCGGTCACGATGGCTGTGCCGCGTGTCATGTCCGTACAGCCTCCCCTCTGCAACTTGGACGATCCGTGATACCCACCGCATCCACAATGTGGATATTCAATCCTGCGTTACCATAGGTTTTGGAATCGCGTTCTGTAAAGCCCTTAACAGCAAGAAGCCCATTTCCCAATTTTCACTTGAGTTACTCCGGAATCAGGGCAATAAAAGTGGAAGGGAGGATGTCCATTATATGGATACCAAGGAGAAGTCAGCCGCCGGAAGCCAGAGCATCGACCGCGCGTTGATGCTGCTGTCGCTGATCTCGTCGCACGGCGGCGAGGAAGTGCCGATGCCCGTCCTCACGCGCGAGACCGGCCTCAGCCGGCCGACAATCCGACGCATCCTGCTGGCGCTGATCCGCTCCGGCTATGTCGAGCAGAGCCCCGAGGGCGGCTATTTCCCCGGTCCCGAATGCCTGATCGCCGGGGCGAGCGCGGCGCGGCGGAACACGCTGCTGGACGTGTCGATGGAGAGCCTCCTTCATTTGGCGGATGCCAGCGGCGACAGCAGTTTCGTGTCGATCCGGCGCGGCGCCCATGCCGTCTGCCTGCACCGGGAGGAAGGCAGCTTTCCGATCCGCACCCATGTGCTGCAGCCCGGCGCACGGCATCCTCTGGGTGTCGGCGCGGGGGCCATGGCGATCCTCTCCGCCCTGCCCGCAGCCGAGGCCGAAGCGGTGATCGAGACCACACGCGCCGAGCGCACGGCACAGTTTCCCGGTTTCGACGATGCCTTCCTGCGGGAGGAACTGGCAAGAGCGCGTGCGCGGGGCTGGAGCCTGAACCCCGGTATGTATGTCGCCAATTCCTGGGCCATCGGCGTGCCGGTACGCGGCCCGTCCGGCGCGGCCATCGGGGCTCTCTCCATCGCCGCCATCGACAGCCGCATGGCCGGGAACCGGCAGGACAGCCTCGCCACCATGCTCAAGAGCGAGGCGGCAAAGGTCGAAGCCCGCCTCAGACCCCTTTCCCCCAAACGCGCCACCTGAAGGAGACCGTGATGAGCAATTTACCCTGCGTGATCGGCTGGGCACATTCCCGCTTCGGCAAGCTGGACGACTGCCCTGACACCGAAAGCCTGATCGCCGCCACCGTCCCCGCCGCGCTGGAGGACGCCGGGATCACCGCGGCGGATGTCGACGGCATCTTCCTCGGCACCTTCAACAGCGGGTTCGTGACCCAGAGTTTCGAGGCCGGTCTCGTCGGCATGGCGGTGCCGGAGTTGGCGCATGTGCCCGCCTCACGGCTGGAGAACGCCTGCGCCACCGGCTCCGCGGCGCTTTACTCGGCGCTGGACTTCGTCGGATCGGGACGCGGCCGCATCGCGCTTGTGGTCGGTGTCGAGAAGATGACCACCATCCCGCCCGCCGACGCCGCCGCGCTGATGCTGCGCGGCAGCTACTATGCCGAAGAGGGTCATTTCTCCCCCGGCTTCGCGGGCGTCTTTGGCCATATCGCGCAGAGCTATTTCCAGGCCTATGGCGACCAGTCCGACGCGCTGGCGATGATTTCCGCCAAGAACCATCGCAACGCCATGAAGAATCCCGTGGCGCATATGCAAAAGGACCTCGGTTTTGCCTTCTGCAATACGGTCAGCGACAAGAACCCGGTGGTCGCGGGTCCGCTGCGGCGCTCCGACTGCTCGCTGATCTCCGACGGTGCGGCGGTGATGGTGGTCTGCGACGCGGAAACCGCGCAAAGCATGAAGAAGGCCGTGGCCTTCCGGGCGCACAGCCACGCCAACGATTTCATGGCGCTGTCGCGCCGTACGGCGCCGTATTCCTTCGCCGGGGCAGCGCGGGCATGGCGCGGGGCGTTGGAACAGGCGGCGATCACACTCGATGACCTCGACCTCGTGGAAACCCACGACTGCTTCACCATCGCCGAGATGCTGGAGTACGAGGCCATGGGGCTGGCGGAGCCGGGCAAGGGCCACACGGTGATCCGCGAGGGCATCACGCAGGCGGATGGCAAGTTGCCGGTGAACCTGTCTGGCGGGCTGAAGGCGCGGGGCCACCCCCTGGGCGCCACGGGCGTGTCGATGCATGTCATGGCAGCCATGCAGTTGGCCGATGAGGCCGGGGAGATGCAGAAGGACGGCGCGACGCTGGCCGGGGTCTTCAACATGGGCGGCGCGGCGGTGGCGAATTACACCTCGATCCTGGAGCGCGTGAAATGAGCGTTGCGCCCTGGCCCAGCAGCACCCGTGTGCCGAACATCGCCTATTTCCTGACCAAACAGGCCCGCAGGCAGCCGGGGGCCGTCGCCACCGTCTATGACGGGCAAACCTGGACCTGGGCAGAGTTCGACGCCCGGGTCAGTGCGCTGGCGTTTGCGCTGCGCCACGATCTGGGGCTGGCGAAGGGCGACACTGTGCTCGTGCAGTCCGCCAACAACAACCAGATGCTGGAAGTGATGATGGCGGTCTTCCGGGCCGGTCTGGTCTGGGCCCCCGCCAACTTCCGGCAGGGTACGGACGAGGTCGCCTACCAGTGCGAGAAGTCCCGCGCGAAGGTGCTGATCGTCGAGGAGGCCTTCCCCGGCCACGCGCAGGCCTGCGCATCGCTTGTCGACCACATCGTCGCCATTGGCACCCTGCCCGAGGCGCACCGATACGAGGACCTGATCGCCCGCCACCTCGGCACGGGCTACCCCAACGAGGAGGTCACGCGGGATGAACCCTGCTGGCTGTTCTTCACCTCCGGCTCTACGGGGCGGCCCAAGGCAGTCGTGCTGACCCATGGCCAGATGACCTTCACCATCCTCAACCACATGAACGACCTGATGCCGGGGCTGTCCTCGCGCGATGCCTCGCTCGTGGTCGCACCGCTGAGCCACGGTGCGGCGGCGCATGCGATGGCGCAGATCGCAGCGGGTGCGAAAAGCGTGATCCTGCCGCAGGGCCGTTTCGATCCCGCGCAGGCCTGGCAGATGGTTCAGGATTGGGGTGTGAGCAACATGTTCACCGTGCCGACCATCGTGAAGATGCTGGTGGAGGACCCTGCCGTCGACCGCTTCGACCATTCCACCCTGCGCCACGTCATCTACGCGGGCGCTCCAATGTACCGCGCCGACCAGAAACGGGCCTTGCAGGCGCTTGGACCCGTGCTGGTGCAATATTACGGGCTTGGCGAGGTGACCGGCGCGATCACCGTGATGCGACCCGAGGATCATTTTCTGGAGGACAGCCCGGAGGCCCGCCCCGGCACCTGCGGCGTGGAGCGCACCGGCCTGCAAGTCACCATCCAGGACGACCACGGGACGGTTCTGGCCCCGGGCGAGACCGGCGAGATCTGCGTTATCGGCCCTTCGGTCTTTCCCGGCTATCTCGACGACGACGGCGCCAATGCCAAGGCGTTCCGGGACGGCTGGTTCCGCACCGGCGATCTGGGGCATTTGGATGCGCAGGGCTATCTCTACATCACCGGGCGTTCGTCGGACATGTACATCTCCGGCGGCTCCAACGTCTATCCACGCGAGATCGAAGAGATCTTGCTCACCGTCGACGGTGTCAGCGAGGTCGCCATCCTCGGCGTACCGGATGAGCGCTGGGGCGAGGTCGGCCTGTGTGTCTGCGTGCCCAAGACCGGGGCGCGGATCGAAGAGGGTGCGCTGCGGGCCTGGCTCGACGGGCGGGTGGCGAAGTACAAGGCACCGAGGTACTATGTTTTCCTCGATGAGATGCCGAAGACCGCCTACGGCAAGATCACCAAGAAGCTGGTGCGCGAGGAACTGACCGCGCGGGGTTTGATGCCGGCGCCTGCCGCCCCCCGGAGCGCCTGACCATGCGTCCGATCCCTGCCCCGCGCCGCGCCGATGCCACGCCGATGCCCGAGGGAGACAGCCACGACTGGGTAACCCATCCCGGCCCGGTGCAGGCGGCGCGGCAGACGCTTGTGCCCTGTCATGCCCGCCATGCCAGGGCGACGCTGCCCAAAGGCATGACGCTGCTCGATGCGGTGGCGCAGGCGGTGGACGCCGAAGGCGCGGACGGCGCCTGTGCGATCCTCGACGGGCTCCGGCTCGCACAGATGCACTACGTCATGCCCGATGGTCCCGCGGATGACGCCCATGCGGCCTGGTATAGCGAGACCCACCGCACCGGCGGCATCACGCTGGACCGCGCCACCGCTTCGGTGGGTATGAAGGACGGCGCATGGTTCCTGCACACCCATGCGAAGTGGACCGAGGACGCCCCCGCCATGGGCCACCTGCTCAACGATCACTGCACGCTGGCGGAGGAGTGCACCGTCTCGCTCTGGCTGCTGACCGGCGCACGGATGGCTGTTGCGACGGACCCGGAGACCAACTTCCCGCTGTTCCGTCCCGAGCCCCGGCCCTGGCAATCGGCGCCCAATGCCGCCTTGCTCACCATCCGACCGCATGAGGACCTGCGCCCGGCACTGGAAACCGCCTGCGCCGGGGCCGGCTTCGCCGACGCCACGATCCACGGTCTCGGCAGCCTCATCGGCGCCGGCTTCACCGATGCGCCGCCCATGCGGACGCCGTTGTCCGAGGTCCTGCTGCTCGATGGCTGCCGGATCGAAGACGGGATCTGCAGGGCCCTGCCCCTCGCCTGCGTCGATCCGGTGGGCCATCTCCATGCGGGCGATCTGGCGCGCGGACAGGGGCCGGTCCTCGTCACCTTCGAGGTGCTGCTGGTTGCCAGCCCGGCACAGGCCTGACGCGTGCCCCCGGCCCAAGGGGACACCGTACCGAGGATCGGGCATTCTGATGCGCGCTCATTCGGTTCTCCCTGATGGGCTTGAGTCGTTACCAACCTCAGCCATGCAGGGATGAACCGAACGAACGCCGTATTGAGAAATCACATCTACCGCAGGTAGTCGGCGGAGACGTAGCCGGACACACCCGCGGCATCCGCCAGCGAGACCCGGCACCACTGCTGGCCGAGTTCCGTCACGCACTCGCGGCGCAGCAGAGCGGTGCCATCCGGCAGTCCGAGCACCACCTTGTATTCCAGCCCCGGTCCGCTCCGCAGCTTGAGCAGATCGTCCGGCCCGACCCTGTGCACCGTGGTGCGGCTACCTGTCACGCTGCCGATCGTGTTGCCGACCGTGTTGCCACAGCCCGCAACGAGCAGAAGCGCACTCAGCGCGGCAAGATATGTGGTTTTCATGATGCCTGCCCCTTTTTGTGGTTGGTGTTTTCCCCTGTTTGGCGGCTTTTGCCGCTCTGCACAATCCGGAACCATCCCGGTCGGCACCGGCACGCCGAGGAACCATCCCCGGAACGGCGCGAGACGGACGCAGGTGCGCCCGCCCCGCTCTTTCAGGTCTTCGCAAGACGGTATATCGCCGGGATCACCAGCACGGTCAGCGCCGTGGAGGAGATCAGACCAAACAGCAGCGAGATCGCCAGACCCTGGAAGATCGGGTCGGTCAGGATCACCACCGCCCCGATCATCGCCGCCAGTGCGGTCAGCAGGATCGGCTTGAACCGGGTCGCCCCCGCCTCGATCAGCACGTCGACCGTGACCTTGCCCTCCGGGTCCGCATGGCGGATGAAATCCACCAGCAGGATAGAGTTGCGCACGATGATCCCCGCCAACGCGATGAAGCCGATCATCGAGGTGGCGGAGAACGGCGCTCCGAAGAGCCAGTGCCCGGCCATGTTGCCGAGGAAGGTCAGTGGCACCGGCGTCAGGATCACCAGCGGCAGGCGGAAGCTGCCGAACTGCGCCACGACAAGGATATAGATCCCCAGAAGCGCCACGCCGAAGGCCGCGCCCATGTCGCGGAACGTCACCCACGTGACCTCCCACTCGCCATCCCAGAGGAGCACCGGATGATCGGTCTCTTCCGGCTGACCGTTCATGCGGATCACAGGCTTTTCGCCGTCGGTCCAGTCCATGCCATCGAGCACATCCGCCACCGCCAGCATCCCGTAAAGCGGCGCCTCGAAGACGCCCGCCAATTCTCCCGTGACCATGACCACGTCATAGCCATTGTGCCGGAAGATCGGGAAGGAAGCGCGTTCCTCGGTGATCGAGATGACATCGCCGAGTTCCACCACGCCGCGTGCGCCGGGAATGGCGTTTGCGGGCACCGGGATCGCCAGAGCGCGTTCGTCCATGGTCCGGTCCGCCTTTGCCCGCGCCAGAACGATGGGGATCGGTCGCCGCCCCTCGCCGCGATGCGAATAGCCGACCGTCGTGGTGCTGTTCAGCAATCGCAGGGTGTCGAGCGCGTCAGCCTCCTGCACCTTGTAGAAGTCCAAGTCGCTCACATTGAGCTGCGCCCGCAGCCTGCGCGGCCGCTCACCAAGGTTATCGTCCACGTCGACGATGAACGGTACCGCCTCGAACGCCTGCCGCACCCGTGTCGCGGTCTCGATCCGGGTGGGCTGATCCGGGCCATAGACCTCCGCCAGCAGGGTCGAGATCACCGGCGGGCCGGGGGGCGGCTCGACCACCTTGACCACCGCGCCGTCCGGCAGGTCCAGCCCGGCCAGCCGCGCCCGCAGGTCCAGCGCAATCTCATGGCTCGTCCGCTCCCGCGCGCCCTTGGCGGCAAGGTTCAGCTGCACCTCACCCATCTCCGGGCTTTGGCGCAGGAAGTAGTGCCGAACGAGGCCGTTGAAGTTGAAGGCGGCGGGCGTGCCCGCGTAGCTCTGCGCCGAGAGCACTTCGGGCAGCTCCAGCGCCACATGCGCCGCCGCGCTGGCCACTGCATCCGTCGCCTCGGTCGAGGCGCCTTCGGGCAGGTCGATGACGATGGCAAGCTCCGACTTGTTGTCGAACGGCAGCAGCTTCACCGTGACGTCACGGGTATACAGCGCCCCGAGCGAGCCAAAGGACAGCACCACGACGATGACAAGGAACAGGAAACTGCCGGTCTTGGTCCGGAGCAAGGGCCGCGCGATCGCCGCATAGGCCCGGCCAAGGGCCCCGCCCTGCGCGTGGTCCGCATGGCCGCCGTGGGCGGCATAGGCCCGGCCCGCGATCCTGTTCATCAGCCACGGCGTGATCATCACCGCGACGAAGAAGGAAAAAATCATCGCCGCCGAGGCATTGGCCGGGATCGGCGACATGTAAGGCCCCATCAGCCCGGAAACGAAGAGCATCGGCAGCAGCGCCACCACCACGGTCAGCGTCGCCACGATGGTCGGGTTGCCGACCTCCGCCACCGCCGCCACCGCCGCGTCCTGCGTATCGCGCCCGCCGATCTTCCCGGCCCAGTGCCGGGCAATGTTCTCGATCACCACGATGGCGTCGTCGACAAGGATGCCGATGGAAAAGATCAACGCAAAGAGCGACACGCGGTTGAGCGTGTAGCCCATGATATAGGCGGCAAAGAGCGTCAGCAGGATCGTCACCGGGATCACCACGGCCACCACGATGGCCTCGCGCCAGCCGATGGCCAGCAGCACCAGCGCCACGATGGAGACCGTGGCAAGGGCAAGGTGGAACAGCAGTTCGTTGGCCTTCTCGTCGGCGGTCTCGCCGTAATCGCGGGTGATTTCGATCTCGACACTGTCGGGGATCAAGCCGCCTTCCATCCCCTCGACCCGGTGCAGGATCTCCTCGGCGACGGTCACCGCATTCGCCCCTGCCCGCTTCGCCAGCGAGAGCGTCACGGCGGGTCGGCGGGTGACGTCCCCCTCCGGGCCGCGCTGCCATGTGGCGACGGTGTGCTCGTCGAGATCGGAGACAAAGGCAACATCCGCCACGTCCCGGACATAGACCGTGCGCCCGTCGCGGGTGGTCAGTTCGAGGTTGGCGATCTCCTCCGGCGTCGAAAGGGTCTTGCCGATGACAAGGCCGATCTGCTCGCCTCCGTCGCGCAGCTGCCCGGCGGGCGCGGCGGTGTTTGCGCCGGAGATCTTGGCCGCAAGCTGTTGCAGCGTCACCCCGTAGAGCGCCAGCCGCTCCGGATCGGGCGCGATGCGCAGCGCCTCGTCGGTCTCGCCCACGATATAGGTCAGACCCACATCGTCGATCTTCGCCAGCTCCACCCGCACTTCGCGGGCGATGCGCGTCAGGTCGGCGGCTGTCACCGCGTCCTCGCCCTCGACCGGCGAGAAGGTCAGGGAAACGATGGCCACGTCATTGATCCCGCGCCCGACCACCAGCGGCTCCGGGATTCCCACCGGAATCCGGTCGAGATTGGCCAGCAGCTTGTCCCGCACCCGCAGGATCGCCATCTCCGCAGGCACGCCGACGACGAACCGCGCCGTGACCATCACACGGTCGTCGCGGGTGTCGGAATAGACATGCTCGACCTGGTCGATGCCCTTGACGATGGTTTCCAGCGGCTCGGTAATCAGCTTCACCGCGTCCTCCGCGGCCAGCCCGTCGGCCATCACGCGGATGTCCACCAGCGGCACGGAGATTTGCGGCTCTTCCTCACGCGGCAGGCTCGACAGGGCGATCAGCCCCACGGCGAGCGACGCCAGCAGGAACAGCGGCGTCAGGGGCGACGCGATGAAGGCGCGGGTCAGGCGTCCGGCGATGCCGAGCGTGCCTGTGCCGGAGGTCCGGTCCGTCATTTCAGCACCACGCTTTCGCCCGCCGCGAGCCCGGTCAGAATTTCCACCCATGCCTCGCCCTCGCGCGATACCGTGCCCCCCGGCACCACGGCGCGCCTGCGTTCGGCCCCCTCCTCGGCGATGGTCAGGAAATCGAGCCCGCCATGCCTTTCAAGCGCCGCTTCCGGCACCAGCAAGGCCTCCCGCTCCCCCACCGGCAGCCGAACCGGCATCCGCCGCCCGACGAAACGCGGGTCAAGCCCGCCCACCTCCACATCCGCCTGCAACCGCCCGCCTTCGATCTGCGGATAGAGCTTGACCAGTGTGCCGGTCTGGCCCGCCGACGAGCCGATCTCGATCTCTGCCCCTTCGACCAGATCACCGGCATGTCGCTCTGGCACCGAAAGCCGCAGGAATACGCCACCGCCAGCGATCACCGCCGCCGCCTCGCCCGGGGCCACGACGGAGCCGCGCGAGATCGGCACGGTCAGCACCACGCCCGCCTCCGGCGACAGGATTTCCCCCTCGGCCACCTGCTGCTCGATCACCAGCCGTTCCGAACCGAGGCTGCGGATCTCGCCCTGGATCACGTCCACCGCCGTCTGGAGCTGCTCCAGCCGCTGCGCGGTGATGACGCCGCGTTTGATCAGTTCCTCGCCGCGGTCCAGATCCGCCGTGGCGGTCTCCAGCTGCGCCGTCGCCGCCTCCAGCCGCGCGTCGAGCGAGGCCAGCTGGAAATCCAGCTTGTCGTCCACGACCCGCGCAATCCGCTGCCCGGCAGTGACCGCATCGCCCTCGCTGACATCGAGATCAACCACGGTCCCGCCGATCCGCGCCCGCGCCGGAACCCGGTTGCGGGTCTCCACCTGCCCATAGACAGATTTCCATTCAACGAGGCGGCTCGGCGCCACGCGCAGTGTCTCGGCCCGCGCCGCCGTCGCTATGAGCACCGCGCCCAGCACGAGGCGCAGAAGTTTTCCAGGGTTTGTCACGCGCATGTCCTCCGGGGCAATGGCTGGTCCATGCCCCTTGCATGCGGCAATTTGAATGTCACGCCTTGACGCGGATCAAGTCAGGCACGGAATTCCGGAAATTCTCGCAAGGAACGCGGCGCCCGCCCTGCGTCAACCGCGCCGACGGCAGGATTGGCCCCTTGCCGCTCCCGCGTGCCTCAGCGGGCGGTCGGCCTGTGCCGGGCGGCGATCAGGATGGCGTTCACCAGGATATCGAGCCGGGCGGGCTGGTAGACGGTCAATCCCGTCTCCGGTCCCGAGCGTTGCCCGACCCAGCCCGAGGGGATCAGATGGATGATGCCTTTCGGCCCGAACTGCTCGATGGCCATGGCCAGAATGCTCGGTTGCGCGGTCGCCCCGCCCCAGAGTTGCGCGTCAATGACGGCCACGTCGAACGGCCGGGCGGTTTCAATGCGGGCAATGGTCTCGGACAGCGTATGGCTGACCGTGATGTCCGCGCCGAGCATCTCCAGCCGGACCGGCAGGTCCTCGGGCGTGGCCTCGGGATCGCCCGCCATCAGGATGCGCAGCCCGGTCAGATCCGCCGGAGCCGGTGCGGTGGCGGCATCAGCGGATTCCGGTGCGACGGGACTTGCGCTGCCCGGCGGCACGGTCTCCGGGTCGGCGACCGGCAGGCAAAGACGCACTTCCGTGCCCTCGCCGGGCCGCGAGTCGAGCACCAGCCTCCCGCCGCTGCGCAGCGCGAACTGGCTGGCAACCGAGAGCCCCAGCCCGCTGCCCCCGGCGGCGCGGCGCGTCGTGTAATACGGCTGTGTTGCCTGCCTCAGCACCTCCGGACCCATCCCCGGGCCGGTATCGCGAAAACACAGGTCGAAACTGGGGACCAGCCCGAAATCCTCGCCCAGGTGCCCGCGTTCGACCGCAATGGTGATCCGCCCGGTCTCCTGCCCGGCGTCGAGCATGGCATTGCGGGCGTTCAGGATCGCCTCCATGCCGACCGCGGTCAGCGCCGAGACGTTGCATCGGACCCAGAGCGGCCCCTCCGGCAGATCCGCGGTGAGCGTCATCTTCTCCGGCAGGTTGGCGCGTCCGACATCGACCAGCCCCGAGACGGTCTCGCACAGGTCGACGGACATCGTTACCTCGGTTTTCGTCCGGCTGAGGCGCAGGAGTTGTTCGGTCATCCGCGTGCCACGGTCGCAGCCGCGACTGATCGTGACGAACTGTTCGCGCACCGTCTCGGACGACTCGAGCATCTTGCCGAGGTCGCTGGCAAGGCGGACGACCCCGAAGATGTTCTGCATTTCGTGCGCCAGACCGCTGGCCAACTCGCCGATTTCCGAAATGCGTTCGCTGCGCGACTGGATCTCGCGCGTGCGCCAGCTTTCGGTCTGATCCTGCACCTCGATCAGCCGCAGCGCGGGGGTGTCCGGCGACAAGGCGATCACGCGCTGCGAGAACCGCAGGTAGCGCTCGCTGCCGGAGGGATCGAGCCAGGCCGCGTGCACCTCCCGCCCAGGCTCGCTGCGCTGCAGCTGCGCCAAGGGATGCGCCCCCCCGGTCAACGGAGCGCGGCTGTGCGGGGCGTGGAAGGCCGCGGTCTCCAGCCACGCCTTGGCGCTGATCTCCGGGCCGACCATCCTGCGCGCCGTGGCATTCATGACCATCGGCGACACCTTGTCGGTCTCCACGAAGAGCGCGGTGCCGATGGCGTCAATGACCGCGTCGAGCCGCGCCTTCTCGCGCACGCGCAGCTGTTCCAGCATCCAGCGCCGGAACGCCAGAGTGGCATTCAGAACCACCAGCCCGAGTGCAAAGGCAAAGATCAGGAAACTGGTGGATTGCCGCTGCACCTCGCTGTTGGCCCCCAGTTGCGAGATGAGAATGGCGATGAGCCCGAACGGCAGCGCCACGGCCATCGGCACGATGACATAGGCCAAGGGACCGCGCGGCGCCCGATCCGCCTCGGGGGCCGGACGCTGCACGAGGTCGAGCAGGAACGTGATGTTGAGCAGGACAAAGCAGAGCGCGGTGTAAAGCGACATCCCCGCCAGCACCGCATCGCGCCAGATCACCGGCGTTCCCGTGATCAGCAGCGCCAGGTTGGACAGGCAGAGCGTCATCGACACGGTCGCCGCCGACAACCGCACCAACCGGGCGAGAATGGTGTCGCGCACGATGCTGCTCAGAAGCGCAAGGGCACTCAGCAGGAAACACAGGGCGGTTCCGATGGCGACGTGGTCCGCTGAAAGATCGAGCGTCGCCAGCGTGCGCAGCGTCCCCCACAGTTTCAGCACCGAAAAGACGATCACCCCGAGGCTGATCGACAAGACCGGAAGTCGCGCCTGATTTTCAGACAATTTCAGGCAGAGAATCACTCCAAGGGAGAGTGCCGCGAGGCCGATGGCCGTCTCCGGCACCATCGCCGGCATGCCCGGCCAACCCCGCACGAAAACCTCCAACCCGGCGAGATGCCCGAGACCGAGAACCGCCAAGCTGATGACCAGCACCGCCAGCGCCAGCCAGCCCTGCACCCGTGTCAGCAGACCTCCGAACAGGCGGTCCATCAGGTCATGCAGGCTGACCAGCCGGTCCATCATGGGCCGGTCACCGTCAGTCTGCGCACCAGCCTGTCAAGGTCCGCCAGCGGCGTGGTCTTGGACACCCGCGCCTGCGTCATGCCCAACCCCATGGTAAACAAGGGGGAATCCAGCGCGTCCACGTGTCCCGTGATGAAAACCACCGGAATGTTGCCATCGACGGAGCGCAGCTTGTGCAGCGTGCTCACGCCGCCGCCGCCGGGCATGACGAAATCGAGAAACACGATATCGAACTGCCCGGGGTTCGCCTCGATCAGCCTGTGGACCGACTTGCCGCCGCTCACGCAGTGCACGTGATGGCCCATGGCGGTCAAACCCCTTTGGAAGACCTGCAAAAAATCGGGATCGTCATCTGCAATCAGGATGTTGGCCACGCAGTCCTCATCAGTGCTAATTTCCCATTGACGCCTTGTTTGGAGAGGCGATTACCCCTACGCTGAAACCGTTGGCACGTCGCTGGACGGGATACCATGACTTCTAGCAAGAAATCCGCCAAATCGGCAAAGAAAAGCGCACAGGATTCGAGCGCGCGCGCCGCACCTGCCGCGCCCTTCGATCCTGCGAAAGTGCCGGTGATCGCCATCGGCGGCTCGGCCGGGGCGCTCGAGCCGCTCGAGGCCTTCTTCCAGAACGCGCCGGTGGACGAAGGCTGGTGCTACATCGTCATCCAGCACCTGTCGCCGGATTATCGCTCGATGATGGACAGCCTGCTTTCACGGCGCTCGACCATGACGATCAAGCACATCGAGGACGGCCAGGCACTCGAACCAAACACGATATTCCTCAACCGCCCCAATACCCTGGCTACCGTCGACAAGCGCGGCTACTTTGAAACCAGCCCCTATGAGACCGACGCGCGCCTGCCGCATTCGCCGATCGACTCGCTGTTCCGGTCGCTGGTCTCGCGGCATCCGCAGAAGACCGTGGCGGTCGTGCTCTCCGGCTCCGGTGCCGACGGCAGCATGGGCGGCCAGCTGCTGCATGCCGCCGGGGCGACCGTCATCGTGCAGGCCCCGTCCGAGGCGACCTTCACCTCCATGCCGCGCTCGCTGATGAACCTCGGCGTGGTCGATCACGTGGCGCAGGCTGCAGACATTCCGGCCATCATCCACCGTGCGTTGACCAACCCGGAGGGCGCCGGGGAGAACCTGCCGCTCAGCGGCGATGCCTCGCGCACCATCATGTCCCTGCTGGAGCGCAAGCACCACCTCGACATTTCCTCCTACAAGTCGATCAGCGTGAACCGGCGCATCAACCGCCGCATGAGCCTGCGCGGGGAACAGAGCCTCGAAAAATACGTCGAGAAACTCGGCAAGGACGATCAGCTTCTGGACGAGCTGTACCATGACCTGCTGATCGGCGTGACCGAGTTCTACCGCGATCCGGACAGCATCATCGCCCTGCGCGAGGAGGTGCTCGACCCGATGGTGAAGGAATACGCCGCCGACCGGCCGTTGCGGATCTGGGTGCCGGGCTGTTCTTCCGGGGAAGAGGCCTACACCATCGCCATCGAACTGTCGGAATCGCTGCGGCAGGCGGGCCACCTGCAGGATTTCCGCATCATCGCCACGGACATCCACCGCCGCTCCATCGACATCGCCTCCGCCGGCATTTACGGCAGCGCGGCGCTGGACAAGGTGCCCGAGGAGCTGCGCCGCCGCTATTTCCGGCAGGATGGCGACAACTTCATCGTCGAGCCGGCGCTGCGGCAGAAGATCATCTTCTCCGTCAACGACGTGCTGAACGATCCACCCTTCCTGAACCTCGACCTGATCTCCTGCCGCAACCTGCTGATCTACCTCAGACAGGACGCGCAGAAGCGCGTCGTTTCGATGTTCCTCTTCGGGCTGCGCAAGAACGGCGTGTTGGCGCTCGGGCCCTCCGAGACGCTGGGCGAGCTCAGCTCGGATTTCGAGACCATCAACGCCCGCTGGCGGCTGTTCCGCAAGGTCGTCTCCAGCCGCCCGTTCAGCGCCAATTTCATCTCGGATCGCATGGGTCTGGCGCACCGCATCTCGCACGCCGAGCACAGCAACACCGACGACTCGCCCCGCGTGCTGACCACCGTCAGCCGCAACAACACGGGCCGTAACCGCGATGCGCTCATGCGCAGCTACAACAGCCTGCTCAAGCGCTATGCGCCGTCCTCCATCCTGATCACCGCGGACAACGAGGTGCTCAGCTGGTTCGGCGCCGCCTCCGCCTTCATCGACACCAAGAACAACCTCGCCGACTGGACCGTCGACGAGATCGTGCATCCGGACCTGCACACGCCGATCAGCGTCGGTCTGGAAAAGCTACGCCTTGGAGAGAGCGCGTCGTTGTCGCGCTCTGTGACCATCGACCTCGGCGAAGGGCGCAAGCAGAAATGCACGCTGGTGGTCGAAGCGCTCGACATGAAGGTCAAACCGATCCTCGTCCTGCTGCGCATCCTGCTCGAAGGCGATGCCGGCTCGCTCCACGGCGAGGAAGAGCCGCTGGCGATGACCAACAACGACGACACGGAGATCCTTGCGCGGCGGGTTCAGGAGCTGGAACGCGACCTGAAGTTCACCGAGGAAACGCTGCAGCACGTCACCGAGCGTCTCGAAGCCAGCGGCGAGGAACTGCAGGCCTCCAACGAGGAGTTGCAGGCTTCCAACGAGGAGTTGCAGGCCTCCAACGAGGAACTGCAGAGCTCCAACGAGGAATTGCACGCGGTCAACGAGGAACTGATTACCGTCAGTTCCGAACACGAGCGCAAGATCGAAATGCTCTCGACCCTGAACCAGCAGACCGAAAGCGTGCTGGAGACGCTGCGCATCGGCACGATCTTTCTGGACTCCAACCTGCTGGTGCAGCGCCACAGCCTGCTGATCGGGGAATGGTTCGGGCTGGAAACCCACGACTTCGGGCGCAAGATTTCGGTCATCGGCCCGCGGCTGGACTTCATCAATCTCGATACCGTCGCGCGGCGGGTGCTGGAAACCGGGAAATCGGAGTTCTTTTCGGGCCAGCACGAGGGCATGACCATGCGCGTCGAGGTACACCGCACCCAGGAAGATTCGCGCAAGGACAGCAGCGACGGCGTGCTGGCGATCTTCCGTCAGGGGGGAGACATCAACCCGGCCTGACAGCCGGGTTTGCAGGTCGTCAACGCCGGCTCGCCGCCGCCGATTTCCGGGTGGCGATGATGGCCTCTTCCTCTTTCGTTGTCCGGGCGGTCGCCGTGCATGCGTACACGTCCGGCTGCGCCTCCGCGTTGATCCGGTCCCAGACCTCGCAGATTTCATCCGCCGCAACCGGCTTGCTGTAAAGATAGCCCTGGCCGAAGCCGCAATGCATCTCCATCAGCATGTCGCGGACCTCCCGGGTCTCGATCCCTTCGGCGATGACCCCGAGACCAAGATCATGCGCGATGGTGCACAAGCCGCTGACCACCGCCCTGCCCCGGACAGAGTTTTCCATCGCGGAGATGAAATTGCGGTCAACCTTGATTACGTCGACCGGCCACGCCTTCAGGTGTTCCAGCCCGCCGTACCCGGTGCCGAAATCGTCCAGCGCCACCCGGGCGCCGCGGGTGCGGATTTCCGCCAGCGTCCGGAAGACCTGCCCCTCGATGTCGCCGAGCATGGTCTGCTCCGTCACCTCGATCTTCAGCGACTCCCAGTCGACGCCGCTGCAGGTCAGCCACTCCTGGATGTCGAAGACGAACTCCGGGCGCATCAGGTCGAAATGCGTGACGTTCAACGTCAGCACCGCCTTGCTCATGCGGCCAACCCCGCGCGCCTTTGACAGGATGGCAAGCGCCTGCTGCGCCATGGTGCGGGTCAGCTTCTCCGCCTGGCTGTGATCGCTCATGATGCCGCTGAAGGAAGCCGGCGTGAGCAACCCCAGTTCCGGATCGAGCCAGCGGACCAGCGCCTCCACCCCGTGGCACAAGCCGGTCTGCAGGTTGATGATCGGCTGGAAGTAGGGGATGATCTCGCCCCGCTCCAGCGCCCGTTCGAAACGCAACCCGAGCGAGCGACGGTCGTATTGCCCGTGCAGCTGCTCGTCGAAGATCACCACCCCGTTGCGCCCGGCGGCCTTCGTCGCATAGAGCGCCGCGTCAGCCCGCTGGAACAGCTCGTCGAACGTCTCGCCGTGGCGTTCATAGACGCTCACGCCCATGCTCATCCGCCCCAGACCGGGCTTTTTCAGCTTGGTCAGGTCGCGCTGCACCTTCGCATTGATCTGGTGCAGGATGACTTGCAGGTAGCTGTCGGTGATCTTGCTGGCTTCCATCAGTACCGCGAATTCATCACCGCCGATCCGACCCACGATGGCGTCGAGCGCCCGAAGGCCACCCAGCGACCGGCCGATCGCCTTCAGATAGGTGTCGCCGAACTGGTGGCCGTAGATGTCGTTGATGGACTTGAAGTGATCGAGGTCGATCAGCACGAGCGCTAGCTCGCCACTGCAATTGGCAATCCGATGCTCGCAGATCGCGCGGAACGAGGCCGCGTTCTCCACCAGGGTCAGCCCGTCAAGTTCGGCCCGTCGCCGATAGCGCAGCAGTTCCTGAAAGGTCGTCTCCCGGTCGACCTCCGCGAGGCACCGCTCCTTCCATTGGCTGATCAGCGACCGGAACAGGTCGCAGCCCATGTCGCAGGCGTGCTCTTCCTTCTCGGACAGACAGATGCGGTCCGAGAACAGAACCATCATGTGGAACATGAACGGCGCGCCCCGCCCGCCTGCGATCACCGGCATATCCGGCACACTGTCCGACATGGCAAACAGCAGGTCGTCGTCCTCGACGAACTGCTGGCGCATTTCCGAGAGCTTGGATCCGTTGAAGCTGCGCACCGGGGCATTCTCGCGCAGCGATTCCTCGAGCAGGCCGAAGACGCGGGCCCGCACCGCCGAGTCGTTGCATGATCCTATACGCAGCGGGCGCCCGTCGTTCACGTCGCCGTCGATGCCGAGCGCAACGCCATCCGCGCCGGTCATCGACTTGATCGCGCTGGCAAGGCTGAACAGCGTGGCCCGCAGTTCGCGTTCGGCGGACTGCATCGTGACGTGCATCGGTTCAGGCATGTGCCCGAACTCCGTCAGGCACAACAACCAGAAGGCAGCGGAAAGACACCAACGACGGCTCAGTGTTCAACGCGAAAGCTATACAATCCATCCTTGCGGCCCCGCTATGCCAGAACACGGCACACCAAGCAGTCAATCATACGCCCGCGAGAGTCGATAAAATTAGTAAACAAAATAATAATGGTTTCCTTCGTTCGGAAAGAAATCCCGGGTTTCGCGAGCGCCGGGGCGGTGCGCCGATCCGCCAAGACGATCATGACAACCGGGACATTTCCTGTCAACGCTCTGACTGTACTGGATAAACTCCGAAACCTTTGCCGCCGCGGCGCCGGACCGGCCGATACCCCAAGGTGGCGTACGCGCATCTGTCGAAGGATCGCGCCACACATCCGGGCTGAAGGACAGAGATCACCCTTTGGTTGATTCTGCGCCTTGCCGGATCGTCTCGATCCTTGATCGCCAAACGCATGTACGACGGCCCCCAAAACGAGGCCCGATCAACTCTGAGGACCCATTTCTGCGCTTGAGAGAGAACAACTAAACACGCAGACAGCAAAGATTTCTTTACACCCTAGCGTGTGGTCACCTACACCTGTCGTTACGTCAAAACTTTTCAGGGAGTGGAATTCATGGGTCAGGAATACATCGGTCAAATCCTGTTGGTGGGGTACAACTTCGCACAGCGCAACTTCGCGAAATGCGATGGTCAGCTGATCGCGATCTCGCAGAACTCTGCACTGTTTTCGCTGTTCGGCACCATCTACGGCGGCGATGGACAGACAACCTTCGGCCTGCCCGACCTGCGCGGCCGGGTGCCGATCCACGAGGGACATGGCCCCGGCCTCTCGCTGCGGGTCATAGGCCAGAAAAGTGGCCAGGAAGACGTCACGTTGACATTGAACGAAATCCCCAATCACAACCACACGCCGATCCTCAGGGCGGAAGGGCGGGCCGGCAACCTTGACGATCCCACCGGCAACATGCTGGCGGCCCACACCGGCGCGTTCAGGGCCCAGGCGGCGGCCGAGGATGTTTCGCTCAACGCGGATTCGATCGTCGAACAGAATATCGGCGGCAGCCAGTCACACAACAACATGCAGCCGTACCTGGTGATGAACTACCAGGTCTGTCTCTACGGGATTTTCCCGTCCCGGAACTGACCGCCGGCGCCCGGAGCGTCCAGGAACCGAAGGCCCGCCCCGCGCGGGCCTTTTCTTTTGCGCGATTCGATCAATTTGCGTTCAACCAATACGATAGCCGAACCAAAACAACACTTTACAGGTCGGAGTGCCCGGCAGTATCTGTTAACGAAAGGTTAACATCTCGCTGCGACCTGAAAGACCACGTCTGGCAAAAGCGGCAGAGCCATTTGAAAAGGACCGTTCCATGTCAGAACCATTTCTCGGCGAGATCGTCATGTTCGGCGGCAACTTCGCACCGCGCAGCTGGAGCTTCTGTTCCGGGCAGTTGCTCCCCATCAGCCAGAATACCGCAGTTTTCTCGATCCTCGGGACCACGTACGGTGGCGACGGTCGGACGACCTTTGCCCTGCCGGACATGCGGGGCCGGTTTCCGACGCACTCGGGCGGCTCGACAGGTCCGGGCCTGACGCCACGAGCCCTCGGCTCCTGGGGCGGAACGGAAACCGTCACGCTGCAGGCGAGCGAGATGCCGCAGCACACACATACTGCCGCCCTGAACGCCGAGACTCGCGCCGGCAATCTCGACGACCCGACGAACAACATGCTGGCGAGCCGCAGCGCAAGCTACCGCGCCCAGGCCGCCGCCGCCGACGTCCAGTTGCATCCGGCCTCGATCACCGTAGCCAACGCCGGGGGCAACCAGGCGCACAACAACATGCCGCCGTTCCTGACGGTGAACTTCATCATTGCGCTTCAAGGCATCTTCCCGTCGCGGAACTGATCCGTCACCGAACCCGAAAGGACAGATCATGACCAATCAGACACGGATGTCCCGGCGCGCCGCGGTTGCGGGTACAGCGGTCTGCGCGGCCGCGGCCGCCCTGCCGGGCACAGCTTCGGCCTTGTCGGACCCGGCGCCACGGACAGCCCCGGCATCGGCGCTGACGCCACGCTGGACAAGCGCCACCGCCGACGAACTCGCCAGCTTCGTCGGCCAGCGCTTCCGCTTCCGTTCGGCAGATCACGGCACGATTGCGCTGACCCTCGTCGGCGTCGTTGCCCATGTTTCCGGCCCGGGGCGGCCCGCGCAGCTGCCGCGCCGCGAAGGCGTGACCGCGCTCTTCGACGGCCCGGACATGGCGCCCATGGTGGCGGCACAGCATGGCATGTACACCATTTCGCATCCGCGGCTCGGCGGTGCGGATCTCTACGTGACCGCCGCGCCGCGCCGGGACGGGCGGGCCTATATCGAGCTTGTGCTCAACTGACGTGCTTGGCAGGATGCATCGGCCTTCGCCCATCGGGCGGAGGCCGTTTTCTTTGATGGAGCAAGGACATGCAGACGCTTTTTCCCAAGGGCCAGGTCAGTTTCCGCCCGGTCCAGGACAGCGACCGCGCCTTTCTCATGGCGCTTTACGCCAGCACCCGGGAATGGGAATTCCGCATCACCCGCTGGACGGAGGAGGACAAGAAGGACTTCCTCGAACAACAGTTCAAGGCGCAGGACCTGTCCTACCGGATGGAGTTCCTCGGGGCGAAGTTTCTCGTGATCGAGCTCGACGGTGTGCCTGTCGGGCGGCTCTATCTCGACCGGCAGGACGACTGCCTCTACATCATCGAATTCACGATCGCCGAGAGCCATCGCGGGCGCGGCATCGGCACCGACATCCTCAAGTCCCTGCTCAATGAGGCCTGGGGCGGCAAGGTGCCCGCGCGGCTCAGCGTGGCGCATGGCAATCCGGCACTATCGCTCTATCGCCGGCTCGGGTTCCGCCCGACCAACCAGACAGCGACCCATCTGCGCATGGAATGGCGGCCGGACCTCAGCCCGCGCGAGATCTGACCACGCCCGTCAGCTGAACCCGATTTCGTACAGCGTGCAGGCATGATCCTGCCGGAACGGCACCATGAACAGGTCCAAAGTTCCGAGCTCCGGGAACGTCAAAGGGTAGGTTTGCTGCGGCAGCACCGGCTCGCGCGGCCCTTCCAGGACAAGGACAAAGGCTTCGCGCGGCGGGATCACCCGCCCGCCGACTTCAAGGTGGGTGTCCCGCGAGGTATGCGCACCCAGCGCCTTGACGTTGTCCAGCGTGAGGTCGAGGCTTTGGCCCTCCGCCGCGACACGGACGGTCTGTCCGGCCAGAGGGGCGAAATGGTCTATCTTCAGAATGGCTAGGTCGGTCATCGAATGTCCCGGTCTGGTCTGCGTCCGGTGCGCAGGCAAACCCATGCGGGGGCGCAGGTCAATGACCTTTCCGGGCCGAAGTCTCACCATGATGAAATCAGATCGTGCACCAAATGCCGTTTTTCGTGCTGAATATGCCACCCTGACTTGCCCGATGTGCGCAAAATCACTGTTCTACCGCGCGAAAGCTGTTAACACTTTCTTCATGTTGATTCAGCCGCCCCGGTCCTTGCGCCGGTCGGCGATCCGGAAACAGGCCCGGGCCTCGAAACGACGCACCGGCGATTGGGAGACGTGAATGACTCTATTCAATTTCAGCACCGGTAGCGACCTCAGCGACCAGGGCACCAACGCTTCGATTAGCTTTACCGACAACAGTACCAATTTTACCCTCAGCACCAGCGCCAACCCGTCCGGTGCGGCGAACCACAACGTGGCCTTTTACAATCCGGACGACGGTCCCAGCGTTGGCCTTCTGTCGGTCACCGACTACGGCGGCGCGGGAGTCTGGACGCTGGATGTCACCAATCCCGGTTCGTCCTTCGGCGGCAGCCTGACCTTGAACATCGGCCGGTCGATCACCGGCAGTTGGCGGTTCACCTTCGTCGGGACAAACGGGAACTTCGTTTCGACAGTCAACGCGGCGAACGACAGCATCACCATCAACCAGGCCGGCACGAACACCTTCACCGCGATCAAGTTCACGCTGCTCTCCGGTGACGGATACATCCAGATCGACAGCCTGAACGCCGACATCGTGTGCTACCTCGAAGACACCGGGATCGAGACCACCCGCGGCCGCGTGCTCGTTCAGGACCTCAAGCCAGGCGACACCCTGCCCCTCGCCCATGGCGGCGAGACCACCGTCAAGTGGGTTGGCATCCAGCCCATCGACGGACGCACCGCCCACCCGGGCAAGGTCAACCCGATCTGCATCACCGCTGGCGCGATTTCCGAGAACGTGCCGTCCCGCGACCTCTACGTCTCGCCGGATCATGCGGTGGAAATCGACGGCCTTCTGTTCAATGCCTCGGCCCTGGTCAATGGCTCCTCGATCTACAAGGTCGCCACGATGCCGGTGGAAGGCTTCACCTACTACCACATCGAGACCGACGCGCACGAGCTCATCCTCGCCGAAGGTCTGGCCTCGGAGAGCTACCTCGACAACCCGGACCGCAGCGCCTTCGTGAACGGCGCGGAGCGCGCAGGCGCCCCGATGATCCCGGAAATGGCCCTGCCCCGCATCATCGCCCCGCGCATGGTGCCGCAGGACATCGAGACCCGTCTCGCACAGCGGGCCCCGCGCGTCGCCGCCTGATCGGCACCGCGCCGAGACACAACCACGATTTGGCCGGAGCTTCACCCTCCGGCCATTTTCTTTGTAAGATCCTTTTTGAACTTAACACATATCAAAGACCGAATATCATTTACCTGTCAGACTTGGACAATGGCGTGGGGCAAAACGGCCCGAGGCGTCCTGTTCCATGCGTCGTTCCCGGCAATCGGCTCCGCCGCAGCAGCATGGCAAGGCCCAAGGCAAACGGAATGATGAACCATGGCATTGTTTGAATTCGACGACGGCCCCGGTCAATTCGTTCAGGGCACCGATGTGACGATGACGTTCATGGAAAACGGCATCCAGTTCACGCTGAGCATCAAGAACCTGTACTCGGACCGATACACGAACGAACAGAAAGCGCGGTATGCTCCGGATATGGGAACGGGCACGACGCAAGGCCATCTCATCATCAGCGACTGGTACGCGGTTGGCCGCTGTTCACCTGCTTCCACGTGGAAACTGACGCGCACGAGCTTATCCTCGCGGAGGGTCTGGCCTGCGAAACCTACCTCGACAATCCGGGCCGCGCGGCCTTCGTGAACGGGCACGAGCGGGCTGATGCGCCGAAGATCCGGGAAATGCCGCTGCCCCGGATCGTCGCGCCACGCATGGTGCCGTCGGCGCTCCGGAGCCGTCTCGCCGCGCGGTCGCGCCGTTGGCTGGCTAGACGGACCGCATGACCTCGACCCTTTCCTTTCCCCGCCCCGCCGCTTAACACTGGAAGCCGAGGTTTTCGACCCAGACCAACGCCCGGGAGTTCCCATGACCGCATCCGTCGCCCAACAGAACGCCGCGCTGCTGGACAGCGTCAACGCCGATCTCGAGCGCGTGGCGCAACATCAGGCCGCCGGACGCTATCGGGAAGCGGACATCATGCTGGACCGCCTTCTGACCGCGCATCCGGGCGTGCCCCGGCTGCTGCACCTCAAGGCACTCAACCATTCCTATCGGGGCGATCGCGACACGGCGATTTCCATGCTGGAAACCGTGGTCGACAACACCGAGCCCAGCGATCCGGTGGCCCTGGTCGACCTTGGCACGATCCTGGCGCAGTCCGGCCAGATGGACGCCGCAATCGAGCGGCTGAAGCGGGCGACGGAGATCGCGCCGAACCTGGCGCTGGCGCATGGCAACCTTGGCGCGGCGCTGCTGACCAAGAGCGACCTGCCCGGCGCCATCCGGCACCTGCAAAAGGCGGTCTCGCTCGATGGCACCATCCTCGATGTGCTGCTCAACCTCGGACAGGCGCATATCCGTGCACAGCAGTTCGACGCCGCCATCGACGTGCTGTTCCGCGCGCTCAGCGTCGATCCGCAAAACGCCCCGGCGCATTCGCACCTCGCCCATGCGTTGTTCCGCCGCGAGCGCCCCGACAGCGCCGAGCACCACGCCCGCCGCGCGATGGAGCTTGCCCCCGGTCAGCCCGAGCCGATGCTGCACCTCGGCAATACGCTGGCCGCACAGGGCAAGATCGCGGAGGCCGTGGACATGCTGCTCGGCATCGCGAACAAGCCGCCCGTCGGTATCGCCGCGCTGACCCGGGTTGTACACATTCGCAAGACCACGGCGGACAGCCCGGAATACAACACGCTCAAGACCTACGAGTCCCGGCTCGACTCCATTGCGGTGGAGCCGCGCACCGCCTTGCTCTTCGCACTCGGCAAGGCGGAGGACGATCTCGGCAATTACGAAGCCGCCATCGGCTATTTCAACGCCGCCAACGCCCTTGCCACCGCGCAGCAACCGAGGGCCTTCGGAGAGGACAACGCCGCCGAGCGGACCGAGCGTCTGCTCGAGTTCGTCACGCCCGCGCTGCTCTCGCGCTGCGCCAGCAAGACGGTCACGGAGGTCAGCCCGATCTTCATCTGCGGCATGCCCCGCTCCGGCACCACGCTCATGGACCAGATGTTCTCGCGCCATCCGGACGTGCAGGCGGGAGGCGAGCTGCCCGCCACGATCCGCGCACTGGGCCGCAACAAGCGCCTGCATGCGGCGCTGGAAAAGGACCTGGACAGCGACGCGCTGACACCGGACGACTTCGCGCGGCTGGCGGAGGATTACGTCGCAGTGCTGCACGGCGAGGGGCTGCGTGCCGGCTATGTCTCGGACAAGATGCCGGCGAATTACCACTATGTGCCGCTGCTCGCCATGGCGCTGCCGCGCGCGAAGTTCCTGATCATGCGGCGGCATCCGATGGACAACCTGCTGTCCAACTACATGCAGAACTTCGGCGCCAACCAGCCGTTCAGCACCGCCTTCCCCGCGCTGGGTGCAACCTGGCGGCGGTTCGACGCGCTGGCC
Source organism: Tropicibacter sp. S64 (assembly GCF_049803835.1). Classification (NCBI taxonomy): domain Bacteria; kingdom Pseudomonadati; phylum Pseudomonadota; class Alphaproteobacteria; order Rhodobacterales; family Roseobacteraceae; genus Tropicibacter; species Tropicibacter sp. S64. Next base: position 29,339 of record NZ_JBNAGK010000018.1, on the reverse strand, counting down.
AGCCGCTGGGCCGAGCTGCTTCCGGACCGGGTGCGGCAGGTGGCCTATGAAGACATCGTCACCGATCCCGAGGCGCGGATGCGCGAGCTCGTGGCGTTCGTCGGGCTGGACTGGAGCCCCGCGATGCTCGACCACACCGCCTCCAGCCACCAGGTCAACACTGCCTCCGTCGCGCAGGTGCGCCAGCCGATCTACGACAGCTCCGTCGCCCGCTGGCGGCGGTACGGTCCGCTGCTGAAGAACCTCGCGATCGAGGTGCAGGACGCGCTGAGCGACGAGGACCGCGTCGCCGCCGGACTGGACCCGCGTTCCTGACGCAGAGGACCGAGATGGCCGACACGCCTGTGCCCTCCCCACCCAGTTGGCAACGCTTCACCGATGCCGCCGACCATGCGCTGGACCATGGCGACATTGCGGAGGCCCGCGCACAGTACGAAGCGGCGCTGGCAGAGGTGATCCCGGCGAAGTTCTGGCTGCTCGATGCCGAACTGACCCGCCGCGAGGGCAACCACGCCCGCGCCCTGCACCTGCTGTCGCTGGCGGAGGCGGCGCATCCGCACAACTTCTGGCCCCCGCTGAAACGTGCCGAACTGCTGCACGACATCGGGCGCGATGCGGAGGCGGCGGAAGCGCTGGACGCAGTGTTCGCCCGGGGCGGGGTCAGCGGCTTCCCGCGCTTCCTGACGCTCGATTTGGCACTGCGCCAGTCCCTTGCCCAGCCCGCCCGGCTGGCCCGGGCGCTCGGTGCTGCGGTGGACGCGCTGCCGGACCTGGACCCCACCGAACCGCTTGCCGCCCTGCGCGCCCTGCCCGGCGGCCCCGGTCTGGCCGCGCCGATCTACCACCGCCTTCTGGAACGCGATCCCGAGAACGTCGGCCTGCGGGTCGATTACGCCGCCCTGCTCACCGGCCCCTGCCCGCCCGAGGCCGCCGTGCGCGGTCTGTCCCTTCTGCTCGGCAACGCCGAAACGGAGGACGCCCCCGGCGCCCTGCCGCTGGAATTCGCCGTGCCGCTCGCCCGGGCGCACCGGCAGCTCGGGCAGTTGGCGCAGGAGGAGGCGATCCTCACCCGCATCCTGACCCACACGCCCACCGCGCCCGTGGTCCTGCGCTACCTCTATTCGAGCCAGATGGCCTCCGCCGACGCGGACATCCTCGACGAGATCGGCGCCGCTCTGCAGCCGCATCTGACCGAGCGCCTGCACAATGAATTGTCCGCGCAGGCGGCTTTGGCGCTGATGGATTGGGACCGCGCCGTGGCGCTGCTGCGCCCGCGACGCCAGAGACCGAAGGCCGCGCATGAGGCGCAGATGCTCGCCACGGCACTGATCGGACAGGGCCGCTATGCCCTCGCCCTGCGGTACCTCGGCCTTGCGGTGCGGCGCTGGCCGGAGGCGCGGGGGCTGGCCACCTTCCGTATCCTCTGGGCGCTGAAGCTCGGGCGTCTGGACCTCGCCGAAGCGGCCATCGACGCCGGCGCAGGGCATCTGCCCGAGGGTGAGTTGACGACGCATCGCCTGATGTTGGCCGGAATGCGCAACGATCTCGGCACAGCGATGCGCCATTACGCCCGGCTGCGCGACCTTGGTCAGCTCAACAAGCAGACCCGCACCACCATGGCGAAACTGGTCTACAGCCTCGCCGACATCCGCCACCTCGACGCCATCCGCGACCAGATCGGCGATCCGCTGGGCGAAGCGGGCGGGTTGCTGCATCGCAGCGGGCTGGCCGGAACCATGGCGCTGGAGCTGCAACTGGAGGAGCGCGATTACAAGGCCCGGGGCGGCTATGACAAGGTCGAGGACTGGCGCCACACGCGCCCGGAAAGCGTCATCGCCGCGCTGCGGCTGATCGACCACTGGCGGAGCACCGCGCCGGGCTGGACAACCGGGCCGGAGATCCCGAAGCGCATCGTCCAGTACTGGGACAAGCCGGAACCGCCCGACGCGGTCCGCGACATGGTGCAGAGCTGGGCCGCCGCGCCAGGCTATACGCATGACCTCTGGGATCGCCCAGGCGCCGTGCGCTTCCTGCGCGACCATTTCGGCCCGCGTTGGGTGCGGGCGCTCGACCTCGCACGCAACCCGGCGGAGGAATCGGACCTGCTGCGGCTCTGCCTGCTGGTGCATCACGGCGGCATCTGGGCCGACGCGGACGACCGGCTGTACGGCGATCTGGACGGATTGCTGCAGGGCACCGCGGGACTTGTGGTCTACCGCGAAGCGCTCGGCGGCGCACTCGGCAACAACTTCATCGCCGCCCCGCCGCAGCATCCGGCGCTGATCGCGGCGGCCAAGCTGGTGCGCAAGGCGCTGCTCGAACGCAATGCCGAGAGCGCCTGGGGCAAGACGGGCCCGGGCGTGCTGACTCGTACCGTCGCGCATTACCTCGTGCAGACCGAAATCCCGCGCGACGATTTTCCGCTGACCATCCTCGACACCGCTCCGCTGGCGCAGGTCGTCGCCATGCACAACCCCGTGCGCTACAAGACCCTGCCGAGCCACTGGGCCGCGAACGGCACGCGCCAACGCCCGAGCCAGGTCTGGCCGACCCTTCTGGAGGCCCTACGTGGCCGCGAAACCGCGTGAAGAACGCCTCGCAAACCTCTAATCTGGAATAGAAAAAGGCGGCTCTCAGGCCGCCCTTTCCGTCCCGAAGCTCCGCTGCGTCACTTCACGCAGACGGGCTTTCAATTGATCAGCGTCGGCTTCGCCCGGTGCGTCGCCTGCTTCGGCATCACGCCAAGCCGCTTGGCCACCTCGGAATAGGCATCGGTCAGCGAGCCGAGGTCACGGCGGAACACGTCCTTGTCGAGCTTCTGCCCTGTTTCCATGTCCCACAGGCGGCAGCTGTCCGGAGAAATCTCGTCGGCCACGATGAGCCGCTGGAAATCGCCGTCATAGACCCGGCCGATCTCGATCTTGAAGTCGATCAGCTTGATCCCGACGCCGTACATCAGGCCGGTCATGAAATCGTTGACCCGCAGCGCCAGCGCCACGATGTCGTCCATGTCATGCTGCGAGGCCCAGCCGAAGGCGGCGATATGCTCCTCGGTGACCATCGGATCACCGAGCTTGTCGTCCTTGTAGTAGTATTCGACGATCGGACGCGGCAGTTGCGTGCCCTCTTCGATGTTCAGGCGCTTGGACATCGACCCGGCGGCGTAGTTGCGCACCACCACTTCCAGCGGCACGATCTCGCAGGCGCGGACCAGCTGCTCGCGCATGTTCAGGCGGCGGATGAAGTGCGTCGGCACGCCGACGTTGTTGAGCCCGGTCATGAAGAACTCGGAGAGCATGTTGTTGAGCACGCCCTTGCCCTCGATCGTCGCCTTCTTCTCGGCGTTGAAGGCAGTGGCGTCGTCCTTGAAGTACTGGACGATCGTCCCCGGTTCCGGGCCCTCGTAGAGAGTCTTGGCCTTGCCTTCGTAAATCTTCTTGCGACGTGCCATCATCGGCCTTTCTGGAAATGCCAAAGGCGCCCTGGAGCGAGCGCGTTTGCCGCCGTCTTACTCCGAGTCCCGAGGCGCCGCAAGCGCACGTTGGGACGCAGGGTGCCCGCGCTGCGCAAATCCCGAAAAACCGCGCTGAAACGGCGCGCGTTGCCGCAGCCCGGGCTTTGGGGCCTTGCAACGAAGGCCGCGCAACGGCATATCGAAACGGACCATTTTCAATCCCGAGGGAGTAGCCCCATGTCCACCTTCGACGATCGCGAAAGCGCCTTCGAGAACAAGTTCGCCCATGACGAGGAAATCAAGTTCAAGGCCGAAGCGCGCTGCAACAAGCTGCTGGGCATGTGGGCCGCGGAGCTGATGGGCCTTGTCGGCGAAGAGGCCGAGGCCTATGCCCGCGCGGTCATCAAGGCCGATTTCGAAGAGGCCGGTCACGAGGACGTGGTGCGCAAGGTTGCCGCCGATCTGGACGGCAAGGCCACCGCGGACGAGATCCGCGCCAAGCGCGAGGCGCTGCTGGTCATGGCCAAGGGGCAGATGCTCGAGGAGCATTGAGCGCGGACTGGGTAGGGTGGGTTTTCAGCCCACCAACGCGCGGCGGTGGGTTGAAAACCCACCCTACCGCAGGAACGCGGACCGGCGCCCAGCCCGGCCACACACCAAAAAAGGCGCCCCGGGGGCGCCTTTTTTCATCGCTGGCCTTGCGCGTGCCGACAATCAGTCCTCGCCGCGCGCGTCCGCCCGGCTCTTGCCCGCCACCTGCAGCGCCAGCGTCGCTTCCATGAAGCCGTCGAGGTCGCCGTCGAGCACCCCTTGCGTGTCCGCCGTCTCGTACTGGGTCCGCAGGTCCTTCACCATCTGGTAGGGTTGCAGCACGTAGGACCGGATCTGCGCGCCCCATCCCGCATCGCCTTTCGCCTCGTGCAGCGCGTTGACCTCGGCGTTCCGGCGATCCAGTTCCAGCTGGTACAGCCGCGATTTCAGCGCCTTCATGGCGATGTCGCGGTTCTGGTGCTGCGATTTCTCCGAGGAGGTCACCACGATGCCGGTGGGAAAGTGCGTGATTCGCACCGCGGAGTCGGTGGTGTTCACGTGCTGTCCGCCTGCGCCCGAGGAGCGGAAGGTGTCGATGCGGATATCCGCCGGGTTCACCGTCACTTCGATGTTGTCGTCGATCACCGGATAGGCACCCACGGCGGCAAAGGAGGTCTCGCGCGTGCCCTTGCCAAAGGGCGAGATCCGCACCAGCCGGTGCGTGCCGCTCTCCGACTTCAGCCAGCCATAGGCGTTGTGGCCCTTGATCTGGTAAGTCGCGGATTTGATCCCCGCTTCTGCGCCCGCTTGCTCTTCCTGCAATTCGACCTCGAAGCCCCGCTTCTCCGCCCAGCGGACATACATCCGCGCCAGCATGTTGGCCCAGTCGCAGGCCTCCGTGCCGCCGGCACCGGCCTTGATTTCGAGGAAGGCGTCGTTGCCGTCGGTCTCGCCGTTCAACAGCGCTTCGAGTTCCTTCTTCGCCGCCTTCTCCACCAGTGCGGCAATCGCCTTCTCCGCCTCGCCGACGACCTCCTCGTCCTCCTCCATCTCGCCAAGCTCGATCAGCTCGACCTGGTCGGACAGCTCCTGCTTGATGGAGGTATAGGTCTCCATGGCGTCGAGCAGCATCTGCCGCTCCTGCATCAGCTTCTGCGCCGCCGCCGGATCGTCCCAGAGGTTCGGGTCTTCGACCCGGGCGTTGAACTCCTCCAGCCGGTGCTGCGCCGTCTCCCAGCCCAGCCGCTGCTTGAGCAGCTCAAGCGACTTCTCGACCTTGTCGACGTTGTTCTGGACTTCGGCGCGCATGGGAGGACTTCCTGTATCAAAGACCGCATCGGGTGCCGCGTGATAGCAAGGGGGCGATTGGGGAGCAAGAGCGGGCATCGGCGCCTTCGGTTCGGGGAGCAAACCCGGCCACCGCGCGGCGGGACAGCCTGTAGGGCGGGGTTACACCCCGCACTCCCGTCAGAAATTTCCCCCGTAAAACTCTGATAAAAAACAGCTATCAAAACAAATGTAAAAAACATTCACATCAACCCTTGCAACCCGGGCCACCAATCCCGATCTCCTGTGATGTGAAAGACATTCACATACACAACCTGAAACGGAGAGAGACATGACCACCGCCACCTATACCGCCAACGTTCCCGCCGCCTCCGGCTGGTTCTCGCGGGCTGAGGCCTGGCTCGATCAGCGCGGTAAAGGCGCATGGATCGCAGCGATGGTACTCGGTTTCATCTTCTTCTGGCCTGTCGGCCTCGCCCTTCTGGCATACATGATCTGGAGCAAACGCATGTTCAACAAGTCCTGCCGCTCGCACGGCCATTCCCACCGTTACCACGGCTTCCGCAGCATGAAGTCGAGCGGCAACTCCGCCTTCGACGCCTACAAGGAAGACACCCTGCGCCGCCTGATGGACGAGCAGGAAGCCTTCGAAGCCTTCCTGCAGCGCCTGCGGGACGCCAAGGACAAGGCCGAGTTCGACCAGTTCATGGACGACCGTGAAAAGCGCATGGCCGACGAGGCCCGCAACACCGAAGACGCGTAATCCGGCGCATCTGTCCGGCGGCCCCTTCCATGGGGCCGCCCTACCCCCTACATTCAGGATCACCATGTACAGCGACACCTACACCCACCTGCCCGACCCGGACCGCCAGGCCGCCTTCTACGAAGGCGTCGCGATCAAGCGCGGTCTCGCCTGGGTCATCGACTTTGCCATCGTCTGCATCTTCATGGTGCCGATCCTGATCTTTACCGTCGGCCTCGCGGCCTTCGTCTTTGCCCCGCTCTTCGCCATCGTCAGCTTCCTCTACCGGGTCGCGACCATCGCGGGCGGCTCTGCAACCTGGGGCATGCGCATGATGGCCATCGAGTTCCGCGACGCCCGTGGCCAGCGCTTTGACCTGAGCCAGGCCTTCCTGCACACGCTCGGCTACACGATCTCCCTCGCGGTCTTTCCGCTGCAACTGATCTCCATCGCGATGATGCTGTTCACCGAACGCGGCCAGGGCCTGACCGACATGGTGATGAACGCCGTCGCCCTCAATCGCCGCGCCTGATCCCCGGACACGGGACAAAGGTTAACCAAACCTTAAGAGAAACCCCGCCTTGGCGGGGTTTACCTCTTGTCAGGGGGCTTGGCGTAGAAAATTTTCCTTGTTACCGTTCGGCTCAATCAACGAGTCTCCCTGCCCATGCGTCACTCTCTTCCCATTGCCCCGCAGTTCTACGTGACAGCGCCCCAGCCCTGCCCCTATCTCAAGGGCCGGATGGAGCGGAAACTGTTCACGGCGCTGCAGGGGGACAATGCGCAGAAGCTGAATGACACTCTGTCGAAACAGGGCTTCCGCCGCTCGCAGAACGTGCTCTACCGACCGTCCTGTTCCGATTGTGCCGCCTGCCTCTCGGCCCGCATCGACGTGCAGCGCTTCAAGCCCTCGCGCAGCCAGAAGCGCACTTTGAAGAAGAACGCCTATCTGACTCGCCGCGCCACTTCGCCCTGGGCCACGGAGGAGCAGTTCGACCTGTTCCGCCGCTACCTCGACGCGCGGCACGCCGATGGCGGCATGGCGGACATGGACGTGTTCGAATTCGCCGCCATGGTCGAGGAAACCCCGATCCGCAGCCGCGTCATCGAATATATCGACAGCGCGGATGACACGCTGAAGGCCGTGTGCCTGACGGACATGCTCGATGATGGGCTGTCCATGGTCTACTCCTTCTACGAGCCGTCCCTGCGGCAAAGCTCGCTCGGCACCTGGATGATCCTCGATCACATCGACATCGCCCGGGAGGCGGGCCTGCCTTACGTCTATCTTGGCTACTGGGTGCCCGGCTCGGAGAAGATGGGCTACAAAGCGCAGTTCGACGCGGTCGAGGTCTACCGCCGCGGCCAGTGGGAGGAAATGCAGGACGCGGACGCCTATGAAAGCGAAAGCCACCCGCTTTCGACCGATCCGATCGCCGAGCAGGTGGCCAACATTTCCTTCCCCGACACCCGGGGTTGACCATATCCCGAGAGAGATGAGAGAACGGTCCTGCCGGTCCTATCGGACTCCGCCGGTCTTTGCAGACGTATTGGCGAAGAAAATCGCCTTTGTAGCGTAGACTTGACTGTTTCCGGTTGCGCTACCGGCCTTGCGCGGTCTGCCGATTGGCTACGGCACTTAAGATGTTGAACAGACATGCAAGATTTCCGCCGTTGCGGGGTGAACGGCATACAGAACTGCCCCCCTTGCCCTGATGGTGAAGATGCCTCCGAGAACATCGGGGAGCACCGTGCGGGATTTTGGTATTGAAGACGATTTCGAAGATCCGGCGGGCGTTTTCTTCAGGAGAAGCAGAACAGCGAGATCTGCCCTGAGTGTCGAGTCTCGCGGTACATACCGCGCGAAATGATACGCTCCGGGGCGACCGAACCCGCAGAGGTGGTCGCGGGATTTCGGGCCAGGTGCCAAGCCCAAGACGGGTTGATGGCCGGATCAGTCACGACACCGAAAAACGCACCCAACAGATGGGATCATGGCGCCGGTATAGGCGTCTGATTGACGCTCTTCGGACCTGAACCTCGCCGCCCGAAATGAAACGAGCGCCATCACGTCGCACGGCGGCAATCTGGAGGAAATTCAAGACCACCTATGTTGCCCGAAGATGCCGGGCAGTCAGTTTGGCTGATATGCCAGTGAACCAAGAGCATCAGTGTGGCGATGTCGCAAGGCTTGCGCGGGCGCGCCTGCATGACGACGTCGACGATGACTCTCGACGCTTACAGAGTGTTCTCCGCGTCGGGTCGAAGGAACCCGACCAATTGCAGAACCAGAAGAATGGCCGCCAAGGTTGACGAAAATCCGAGCAACAGAGGGCTCGACAATGCGCGATCTGTCCAGCGCGGCGCGATATCGAGCGCTTTGTCCAAACGGCTGCGATGAACCTTGAGCCGCGGAGCGCCATAGCCTGTGTCGACCATCGCGAACATGCCGACATCGTCCTCGCCCCGCCTGCCCGCTGGCTCCACGAACAGCCGGGCTTCGAAGGGGTCGCCATTGCGGCCCTGGATCTCGACCAGACTGCCGATGGCAAAGCTGCCGGTCCGGACCGGGTCCGAGGCTTCACTGAGCAGACCGGTCTCCCAGAAGACATAATCTCCGCTGCTCAGGTAGGACACAGACGTATCCGTCACAACCGTGCCGAGCGTCACCTCGCCGAACATTTCGATCGGATCAAAGGCGGCGATCCCATCCGGGTTGAAAATGAGCACCAAAGGTTCGGCAATCGCCGCACCGTCCAGCGTGCCAAGCGGGTCTCCAGGGCTGCTTCGGGGTCCCGGCTCCAGCATCAGCGCCAGAAATCCCGAGCGCCGCAGCCGCAGTGTCAGCCGGGCGCCACCGGCAGGAACCAGCATGTCCCCCGCCTCGAGCGGCGTCATCCCGGCGCTTTCATTCCATCCCGCGGGCAGAGCGATCTGGTTTTCCCGGGACGCGGCAAGCACGATGCCCAGCTCCTGCGTATCCGCCTGAACCATGACCGCCGTCTCCCGCGGCAGGAAGAACAGCGCGAACAAGGGAACGGTTATCATCAGGAAAAGCGCGATCCGCAGGACCAGCGCCCGGAACCGTTTGTCTTTCAGTATCATCGGGGCGTGCGCGGCGGTTTCGGTCATTTCAGCGCAACATCGAGAAAGATCGACCGGCGGCGCGTTTCGACCGGATTTCCATCCGCATCCATGTCCGTGTCATAGCGCAGGATTTCCATTTCCAGATCCCCCGATGCCTCCGGCGGCACCGGGACATCGCAGACGAACTTGTAAATCGCGCTCTTGCCCACCGAACGCCTGCAATCGACCAGGGGAAGGCCCGGCATCGCACGGGCCTTCAGACGGCGGTTGTCGTCGTCGTCGATGAAGATTTGCAGGCTTTTCGGATCTCCGACAAGCGCCTGCCCCCAATTGCTGACCAGCGTCACGCGGTTTCCGACCTCGGTATTGCAGGCGCCGAGCATCAGATATCCGAAACTCAGATCGGGGGACAAACCCGCAAGCACCTTGGGGCTCTCGATATATCTGGTATTGACCGGCACGGCTGTCGTGCCTCCGGTCCAGTCCTGCAAGACCTCCAGGGTTTGCGATCCGTAATACCGCCCGTTATCACCCAGCATGGAATAACACAGCGTCTGCCCCGCGAACCGGGCCGGAACGAGCGCGGTCGATGCTTTGTTCGCTGCACTTGCCACAGGCAGCGCCCGGACCGCAACGACAAGCGCCCCGGAAGAATTCACCGTGGGCAACCAGTCTTCCTCGGCCGCCCCGATTGGCCGCAGCCCGGTCGGAGCACCCCCATCCTGCGCAAGTCCGGGCGTCGCCACGAGAATTGTCAGGGTGAAAATCTTCAAAGAATCGCATAACATGAAATCGTCTCCGAAGATGGTCGCATTTCCACTTGCCACGGTTGCTGATGAAAAAGCTTATTCTCCTGTTTTTGATCTGTACAGTTTCTTTGGCCACGAAGGCCCGGGCCGAATGGGTTGAAGTGCATTCCGGGAACAAGATCGGAATAGGATATCTCTTCAAATACCAGGACGAATGCCGGGTGCTGGCGCCCCTGCATGTTTTTTCACCCGTCGAAGCACCCACGGATCGCGCCAATATCCGGGTGCCCCGGAACAGCGGCTTCATCCGTGTGGAAATCGAGGATCGTTACGAGGACTTCGACATTGCCTGGGCGCGGATTCAAGGCACGGAAAGGCCGGTGACGTGCACGTCGACATGGGTTCCCGTACCCGCCAATGCCTATGCCGATGTGCTGCGCGATGCCCTGAACAAGAACGTCTCTCTGGAGTTGAGGACGCGACGGGACGGCATCGACAAGGTCGTAGACGCGAGCCTGAGGGAAATCGACCCGCACTGGCTCCGGTTCAAGATCCAGGACCTTAGCCCGGATGAGAACCGCATTCGCAGCATGAGCGGTTCAGGTCTGTACATCGGCGGCACGCTCGTCGGGATTTTCACGGGGTACAACCCGGAAACCGGCATGATGCTTGCCTTGCGCATGGAGATCATCCCGCAGTACCTGCGCATGGCCATGCGGCCCGTGGATCCGCCGGAAACAGGGATCACTCCGGACATTGAGCAGCAATCGACCGGCATACCAACCGGCCCGGTTGATCCGACCGGCAAGAACATCTGGCCGACCAATGTGACCGGATGCGATCTGGAAGCGGCGAATGCTTCGGACCCGGGCCGCCACCCCGGGTCCATTGGCCGAACGCTGGAGGAGGTCGATGCGAAGACGGCCATCGCGGCCTGCAAGTCCGATCTGGACAATGCTCCGACATCCGCGCGGCTCGCCTATCAATATGGACGCGCCCTTCAGGCTGGCATGGAAGACAAGGACCTGTCCATTACCTTCCAAGAGACGTTTTCGGCCCTGTCCGAGGCACTGGAACTCGGACACGCGCACGCCATTGTCAACATCAGGAATCTCCTCGTCGACGACGATGGTCCCTGCCCCTACGGCGACGCCTGTGTCACGCTCTACCTTGGCTTCCTCGACAAACTCGCCTTGCTGGACCGGGCCGAAGCCCGCGAGACCCGTGCGGACTTCTATGCCTACAACGAGGCCGCGCTGCCGGTCTGCGGCGACCGGAAGGCCTGCGACGAACAGGCGCTCGCGCTATATCGCATCCTCATCGACGAGGACGATTTTGCCGCGGCGAATGCCGATATCGCCTTTCTTTCTGAAACTGGGCGCATCTCCCTGCCCTGCGACGAGACCGGGACATGCCTGACATTTCAGGTCGGGGCCTACCGCACGGCGGCGGCGGACAACACCGCCTGGGCGCAGTACCGCCTTGGGCGCCTGTTGAAACGCAATGTCGATGACCCGGCCATCTGCGCGGACCCGGCAACCTGCATTCTGGAGGCCGTCTCTGCCCTGCAATCGGCCATCGACAATGGCGCATCGGTCTGGTCCTACTGGGAACTCGCCAATATCCGGGCCGAGGAGCGATGGGCCGAGGTCCTGCCCTGCAGTGCAAACGGCGATTGCGTCCGACTCGCCGTCGAGGGCTATCAGGCGCTCGCGGACGCGGGTGAAGGGTACGGCTATCTCGAAATGGCCTGGGCCAACATGTACCGAACCAAGGAATTGGGGTGCACGGACGATCCCGATCCCTGTTTTCGCAAGGCCGCCGCCTATCTTGCCGAGGAGAATGCACCGGACGACGACTGGGGCAAATCGCTGCGTGCCTCCGGGATTCAGATCGACCCGGAGATTTTCGGCGCGTTCTGCAAGGACAACTGCATGCAGACCGCCCTCACCTTGCACCGCGACGCCAGCAAGACGCGCCGATGGAACCTGCGCAAAGCCGGCGAAATGCTGGTCTGGAACTATCACGACCTTGATTGCGAGACAGAGGCGGATTGCGTGTTCGAAGGCATGGACCTGCTCGCCGAAGCCTTTGAAAAAGGCGACAACCGCGCTTTCGATGCCTGGACAAGCGGGATCGAGGCTATGTTTTCCGAGATTTTCGTGAAACCGGATCCGGCAATGCAGCCGCCGCCCCCGGCGAACGGTGCGCCGGTCGTGGTGGAATACATCGACTATTGTGAAATCAATTCGGACCGGTGCAAGGACTACGCCGAGAGATGGTTTGCCGCGCTCCCGTCCGTCGAATTGGGCGAGCAGATCTGGCAACGCAGCCGGGTCGCCCTGGCGCTGCTCGCCATCAATGTCCTCTATCCCGAGATGCAGCAGACCTCCGCGGTCCGTTTTCGCGAGGTCATGGACACGCTGAAGGACGCGGACCTGCTGAGCCTTGGCGATCTGCCCTATCGGCTGGCGGACTGCCAATCGGAGCTGTGCACCGAGACGATGACAGACCTGATCGACCGTGCCAGAGCCACCGAAAATCCCGATCTCGTCATCTTCATGTTCCGGTCGCCGCTCTTCGATACCTGCCTGAAACCCGGAAAGACTTCCTGTTTCGGCATCACTCGGGAGGACATCGCGTCGCTTGTCGATCAGGCGGATGAAGGCACCGTCCGGGAGATCGGCGGCATATTCGGGGCCAGTATCTGGAACAGGACGCTCAATCCTTACGAGGCGTCTCTGGTCGAGACGTTTCTTGACAAGGGTGTGCTCTATCCCCGGGCCATCCAGGCCCGCAACGCTCTGTGGGACAACGGCTATCAGGGGGACGATCTGTCCCGCGCCGAGGCCATCGCGGTGATCCGGGATTTGCTGGAGTACGCCGCGAACGGCGAGCATTCGGTTCCGCGCACCAATGTCGGCTCCGACGTCGCAGTGGCCCTGCGTGGCAAGCCGATGCAGGACAGGCCCGTCTCGCTGACCGTCGACGCCATCCTGATGGCGGCCATCCACAGCCCTTTCAAGGAGAACATCACCCACAGGTGGCTGGAACAGAACGTTTTCGGTGCCGACACGATCCGTGCGCTGCAGCGCCGTCTGGGCGGGATCCGGGTGGACGGCGACTATGGTGAAAAGACCGCCAATGCGATTGAATCCTGGGTCGAGCGCACCTGTGCAGCGGACCCCGAAAACTGTCGTGCCTCCCAGAGCCGAAGGATGGCAAAGGCCCTGCTTGCAGCCTTGGACGGCTAATTCACTCGGCAATACCGCCATTTTTTTCGGGGGCACGTCAGTCGAATTCAAGCGCCCTTCAGTTGATGCATCGGGGCGCTCCACTGTATTCCTTGTTTGGTTTTTCGTTTATGTCCAGAGCTTCGCGCTTGACGTCATCCAGACAATTCCAAGTGCGGAAGGACCGGCCAACAGCGCATGAAATCCCACTCGCTCATGCTTGGTCTCTGCTTCCGGGCAATGCATGGACAGGACTTCGTTCGGGTCTTCACGAACCGTCAGAGGCGCGTTTTCTCCCCAGGCCGCCGGTTGCGCGGCTCAAGCCACATGGCGCGTTCCAAATCGCAACAGATCGGCAAACGCGCTTGTGGTTCCAACCGAAGCCTTTCACGTTCCCCGGGGTGCGGGAAGCACGGACCATGGACCCATGTCCACTGGCCGTCGTCCAAGCAAGGTTCCAATCGGCGATCAGCTCTTTTTCACCGCCAAGCGTCGGCTGACACCGATGGCACGTCTCACTGATGCTGACCGCACGACAGGTCAGGTCAATGCTGGCGGCACTGTAACGCACCACCCATTTGGCCATCGCCTTGCAACGGCGGTCGGGACATCGAGCGAAACCGGCGTTCGTTCATGGGCCGCGCCTCCAAGTAGTCCGGCCGGGCAACCCTTGTCCTGGCGGCTCCCTGCGAGATGTCCGTCCGCGAGACCGCACTGCCACAGGGCATGGCCTGCTGTGAGTTCCAGCCGAACGGCCCGACCGGCCATGTCAGCCGGCAAGCCGGAACCTTTCGGCGGGTCCGGCCGGCTTCAGCCGAACCGCGCGCCTGCTGCCTTACCCGATCCGGTAATTCGGGCTTTCGCGCGTGATCTGCACGTCGTGCACGTGGCTCTCCTTGAGCCCGGCCCCCGTGATCTTCACGAACTGGCACCCCTGCCGCATCTGCGCAATGGTGGCATTGCCGGTATAGCCCATGGCCGCACGAAGGCCGCCGACAAGTTGGTGGATCACCGCGCCCGCCGAGCCCTTGTACGGCACCTGACCCTCGATCCCTTCCGGCACCAGCTTGTCGGAGGCCGCGTCCTTCTGGAAATAGCGGTCCGCGGAGCCCCGCGCCATGGCACCGAGCGAGCCCATGCCACGATAGGATTTGAAGCTGCGGCCCTGGTACAGAATGACTTCACCCGGGCTCTCGTCGGTGCCAGCGATCATCGAGCCGACCATGGCGCAGGAGGCGCCCGCCGCGATGGCCTTGGCGAAGTCACCGGAGAACTTGATGCCGCCGTCGGCGATCACCGGCACGTCTCCCGCTGCCTGGGCGCAGTCCATGATGGCGGTCAGCTGCGGCACGCCGACTCCGGCGACCATGCGGGTGGTGCAGATCGAGCCCGGCCCGATGCCGACCTTCACCGCGTCCGCGCCCGCGTCGATCAGCGCCCGCGTCGCCTCCGCCGTCGCCACGTTCCCTGCGATGATCTGCACGCCGTTTGAGAGCGTCTTGGCCCTTGTCACTGCCTCGATCACGCCGCGCGAATGGCCATGCGCGGTGTCGATGACGACGATGTCCACACCGGAATCGATCAGCATCTCGGTCCGGGCAAAGCCGCTGTCCCCCACGGAGGACGCCGCCGCGACCCGAAGACGGCCCAGCTCGTCCTTGCAGGCGGTCGGGTTGACCACGGCCATTTCCGTGTCTTTCAGCGTCAGGAGGCCGGTCAGTTTGCCGCTGGCGTTGACCACGAGCAGCTTTTCGATCCGGCGTTCCTTCATCATGGCAATCGCTCGTTGGCGGTCGGCCGGTTCCTGCAGGATGGCGAGGTTCTGATGCGTCATCATCGCCTTGACCGGGGTCTCGTCATGCTCGGCAAAGCGCATGTCGCGGTTGGTGACGATGCCGACAACCTTGTGATCCTTGTCCACCACCGGAAAGCCGGTGAAGCCGTAGCGCTCGGTCAGCGCCTTGGCATCGGCCAGGGTCTGGTCCGGGGTCAGGGTCACGGGGTTGTAGACGATGCCGCTCTCAAAACGCTTCACCCGGCGCACCTGCCGGGCCTGCTCCTCGGCGGAAAGGTTCTTGTGAATGACCCCCATGCCGCCCGCCTGCGCCATGGTGATGGCCATGCGGGCCTCGGTCACCGTGTCCATCGCGGAGGACAGCAGCGGAATGTTGAGATCAATCGAACGCGTCACCCGGGTGCGGGTGTCGGCGGTGCTGGGCAGCACCTCGGACGCACCGGGAACAAGCAGAACATCATCGAAGGTCAGGGCCTCGCGAATCTCCATGGGGTCGGCTCCTTGGGAGGGGATCGGTTGGCACGTCCCTATTGCATGGATCATCGGGAGGGGAAAGGGCTGAAAGCCGCGATCCGGTGCCGCTCTCGCGATTGTCGCAGGCCGGCCTAGCGATAGGTCCCGGCGGTGATGAACTCGCCAAAGGCCTCGCACCAGATCAGGACGGTGGTGTATTGCGTCAGGTCCACGCCGTCGGGGATCTCCAGAACGAAGCCGGAGAAGGTCCTGACATCGCCGATCCGCAGCGCCTGCGCCTTCACGCGTTCGAAACCGGCTTCGTCCTCCACGAATTCGGGGACGAGGTAGAGCTTGTAATCCGGCCCCGGTGCCAGTGCGCCCTCATGCACGATTTCCGTTTCGGTCAGGCTGATCGTGCCCTCGCCCCAATGCAGGAAATCGCTGCCCTTGAGGTCGCGGGTCAGCGTGGCCTGATAGGCTGCGCCCCGCGCCTTCTCTTCGAGCATGGCCGCATCGGGCGAGTCCGGTGCCGTCAGGATGGGCAGGACATACACCCCGAGCGCAAAGCCGAGGCCAAGCATGACCGCGTGGGACACAATGAAAAACAGCAGGCGCATGGCTTTCTCCCCGGGGCTTTCCGACCCGAACCCAGACATGCCATGAAACCGGCGGTGCACCAAAGGGTTTTGCCGTTGCCTCCGCCCGATCCCCGGCACACTCTGCGCACAGACATCTGACAGGAGCGATGGCCATGCACGGGTATGACACGGGGCGGCTGAACCTGCCCTTCACAGGGATCTGCACCTTTGCGAAGAAGCCCTACGTGGCGGATTGGGAAACCCTTGACGCGGACGTCGCGGTGCTCGGGGCGCCCTTCGATGCGGGCACCCAGTGGCGGGCCGGGGCGCGGTTCGGGCCGCGCGGGGTGCGGGAGGCGTCCACGCTGTTCTCCTTCGGTCATGCGGGGGCGTATGACCACGAGGACGATGTCACTTACCTTGGCGAGGAGGTGCGCATCGTCGACATGGGCGACGCGGATATCGTGCATACGGACACGCTCCGGAGCCACGCGAACATCCGCGCCGGGGTCGAGGCGGCTCTCAGGGCCGGGGCCCTGCCGGTGGTGATCGGCGGGGATCACTCGGTGAACATCCCCTGCATCGAGGCCTATGAAGGGCGTACCCCCTTCCACATCCTCCAGATCGACGCCCACCTCGATTTCGTCGACGAGCGCCACGGGGTGACGCGCGGCCATGGCAACCCGATGCGGCGGGCGGCGGAGAAGCCCTGGGTCAGCGGCCTGACGCAGGTTGGTATCCGCAACGTGTCGAGCACAGCGAAGGAGGGCTACGAGGCAGCGCGGGGCATGGGTTCCGACATCCTTTCGGTCCGGCAGGTGCGCAGGCTGGGCATTCCCGAGACCGCCGCGCGCATCCCGCAGGGCGTGCCGCTCTATATCACCATCGACATCGACGCCTTCTGTCCGTCGATAGCTCCCGGCACCGGAACGCCGAGCCATGGCGGATTTCTCTACTACGAGGTGCTGGAGTTGCTGCAACAAGCCGTGCAGGGCCGCGAGATCGTCGGGATCGACCTTGTGGAGGTGGCCCCGGACTACGACCCCACCGGCTCGACCAGCATCCTTGCGGCGCAACTCCTGATGAACCTGCTTGGATTTGTGTTCCACGCGCGGCGCGCTGCTTCGGGAGTTTGACCCGATGTATCAATTGCGACTATAAGTGCCGCAATTGATACGTACCGGGTTATTCGCATGAATTTGAAACGGCTCCTGTCCGCCGCGCTGCTGGTCGGCGCACTCTCTTCAACCGATCTGGACGCTGCGACCGTCGGCTCGCTCGACGGCTACCGACTTTACGGCGATGCCATCCTCGGCGGCGATTATTCCGGCATGGTCGCCGGCCTGCAAAGTCAGGGGCATGACTTCGCCAGCGCCGCGCGGGACCTCACGCCAGCCTATCTCGACAGCATAGATGTCTTCATGCACGGTCGGGCCGGGGCGCCCGTGAGCCGAACCTACCCGCAGGGCAGCGAGGTGCCGGACCTGCGCCAGTGGGTCAGCGACGGTGGCATCTATGTAC
This sequence comes from Tropicibacter sp. S64, assembly GCF_049803835.1. Lineage (NCBI taxonomy): Bacteria > Pseudomonadati > Pseudomonadota > Alphaproteobacteria > Rhodobacterales > Roseobacteraceae > Tropicibacter > Tropicibacter sp. S64. The sequence goes on along the minus strand of NZ_JBNAGK010000018.1, from coordinate 11,906 downwards.
AGTTCGGCGGCAATGGCAATTATGCGACGGACCTGAACCGCTGGTCCGGCCTGTTCGGCTTCAACTACATTTCGCAATTCTACTCCGGCGGCAACTGGACCGGCATCGCGCATCCTTTCCTTGCCGGTGTGGCCCCAAGTAGCCTGCTCGGCGCGTCCAGCAGCTCCTATCTCACCTGGAACATGGCGCACCGCGATCTGAACAACCAGCCGCTCAGCATTGATGTCTTCGCCACCGTCGCCGGGCGCGGCGCGGTGCTCGGCGCGCAATACGGACAGGGGTACGTGGTTTTCTTCAGCGACGAAAACCCGGTCTGGGGCAGCACCCCGAACGCCTCTGCGATGACTTTCCTGAACAATGTCCTGAACAGCGTCGTCGCCCCGGTTCCCCTGCCCGCGTCCCTGCCCATGCTGGTGATGGCGTTCGGAGCGCTCGCGGCTCTGCGACGCAGAGCGGTCAGCGGCTGAGCAGCCTGCCGCAAATTGCCGCCGAGTGCGCCGGTTCCCCTTGTCGTCACGCCCGCGTCACTGTCTTCTGGCAGCGAGCAGCAAGACAAGACAAACAGGAATCACGCCATGGCCCTGCCCCTCGCCGGATTGACCGTTCTTGACCTGACCCATGTGCTGGCCGGGCCCTATTGCTCCATGACTCTCGCGGACATGGGCGCGAAGGTGATCAAGGTCGAGCGCCCGGGTGGCGGCGACGACACCCGCGCCTTCCCGCCGTTCAAGGACGGCAAGAGCGCCTATTTCGCCGCCATCAACCACGGCAAGAAGAGCATCGCACTGGACCTGAAGAACGAGGAGGATCGCGGCATCTTCGAGGTGCTGCTGGCGCGGTCCGACGTGATCCTAGAGAACTACCGCCCCGGGGTGATGGAGCGCATGGGCTATGGCTGGGAAGACCTGCACGGGCGTTTTCCCCGGCTGATCTACGGCGCGGTCTCCGGGTTCGGCCACACCGGCCCGGACGCCAAACGCCCGGCCTATGACATGGTCGTTCAGGCCCGGGGGGGCGTGATGAGCATCACCGGCGAAAAAGGCCGCGACCCGGTGCGCGTGGGCGCCTCCATCGGCGACATCGTGGCGGGGATGTTCCTCGCGCAGGGGGTCCTGGCGGCGCTTTACGACCGGGAAAAGACCGGCAGGGGACGCAAGGTGGACGTGGCGATGCTGGACAGCCAGTTGGCCATCCTCGAACACGCGGTGGCCATCACCACGGTGACCGGGAAGGCCCCGCTGCCCTCCGGTGCCCGGCATCCGTCGATCACGCCGTTCGAGACCTTCCACGCCTCGGACGGGCTCTTCGTCATTGCTGCGGGCAATGACAAGCTGTTCGAAAAGCTCTGCGTGGCGCTGAACCTGCCGCTGATCGGCGATGAGCGCTTTGCCACCAACCCGGAGCGGTGCAAGAATGCCCGTCTGCTGAAACGGCTGATCGAGGCGGTGACCATTGACAACACCCGCGCCCACTGGATCGCGAAACTGACCGCAGCGGGTATCCCGACGGGGCCGATCCAGACCGTCGACCAGGTGATGAAGGACCCGCAGATCCTGGCGCGGAACATGGTGGTGGACATCCTGGACAAGAACGGACGCGCGGCCTACAAGGCGGCGGGCAACCCGATCAAGCTGTCCGACGCCCCGGACCCGACCACCCGTGGCCCGGCGCCCGACCTCGACGGCAACCGGGGTGAAATCCTGCGATGGCTTGGCAAGGAATGACCGGGCTGTGACCCGGCGGCTGTCACTCCGACGAAGCCGGCCACCGTCCTTGGGCAACCTCAAGCGGCGACCGCATCCCCTGCGTCGATCGCCTCACCGCCGCGCCCGGAAGCCTTGCCGCCGAAGGCCATTCCAAAGGCCGCATAAAGCGCGTCGCGCGGTGCGCCTTCGGGCCACATGTCGAGATAGACCTCGTCCAGATGCTCGCGGAAAATCCGTACGGTGTCGCTGCGCGGGCCATTGCGCCAGAACCACATGGCGTAGAAATTCGCTTGCGGCTGGCCACCCGCGTGCCGGATGTCCTCGTCCATCGCCTGATCGAACCGCTCGCCCGTGTAGCCCGGCACGTCCAGCAGCGAGATACAGGGCCAGACCGAAAGCATGATCCGCGCGTAAATCGCGCTGCCGTAATCCTGCTCCGTCATCCGCACCGCCCGGTCCGCCACCGCGCCCACCTCCTCTTCCGAGCCGTACCAGCCCGGCAGCATGTGGTGCGCGTGTTCCTCCCAGAGCGCCAGATTGGCCGGATCGGCCTTCAACACGCCCTCCCATCGCCGCCGCAATTCACGCCCAGCCTCCTCAAAGTCATGTGCCAGCGCGCAGTGATACCACGCCTGCGCCAGCAGCGGCGATTGTGTTGGGTCGCGCCCGGTGTCGAGGATCAGCCCTTCCGCCTCCGCGCTCCACTGGTAGAACCGCGCCATGCCGTCCTCCGTCTGCGTCCGGCCGTAGAATTGCCCGTGTGCGATCCACGCCGCGCGGGTCAGCGCATGGCACAGGAGCACCGTCAGCATCGGCACATGCGGGTTGGTGATAGCGATCGTGCGGATCTTTTCGAGTTCCGCGTCGACTTTCCCGAAATCCTCCGCCATCGGCACATCCGGCAGGTCTGCCCCTGCGTCAAGCAAAGGCTCGATGAGGTGATCGGCGGCATAATCATGCGCCTTGATGCCATAGCCCACATCGAACGGCTCCCGCTCGATCTCGCGCAAGGTCTTGCCGAGGCGCACCCAGTCCCGCGCGTCCCACGCGTCCTCCAACATCTGGTCGATGCGCAGGGAGGCCGCGCTGTCTTCCGGAACGTCGCGCGTCGGAATATCGAAGGCCGCACGGCCCTTTTTGGCCAGCGCCCCGTCCGTGTATGACCGCCAGAAACCGCTGAGAAAAGCCCGCCCCAGCCTGAACAGGAAAGGCCCCGCCACGATCAACACCGCATAGCGCGCCACGCTGCCTGCGTTTTCGAGAATGAATGTCAGCGCTTCGCTCATCGCTCCGCTCCTGCGTGTTGCCAGCGTTTTCAGTATCCTCCGGGATGAATAAGGCGTGGTTAAGAAGGATTTCCGGCACGGATGGCGCGATTTGGCCGCGATATGACGCGTGCGCACTTCCCATTCCCGCGCCCTTGGCTATGGTCCGGCCAAACGCGCGAGACATGACATGACTGCAAAAGACCCCCTCGTCATATTCACCCCGTCCGGAAAACGCGGGCGCTTTCCGCTCGGCACGCCGGTGCTGACCGCCGCACGGCAGCTTGGCGTCGACCTGGACAGCGTCTGCGGCGGGCGCGGCATCTGCTCGAAGTGCCAGATCACGCCGGCGTTCGGCGATTTCCCCAAACATGGCGTGACCGTTTCCGACACGGCATTGTCCGAATGGAACAGCGTCGAGCAACGCTACCAGGACAAGCGCGGGTTGAAGGCGGGTCGCCGTCTGGGGTGTCAGGCCACCGTGCAAGGCGACGTGGTCATCGACGTGCCACCCGAAAGCCAGGTGCATCGGCAGGTTGTCCGCAAGGCGGCCTCCGCCCGGGTCATCGAGATGGACCCGGCGACGCGGCTCTATTATGTCGAGGTGCAGGAACCGGACATGCACGAGCCGACCGGCGATCTCGAACGGCTGCGCAAGGCCTTGAAATCGCAATGGGATATCGACGACGTGACGGCAGATTTCCCGATCTTGCGCAGGCTTCAGCCAGTCCTGCGCAAGGGCAATTGGAGCGTTACCGTGGCCCTCTGGAAAGGCGACGACCGCCCGCCCCGCATCACCGCGCTCTGGCCGGGGCTGCATGAGGGAGGCCTCTTTGGCCTCGCCATCGACCTCGGCTCCACCACCATCGCGGCACATCTGACGAACCTTGAAACAGGCGAGGTCACCGCCTCCTCGGGCATCATGAACCCGCAGATCCGCTTCGGCGAGGACCTGATGAGCCGGGTCAGCTATGCCATGATGAACCCCGGCGGCGATCTGGAAATGACGCGAGCCGTGCGCGAGGCGCTGAACACTCTGGCGGTGGAAATCGCGAAGGACGCGGAGATCGATCCGTCGCTCATCGTCGAAGCGGTGTTTGTCTGCAACCCGGTCATGCATCACCTGCTGCTCGGCATCGACCCGGTGGAACTGGGGCAAGCGCCATTTGCGCTGGCCACATCCAACGCGGTGGCGATGAACGCGGCGAACCTAGACCTCGCGGCCCTGCCCGCTTCGGCCCAGGTCTACGTCCTGCCCTGCATCGCCGGGCACGTGGGTGCCGACGCCGCCGCCGTGGCCCTGTCGGAAGAACCTGGCAAGAGCGAGGACCTCGCGCTGATCGTCGATGTGGGCACCAACGCGGAGATCCTGCTCGGCGACAAGACCCGCGTTCTGGCCTGCTCTTCGCCCACCGGACCGGCGTTCGAGGGCGCCCAGATCAGCTCTGGTCAACGCGCCGCACCGGGGGCAATCGAAGCGATCCGCATTGATCCCGTGTCAAAAGATGCACGATTCCGGGTCATCGGCTGCGACAAGTGGTCAGATGAAGACGGATTTTGGGAAGAAACTGCGCAAACCGGCATCACCGGCATTTGCGGCTCTGGCATCATCGAGGCCGTGGCGGAAATGCGTCTCGCCGGGCTTCTGGATCCCAAGGGGCTGATTGGCTCCGCCGAACAGACCGGCACGGAACGCTGCACTCCCGAGGGACGCACCCACGCCTACCTGATTCACGACGGCACCGCTGAAGGCGGCCCGCGCATCACCGTCACCCAAGGCGACATCCGCGCGATACAATTGGCCAAGTCTGCGCTTTACGCCGGGGCCCGCCTGTTGATGGACGAGCGCGGTGTGGACAAGGTCGACCGCGTGGTGCTAGCGGGCGCGTTCGGCGCGCATATCTCGCCCCTGCACGCCATGGTGCTCGGCATGATCCCCGACGTGCCGCTGGACAAGGTCACCAGTGCCGGAAATGCCGCCGGAACCGGCGCGCGCATCGCGCTGTGCAACGTCGGCGCCCGACGCGAAATCGAGCGGGTCGTGCGCGAGATCACCAAGGTCGAAACCGCCATCGAACCGCGCTTCCAGGAGCACTTCGTCAACGCCAATGCGATCCCGCACGCCACCGATCCCTTCCCGGAACTGCACTCTATCGCGACCTTGCCGGACGTCAGCTTCAATACCGGCGGGGGTGAAGGCGGCGGGCGGCGTCGACGCCGGGGCTGAGCGAATTTTGCGAAACGACGCGCAAAGGCTCTTGCACGGCTCAGGTGCCGCGGATAGACAATCGTCCTGCGAGCGCGGGTATGGTGAAAAGGTATCACGGCAGCTTCCCAAGCTTTAGTTACGGGTTCGATTCCCGTTACCCGCTCAAATCGTTCGCGAAACACCCGATTTCATACCTGAATTGACCACCGCGCACGCAGATGATGCACGGACTTGCGGATTTCGTGCCGAATTTGACCTCCGCGTGGTGCATCCGACAGGCTCGTGAGCATTGCTTCGGACGGCGTCCCCTTCCGCGACCACGACAGTCCGCGTAGCACAGTCTGGGCGGCTTCGGGCAGAAGGACCGGTATGTCCATCCCGGCAATCTCCGCCCAGACCCCGGCCCAGCAACGCGCGACGGACCACGGATTGTATCCCCCGCCGCCGGACACGATCAGCCGCGGCGACAGGGATCGAAGGCCGCGCACCGTGGCGCGATGGCAGAGATTGGAGAGCGACAGACGCGACAGCGGATCCTCGGCAACCGCATCTGCGCCGCATTGGAGAAAGATCGCTTCCGGCCGGAACGCCTCGACCAGCGGCAGGATCAATTCACCGAGAACGAACAGGAATTCGTCATCGTTGAAATCCTTTGGCACCGGCAGGTTGATTGCCGCACCACCCGCATCGTCATCCAGCCCACCGGTGAAAGGCCAACGCTGTGCTTCATGCACCGAGATCAGCCGGACCCGCTCCGACCCAACGAAAGCCGCCTCGACCCCATCGCCGTGGTGCGCGTCGATGTCGACATAGGCGACGCGGGAAAGACCCATGGCGAGCAGGCGCCTGATCGTCAGGACCGGCTCGTTGAGATAACAGAAACCTGCTGCGCGATCGGCGAAACCGTGATGGGTCCCGCCGCCGGGATTATAGGCCATGCCGCCCGAGGCCACACGATCCGCCGCCAAAAGCCCGCCGCCGACCGCCGTGGCGGGACGTCGAAACATCTCGGGGAAGACCGGGTTCGACAGCGTGCCAAGACCGTGCCGCTCGCGGACCGCGTCACTGACCGCTCCGTCGCTTTCTGCACGGATCAGGGCATCGAGGTAAGTTTCGGTATGAAATTGGGCCAATGCCGCACGTTTTGCCCGGGGTGATGTCTGGTATACGCCATCTGGCAGCCATCCGAGGGCCCGACACAAATCCGTGACCGCAGGCACCCGCTCGATGGACAGCGGATGCAGGCGTCCGTAGCTGGAGCCGCGGTAGATGCGCGAGCCGATGAAAATCGGCGCGCTCATCGCCCGGGATGCCGTGTCGAAAGCAGCAGAGACGTTTCCGAGGTCGAGACTCCGTCGAATCGCCGGATGCGGTCGAGCACCTGGTCCAGAGCCTCGAGGCTGGCCGCGCCCAGTTCCACGATCACATCCCAACGCCCGTTGGTCGAATGCACCGCACGTGCCTCGGGCAGTCCGAGGATCTGGCGTTTGATCCGGTCTGCCCCCCGCCCCTCGATCCCGATCATCATCAGCGCCCGCACCGCGTCGGCGCTGAGATCGTCTTTCAGCACAACGGAAAACCCGACGATCACCCCGGCGCTGCGCAGTCGCTCGATGCGGGTGCGCACCGTGGTGCGTGACAGCCCCAGTTGCACCGCAAGATCGGACAGAGCGGCGCGGGCGTCGAAGCGCAGTGCCGCGATCAGCCGGTGATCCACGTCATCCAGTTCGGCCATTTCTCCCTCCGTTTCGGCAAACATACTCTCGTTTCGGGCAAAATGAACCCTTAATTCCTGCGCGTTTTGCACAGACACTATCACAGACAACGCGAAAACAGGATCACAACATGACACTGGACATCCTTCTGATCGGAGCCCCCGTCGACAGCGGCAAGACCCGCAAGGGCTGCCTCATGGGCCCCGACGCCTATCGCATTGCCCGCCTGCCGGAAGCGCTGCGCGACCTCGGTCATACGGCCCATGACCTCGGCAACGTGACACCGGACGCCTGCGATCTGACGGACGATCACCTGCACGAGCTGGGCCTGACCGTCGGTTGGACTGGGGCTTTGAGCCGGGCCGCGGAGGCTGCCATGACCAGGGGCCTGCCGATCTTCATGGGGGGCGACCATGCGCTCAGCCTTGGCACGGTGCATGGCGTCGCAGCCCATGCGGCGAGGCAGGGTCGCCCACAGTTCGTTCTCTGGCTGGACGCGCACAGCGATTTCCACACGCCCAAGACAACGGAATCCGGTAATTTGCACGGCACGCCGCTGGCCTATGTCACAGGTCGTGCAGGATTCGACCAATTTCCGCCCGTAAATGACCCGATCCCGGAGGAAAACCTCTGCATCCTTGGCCTGCGGTCGGTCGACGGGGCGGAGCGCGGTGCGCTGGAAGCCTCGAAAGTGCACCGCTTCGACATGCGGGCGATCGACGAATTCGGCGTGACGGCCCTGCTCAAACCCTTCCTGAAGCGCGTGGAGGAGGCCAACGGCATGCTGCACGTCTCGCTCGACGTGGATTTCCTCGACCCGGCCGCCGCCCCCGCAGTGGGCACCACGGTGCCGGGTGGCGCCACCGTCCGGGAGGCGCATCTCGTCATGGAAATGATCCACGACAGCGGCCTGATGACATCCATGGACCTCGTGGAACTCAACCCGATGCTCGACGAGCGCGGCCGCACGGCGCAGCTGATGGTCGACCTCTGCGCCTCCGGACTGGGCCGAAAGGTCTTTGACCGACCGACGCCGCGCAGCCTCTGACCCTTAGAAAGGACACCGCCATGATGCCCTCCGACAAGGCCCTCGTGCCGTTCGTTTCCGTCGATCACATGATGCAGCTGATCCATCGCGTCGGCCTGCCGCAGATGCTGACCGGGATCGCTTGTGCCATCGAAGACGATTTCCGCCGCTGGGAGCAGTTCGACAAGACGCCCCGCGTCGCCGCCCACTCCGATGTCGGGGTGATCGAGTTGATGCCCACCGCGGATGAGACTCATTACGCCTTCAAATACGTCAACGGACATCCGAAGAACACGCGTGAAGGCCTGCAGACGGTCACGGCGTTTGGCCTGCTGGCGGATATGCACACCGGCTATCCGATCCTGCTGTCGGAAATGACCCTGCTGACCGCGCTCAGGACCGCCGCCATGTCGGCGCTTGCCGCGCAACATCTGGCGCCGAAAGGCTCGAAGGTCATGGCGATGATCGGCAATGGTGCGCAATCCGAGTTCCAGTGCCTCGCCATGCAGACCATGCTCGGGATCGAGGAGGTCCGTCTCTACGACACCGATCCGGGGGCAACGGCAAAATGTGCCGCGAACCTTGCAGGGACCGGCCTTCGCGTGATCGCCTGCAAAAGCGCCGAGGAGGCAATCGAGGGAGCGCAGATCCTGACCACCTGCACCGCGGACAAGAAGAACGCGACGATCCTGTCGGGCAACATGGTCGGCCCCGGCGTGCACATCAACGCCATCGGCGGCGACTGCCCGGGCAAGACGGAGCTGGCGCCGGAGATTCTGACCCGCGCCGACGTCTTCGTCGAATACCCCGAGCAGACCCGAATCGAAGGCGAGATCCAGCAGATGCCGGGTGATTTCCCGGTCACCGAGTTCTGGCAGGTGCTGACCGGAGCGGCCGAAGGGCGCAGGGACGCGGCGCAGATCACGCTGTTCGACAGTGTCGGCTTTGCCATCGAGGACTTCAGCGCCCTGCGGTTCGTGCGCGAAAAGGCGCTGGAGACAGGGATGATGGTGGCGCTGGACCTGCTTGCGGACCCGGATGACCCGCGCGACCTGTTCGGCATGCTGACCCGTTCGGCCAGCGTCCAGGCGGCATAAACCTGAGCGAAATCAGGCATAAACCAAAGGCATAGATACGCAAACCGGCGGGTAAAGCCGCCGGTTTGTGCCGGAAGACGAATGGCAGGACACGGCGGACCGGATGCAGGTTGGCTTCAGTCACGGACACCCCGTCCGGACCGCAACCCAATCAGGAGTTCCCCCATGACCCGCATTCTGACCGCCTCGATCCTCGCCCTGTCCCTCGGCGCCGGTGCCGCCTTCGCGTCCACCGACCTGAGCGTGGAACAGCAGGACGCCCTTCGCGCCAAGCTGACCGAAGAGGGCTATGAAGTCCGCAAGATCGACAGCGAAGACGGCATGATCGAAGTCTACGCGCTGAAGGATGGCGCTCGCGTCGAGCTGTATCTCGACGCCGACTTCAACGTGGTGCGCATCAAGAACTGAGTCTGACGCCGGACCCGGGGTCCCGGTTGCCTGTCACAGTCCCGCACGGTCACCCCCTCGTGCGTGACAGGCTTCTGGCGGGGCACTCTGCCCCGCCACCCTCTCCCACAGTCATGCCAAGGAGCGACACCATGACGGACCACCGCATCTGGGATCCGCTCGTGCGGATCTTTCACTGGAGCCTCGTCGGGCTCTTTGCCGCCAATGCCCTGTTCACCGACGCCGAGAGCGATCTGCACGAAATCATCGGCTACACCATCGCCGGGCTGCTCGCCTTCCGGCTGGTTTGGGGGATCATCGGGCCCTGGACCGCGCGGTTCGCCAGTTTCTGGCCCACCCGATCCGGCATCTTCGGACAAATGGCCGATATGGCGGCGGGCCGGCGCAGGGCGCATCGCGGCCATACCCCGCTGGGCGGGCTTATGATCTTCAACCTGCTTCTGAGCATCGCCGGAATAGCGCTGACCGGCTACATGATGACCACCAATACCTTCTGGGGTGTCGACTGGGTCGAGCAAACCCATGAAGCCCTCGTCACCTGGACCGAGATCAGCGTCGTGATGCATGTCGCTGCAGTGATCTGGGAAAGCCGCCGCACCGGCGTCAACTTGCCGCGTGCCATGGTCACGGGTGTCAAACGTCTGCCCGAAGGCGTAACCTTCGAGTCATGACTGCCGAACCGGACAACAAGATGCTTGGCCTCGCGATTCTCATCGCGGGCCAGCTGCTTTGCGCGATCGTCTTTCTGTCTGATGTCGCCGTAGACGGGTTCGAACTGTCCTGGCCGCCGTTCAATCACCCGCATTTCATCATCGAAGCCTGTGCCGCGCTGGGGTTGTTGGCCGGTGTGGCGGTTGAGATCCGCGTCTTCGTCCGGCTGCTGCGGCGCAAGGCCCATCTCGAGGCGCAACTCTCCGTGGCGGCAGGCGCCTTTCATGACATCATGGAGGCCCGGTTTCGCGGCTGGTCGCTGACCCCGTCAGAGGCGGACGTGGCCACCTTCACGCTCAAGGGCATGAGCATCGCCGAGATTGCCACCCTGCGTGGCACGGCGGAGGGCACGGTCAAGGCGCAGCTTGGCGCGATCTACCGCAAGGCCGGTGTCGGCGGACGCGGCGCGCTCCTCGGTCTCTTCGTCGAGGACCTGATGCAGCCGGGCAATGTGGCGGAAAAAGCCGCGCAGATCGCAGCGGAGGCGTGACAGCCCGCGCCTGCTCTGGCAAAGACGAGGGCAACCCGCCGGAGCCGTCATGACCAATACACTCGCCATCGTCCTCGGAGCGCTGATCCTCGGCGGCCTGGGCGTCGATTATCTGATGTACGGCAGCGAACACCTGCTGTTCCTGGCCAAGAAGATGTTTGACCTGATCGAGTGGCTGGCGTTCTGGCGCTGAGACGCCTCTGTTTCCGATCGCGGCCTTTCCTGTTACACATCCCGGCATAAATCTTGAAAACACACGAGGCTGTGGCGCTCCGGCGTTGACTTTTCGTCGCGGCTTTGATTGTTAGCGTTAACAGCCGCACCGCCACTTGGCACAAAGGGAGAACTCCATGTCAGTCAAGGTTGCCATCAACGGATTTGGCCGCATCGGCCGCAACGTCCTGCGCGCGATCATCGAATCCGGCCGCACCGACATCGAGGTCGTCGCGATCAACGATCTCGGCCCGGTCGAAACCAACGCCCACCTGCTGCAATACGACAGCGTCCATGGCCGCTTCCCGGTCGAGGTGTCCTCCGGCGACGACTGGATCGACGTGGGCCGCGGGCCGATCAAGGTGACCGCGATCCGCAATCCCGCCGAGCTGCCGTGGAGCCACATCGACGTGGTGATGGAGTGCACCGGCATCTTCACCTCCAAGGAGAAGTGCAAGGCGCACCTGGAGAATGGCTCTAAGCGCGTGCTGATTTCCGCCCCCGGCGACGGTGCCGACAAGACCATCGTCTTCGGCGTCAATGACAGCGTGCTGACCAGCGACGACATCGTCGTCTCCAACGCCTCCTGCACCACGAACTGCCTGTCGCCGGTGGCCAAGGTGCTCAACGATACCGTCGGGATCGTGAAAGGCTTCATGACCACGATCCACAGCTACACCGGTGATCAGCCGACGCTGGACACCATGCACAAGGACCTCTACCGCGCCCGCGCGGCCGCGCTCTCGATGATCCCGACGTCCACCGGCGCGGCGAAGGCCGTGGGGCTGGTTCTGCCGGAACTGAACGGCAAGCTCGACGGGGTCGCGATCCGCGTGCCGACGCCGAACGTCTCCGTCGTCGACCTGACCTTCGAGGCGTCCCGCGCGACCACCGTGCAGGAGATCAACGACGCGATCCGCGATGCCGCCGACGGCCCGCTCAAGGGCATCCTCGGCTACACCGACAAGAAACTCGTCAGCTCCGACTTCAACCATGACCCGCATTCGTCGGTCTTCCACACGGACCAGACCAAGGTCATGGACGGCACCATGGTCCGCATCCTGA